>CAZVSO010000020.1:15199-23873 GCA_964629425.1 uncultured Gemmatimonadaceae bacterium
CTCTACGAAAACCTCACGCTCGTCCCGGGCAAAATCCGCGAGACGCTGGCCGCCGCATCGCCCCTGGCCGACGCCGTGTTCGCGCTCCAGGCGCTCGGCGCCCTGCCGATCGTCGTGGCGGGGAGCGAGGAGCTGAGCCGTCGCTGGGTCACCCCCCTCCTCGCGGGGCGGGTCATGGCCGCGTTCGCCATGACCGAGCCGGACGCGGGATCGGACGTCGGCGCCCTGGCGACGACCGCGCGGCGCGACGGCGACCACTACGTGCTCGACGGCACCAAGACGCTCATTTCGAACGCCGGCATCGCCGACTTCTACACCGTGTTCGCCGCGACCGACCGATCGCGCGGCGCCCGGGGGATCTCCTGCTTCGTGGTGGCGGCGGACACGCCGGGGCTGCGGTTCGTGAAGCCGCTCGTGCTGTCGGCACCCCATCCGCTCGGCGAGATCGCGTTCGAGGGCTGCCGGGTCCCGGCCGCCTCCCGCCTCGGCGCGGAGCACGAGGGCTATCGGCTGGGACTCGGGATCCTCGACCGGCTGCGCGCCACCGTGGCGGCCGCGGCGTGCGGCATGGGGGACCGGGCGCTGCGCGAGGCGCTGGCCCACGCGAAGGGCCGCCGCCAGTTCGGGCATCCGCTCGCCGAGTTCCAGCTCGTGCAGGAGAAGCTCGCCCGCATGGCGACGGACCTGGCCGCCGCTCGCCTGCTCGTGTACCGGGCGGCGTGGGAAGCGGACCGCGGAGGGGCGCGGGTGAAGCTCGAGGCCGCGATGGCGAAGGCGTTCGCCACCGAAGCCGCCCAGCGGATCGTGGACGACGCGGTGCAGATCCTCGGCGGTCGGGGCGTGCTGGCCGACCATCCCGTGGACCGGCTGTACCGCTCCGTCCGCGCGCTCCGCATCTACGAGGGCACCACCGAGATCCAGCACCTCGTGATCGCGAAGCAGCTCCTGGGGGAAGCGGGAGCCGGCGCATGAGGATCGTCAGCATCGGCGGCGGGCCGGCGGGCCTGTACTTCGCCATCCTCATGAAGAAGGCGGACCCCGCGCACGAGATCACCGTGCTCGAGCGCCACCGGTTCGAGGACACCTTCGGCTTCGGCGTGGTCTTCTCCGACGCCACGCAGGACAACCTCGCCGTGGCGGACCGCCCCACTCACGATGCCATGGTCCGCGCGTATCACCACTGGGACGACATCGAGATCCACTACAACGGGACGGTGCTCACCTCGACCGGCCATGGCTTCAGCGGGCTCGCGCGGCAGACGTTGCTCGGCATCCTGGGGCGGCGCGCGGCGGAGCTCGGGGTGGACGTGCGCATCGGGACAGAGGTCACGGATCTCGCGCCATATCTCGACGCCGATATCCTGCTTGGCGCGGACGGGTTCAACAGCCTGGTGCGCCAGCGCTGGCAGGAGCAGTTCCAGCCGGTGACCGACTGGCGACCCAACCGCTTCGTGTGGCTGGGAACGACGCGCCCGTTCCCGGCCTTCACGTTCTACTTCAAGCGGGACCGCCACGGCCTGTGGCGGGTGCACGCCTACCAGTACGAGCCGGGGCAGTCGACGTTCATTGTCGAGGCCACCGATGCTACGTGGCGCGCCGCGTGCCTGGACCGGGCCACCGAGCAGCAGACGCTCGACTTCTGCGAGGCGCTGTTCGCCGAGGAACTCCAGGGCCACCGGCTGGTCGCCAACCGCTCGGTCTGGCGCAACTTCGGGACCCTGCGCAACGAACGCTGTCACCACGGCAAGGCGGTGCTGGTGGGCGACGCGGCCCACACCGCCCACTTCTCGATAGGGGCCGGCACCAAGCTCGCGATGGAGGACGCGATCGCGCTGGCCCGGGCGCTCGAGCGCGAGCGCGATGTCCCGGCCGCCCTCGCGGCCTACGAAGCCGAGCGCCGCGCCACGGTCGACAGCACGCAGCGCGCCGCCCAGGTGAGCCTGCAGTGGTTCGAGGACAGCGAGCGCTACATGTCGCTCGAGCCGGTGCAGTTCGCCTTCAACCTGCTCACCCGCAGCCTGCGGATCACGCACGACAACCTGAAGGTGCGCGATCCGGCGTTCGTCGCGAGCGTGGACCGCTGGTTCGCCGAGCAGGCGGCGGCTCAGGCCGCCGTCGACGTCCCCACGTCCCCACCTCCCCCGCCCTTGTTCACCCCGTTCCGGCTGCGGAACCTGCTGCTCGTGAACCGGGTCGTGGTCTCACCGATGTGCCAGTACAGCGCGGAGGACGGCACCCCGAACGACTGGCACCTGGTGCACCTGGGGAGCCGCGCCATCGGCGGCGCGGGGCTCGTGTTCACCGAGATGACCGACGTCAGCCGCGAGGGCCGGATCTCGCCCGGCTGCACCGGGATGTACAAGCCGGAGCACGTGCCGGCATGGCGGCGCATCGTGGACTTCGTCCACGCCCACAGTGACGCGAAGATCGGCCTGCAGCTGGGACACGCGGGCCGCAAGGCATCGACCCGGCTCGCGTGGGATGGCATCGACGAGCCGCTGTCCGAGGGGAACTGGCCGATCCTGGCGGCATCGCCCATCCCCTACTTCCCGCACAGCCAGGTGCCGCGCGAGATGAACCGCGCCGACATGGACGCCGTCCGTGCCGACTTCGTTCGCGCCACCGGGATGGCCGTCGCAGCGGGCTTCGACGTGCTGGAGATCCACTTCGCGCACGGGTACCTGCTCGCGAGCTTCATCTCGCCGTTGACCAACCGCCGCACCGACCAGTACGGGGGATCGCCGGCCAACCGTATGCGATTTCCTCTCGAGGTGCTCGACGCCATTCGGACGGTGTGGCCCGCGTCCCAGCCGCTGTCGGTCCGGATCTCGGCGGTGGACTGGGCGCCAGGGGGGATCGAGCCGGGGGATGCCGTGGGGGTCGCGAAGCTCCTCAAAGCGCACGGCTGCGACATCGTGGACGTGTCCGCCGGCCAGACGGTGTGGGATGCCAAGCCGGTGTACGGCCGCCAGTTCCAGACCCCGTTCGCCGACCGCGTGCGCCATGAGGCGGAGATCGCCACCATGGCAGTAGGCAACATTTCGTCCTACACCGACGCGAACACGATCCTGGCCGCCGGCCGCGCCGATCTCTGTGTGCTGGCCCGCGCGCACCTGTGGGACCCCTACTGGACCCGCCACGCGGCCCACGAGCTGGGGTACACGCTGCCCTGGCCGGATCCGTATGAAACCATGAATCGCTACAAGCCGAGGTTCACCTGAGAATGCCGGTCACCTACGCCAGCTACCTCCGCCTCGACGATCTGCTCGGCCTCCAGCAGCCGCGCGAGGGCGGGCTCGAGCACGACGAGACGCTGTTCATCATCATCCACCAGGTCTACGAGCTGTGGTTCAAGGAGATGCTGCACGAGCTCGACCACCTGATGGCGCTGCTCCGCGGGAGCGACACGCCCCCCGCCCTGCACACGTTCAAACGCGTGTTGACGATCCTGAAGGTGCTGGTCGCGCAGATCGATATCCTCGAGACCATCACCCCGCTCGGGTTTCTGTCCTTCCGCGACCGGCTCGAGGCGGGCAGCGGGTTCCAGTCGTTCCAGTTCCGCGAGCTCGAGTGCGTGCTGGGAGTCAAGAGCCGCGCGGCGCTCGAGCGCTACCCGGCGGGATCGGAGCACCGGGCGCGCGTGGAGTGGCGGCTGCTCGCCCCGACCCTGTGGGACGCCTTTCTCGCCTACCTCGCGCTCCACGGCTACGCCGTCCCGCGGAGCGCCCTCGAGCGCGACGTCACGGGGCCGATCGAGGCCGATCCCGGCGTGCAGCGCGTGCTGATCGAGGTATACCGCAAGAACCCCACCGTGGCGCTCGTGTGCGAGCGGCTGATCGATTTCGACGAGGGCTTCATGGAGTGGCGCTACCGCCACGTGAAGATGGTGCAGCGCACGATCGGCACGAAACGCGGGACCGGGGGCACCGCCGGCGCGGAGTACCTCGTGACGACCATCAACAAGCCGGCGTTTCCGGACTTGTGGGCCATCAGGACGGAACTGTAGGACGACGGGAGGCGAGAGGTGGGAGGCGGTAGGCGCGCTCCGTGCAGCGTGGCGCGAGTGAAACCGCGAGCTCGGCGTCTCTCAGTGAACTGACGGCCGCGCCGCTTCAGCGGGAGCGCCGAGTCGCGGCTTCAGCCGCGGACCGGAGGCCGGAGACCGGAGACCGGATGATCGTACCGCACGCCCTGTACGCGACCCCCAACGCGCTGGCGCCGCACTACAGCCGGTTCCGCGTCGCCGACCGGCTGCTCCTCACCGGCCATTCGCATCAGGCGTGGCCCGATCGCGGCTTCCAGGGCCAGCAGCAGGCGTGGCTCGACGCCGCCGAGCACGTGGACGACAAGTGGGAGCGCGCGTTCGCCCAGGCCGACGCGGTGCGCCGCGGGTTCGCGCGGCTGCTCGACGATCCGGCCGGGGACATCGCGCTTGGCGCGAGCACCCACGAGCTGGTCGCGCGGTTCCTGTCCGCCCTACCCCTCCGGCAGCGTCCCCGGCTCGTCACCACGGACGGCGAGTTCCACACGATTCGCCGCCAGCTCGACCGGTTGGTCGAGGAGGGGATCGACGTCGTGCGGGTCGCGGCCGAGCCGGCCGGGACCATCGCCGAGCGCCTGTGCCGGGAGCTCGACGACCGCACGGCCGCGGCGCTGGTCTCGACCGTGATGTACGAGAACGCGCACATCGTCCCGGGCCTGGGCGACGTGGCGGCCTCCGCGCGCGGCGCCGGTGCCGAGCTGCTGGTGGACGCCTATCACGCGCTGAACGTGGTCCCGATGTCGCTGCGGCGGGAGGGGCTCGACGGTGCGTTCGTAGTGGGCGGGGGCTACAAGTATTGCCAGCTGTGCGAGGGGAACTGCTTCCTGCGGCTCCCCAGGGACTGCGCGATGCGGCCGGTGATCACCGGGTGGTACAGCGAGTTCGACGCGCTGGCCGAGTCCGGCCCGGCGGGCACCGTGGCCTATGGCCGGGGGCCGGCGCGGTTCGCGGGCGCGACCTACGATCCCACGAGTCACTACCGCGCCGCCGAGGTGTTCGCCTTCTTCGAAGAGCAGGGCCTCACGCCCCAGCGGCTGCGTGAGGTGAGCCAGCATCAGGTGGGCCTCTTGGCCCGCCTGTTTGACGACCTGGACACCGACCCCCGGGTCATCACGCGCGATCGCTCGGTGCCGCTCACGTCCCTCGGGGGCTTTCTGGCCCTCCGCTCGCCGGGAGCGGGCGATCTCTGCGGCCGGCTGCGCGGGCGGGGCGTGCTGTGCGACTTTCGCGGGGACGTGCTGCGGCTCGGCCCGGCCCCGTATCTCTCGGACCAGCAGCTCGAGGCGGCGATGCGCTCGTTGGGCGCGGCGGCTCGCCAGCGGGCGTAGGCGGTCGGAGCTCGTCAGCGCTTCGCCCTGAAGAACGCCGCCAGCAGCTCGCCGCATTCGGCTTCGGAGGGGGCGGACCGCGGTCCGCCTCTCCCGCTGGTGCACGCGCAGCTGCCGCCGTCGGTTGTCACGAAGTCGCTGGTACCCGTACATCGCGGAAGCGCAACTCGCACAAGACGAAATCGTCGTCCAACCCCACGGCGACCGTGTCGGCCACGGCCAGGGAGTACGACACAGAGCCTCTGCACGGGAATCGAAAGGCTAGCTGGAAGCTGTTTTCGTCCCAGAGGATCCTCACCGGGAGATGCAGAGATGCAATCTGGTTCCTGTCGTAGTCCACTCGAAACTCGATCCAGACGTCGGTGGCGCCAGCAGGGACCCTGGCCAGACTGACTTCCTCCCACTCCGCAGGTTGCGTTCGCACTTGGATGGATTCGAGACGATCCTTCTCTTGCAACAGGATATCGACGTCGCCCAGGACGACCCGGTACCGTTGGGGCTGAATGCCCACCGTCTGGTCGATCCGTTCGCGTAGGCTGGCTGAAGACGCTGTGGGCCGTTGTGGGTACGTAAAAGCAGTCTCCAGCACACCCGATTCAGGGTCCCAGGAAGTGGACGCCCGGCAAGGCTCGGTTCTGGTGCGGGGCAGCAGGCGTGGAGGGGTCTGGTGCATAGCGGAGGGGCGCGCGCTGCCCAAGGCGGCGCCTGCCGATCACCGCCTAGCCTGGAAGAAGGTGGCGAGCAGTTGAGCGCACTCTTCCTCGTGCACTCCCCCGACCACTTCCACCTGGTGGTTCAGCCGGGGGTGCCGCACCAGGTCACCCACGCTGCCGCACATCCCCGCCTTGGGATCGTACGCCCCGAACACGAGGCGTCCGACCTTGCTCAGCACGATCGCTCCGGCGCACTGGGCACAGGGCTCGAGGGTGACGTAGAGGGTGCAGTCGGTGAGGCGGTCGGCGGCGAGCGCGGCGAGCGCCTGCTGGAGCACGAGGAGCTCGGCGTGCGCGGTGGGATCGTGGCGCGTCACGGTCTCGTTGTGCGCTCGGGCGACGACCGCGTCGTCGCACACGATCACGGCCCCGACGGGTACCTCGTCCAGCTGCGCCGCCCGCTCGGCCTCGCGCAGCGCGGCGGCGATCCCCCGGCCATCGGCGGTGGATGGAGCGGTGCGGTTCGGAACGCTCATGCCTCGAGAATGTACCGCCGGGTGGACCCTTGCCCAAGCCGGCCGACCCCGAGACCTTGACGGATGATCCGGATGGGACTCGCGACGCTCGCGGCGGCAGTCATCGTCGGTGGGCCGTCGCGCCAGGACGACGGACTCGATCGAGTGCGCTGGCTCGCCGGCTGCTGGGAGCTGCGGCGCGGAACGCGCGTGACCCTCGAGATGTGGATGCCGCCGGCGGGCGGTCTGATGCTCGGGGCGAGTCGCACCGTGGTGGGCGGGACGGTGCGGGAATGGGAGCAGGTGCGCCTGTCCGTGCGTGATGGGCGTCTGGTTTACACCGCTCGGCCGTCCGGCCAGCCGGAAGCCGAGTTCACCCAGGCCACCGTCAGCGACAGCGGCTTCACCGTCGAGAACCCGGCGCACGACTTCCCGCAGCGCATCAGCTACGCGCGCCGCGGCGCGGATTCGCTGCTCGCGCGCATCGAAGGCACCACGCCACAGGGCCCGCGGGGGGTGGACTTCCCGATGCGGCGGGTGAGCTGCGAGGCGCGGTAACGAGGCGGCCTAGGCGCGGGCGGGCTGCTGGGCTCCGCTCGCCGGCACCCGCTCGAAGACGAGTGAGGCGCCGCTCTTGACCCGGTCCACCCGCACGCGGTCACCCTCCTGGTACTCGCCCTGCAGCACCGCCAGGGCCAGCGGGTTCTGCACCAGCCGCTGGATCGCCCGCTTCAGGGGCCGCGCGCCGTACACGGGGTCGTAGCCGTCGGCCACGAGCAGCCGCTTCGCCGCCGGGGTCACCTCGAGGCTGAGCTTCTTCGCCGCGAGCAGCTGCTGCACCCGCTCAAGCTGTAGATCCACGATCCGCGCGATCTCGTCGGTGCCGAGCGGCCGGAAGATGATGACGTCGTCCACCCGGTTCAGAAACTCCGGCCGGAAGTGCTGGCGCATGAGCTCCAGCACCTTGGTCTCCACCTGCTCCCAGTTCGTGGTTCCGTGCTCCAGGATGTAGTGCGATCCGATGTTCGACGTCATGATCAGCACGGCGTTGCGGAAGTCCACGGTGCGGCCCTGGGAGTCGGTGAGTCGTCCGTCGTCCAGGATCTGGAGCAGGACGTTGAAGACGTCGGGGTGCGCTTTCTCGATCTCGTCGAACAGCACGACGGCGTAGGGCCGGCGCCGCACCGCCTCGGTGAGCTGCCCGCCCTCCTCGTAGCCCACGTACCCGGGCGGCGCGCCGATCATCCGCGCGACGGCATGCTTCTCCATGTACTCCGACATATCGAGCCGCACCATGGCGTGCTCGTCGTCGAACAGGAACTCCGCGAGCGCTCTGGCCGTCTCGGTTTTCCCGACGCCCGTGGGGCCAAGGAAGATGAAGGAGCCGACCGGGCGGTCGGGATCCTGGAGTCCCGCCCGCGCGCGCCGTACGGCGTGCGCCACCGCGGCCAGCGCCTCGGGCTGGCCGATCACGCGTCGGCCCAGCTCCTCCTCGAGCCTGGTCAGGCGCTCGCGCTCCGACTCCAGCATCCTGGTCACCGGGATCCCGGTCCACTTGGCCACGATCTCGGCGATGTCCTCGGCGTCCACCTCTTCCTTGAGATACTTGCCCTTCTTCTGAATCTCGTGCAACCGCTTTTCCGCCTCGGCGATCTCGCGCTCGAGCGCGGGTTGGCGCCCGTAGGTGATCTCGGCGGCTTTCTGGAGATCGCCACGCCGCGTGGCCTGCTCCGCCTCCGTGCGGAGCTGCTCGAGCTGCGCCTTGTTGGCCCGGAGACCCGCGATGGCTTCCTTCTCCGCCTGCCACTGCGCCTTCATGACGCTCGAGCGGTCGCGCAGCTCGGCCAGCTCCTGCTGGACGCGCTCGCGCCGCTCCTTGGACGCCGAGTCTTTTTCCTTGGCCAGCGCCGCCAGCTCGATCTCGTGCTGGACGATCTTGCGCTCGACCTCGTCGATCTCCTGCGGCAGCGAGTCGATCTCGATGCGCAGCCGGCTGGCCGCCTCGTCCACCAGGTCGATCGCCTTGTCGGGCAGGAAGCGGTCGCCGATGTATCGATCGGAGAGCGTCGCCGCCGCCACCAGCGCGTTGTCGGTGATGCGCACGCCATGGTGGATCTCGTATTTCTCCTTGAGGCC
>CAZVSO010000021.1:0-20548 GCA_964629425.1 uncultured Gemmatimonadaceae bacterium
TCGGCCGCGCCCTGCTTGAGGCGCCGCCCCCGCCGGAGCTGCTGCGGGCCGTGGCCGCCACGGGGGCCATACTGGCCGAGGAGCGGCGGATCGCCGGCGCGGCGGCGCCCGCCGCGCGCGCCGCCACGGGCGCCTCGCCCTGGATTGCGGCCGGACGGCGGGAAGGGTTGCGGGAATGGACGAGAGCGCGGCGGAGGTCGTGACGATCGCGGCGATCGCCGCAGGCGGGGACGGGGTGGGTCGCCTCGCCGACGGGCGGGCCGTGTTCGTGCCCCGCACCGCTCCCGGCGAGCAGGTGCGCCTCCGCGCCCTCAGGCTCCACAAGCACTACGCGCGCGCCGAGCCGGACGCCATCGTGGCTGCCGAGGGCGCCCGCGCGACGCCGCCGTGCCCGCACTATGCGGGGAACCGCTGCGCCGGATGCCAGCTGCAACACCTGGGCTACGAGGCCCAGCTCGCGGCCAAGCGGCGCATCGTGGGCGACGCGCTGCGACGCATCGGCGCGCTCGAGGCGGCCGACCCGGACATCGTGGCGGCCGTGGCCCAATGGCGCTACCGGACCACGATCACGCTCGCGGCGCGGCGCCCGGGCGGTGGGACAGCCGAGCGCACCGTGGGGCTGCATCCCTACGACCGTGCAACGGCGGTCTTCCCGCTGGCGGACTGCCACATCGCCGACCCGCGACTCATGGCGCTGTGGCGCGACGTGCGCCAGCGTCTCGGCCTCTTGCCGGAGCGGCTGACCCGGCTCACGCTGCGGCTCGATCGGGAGGGTCGCCGTCACGTCATCGCCGAATCCCCGGGCGAGCCCTGGCTGTCGGCCGGCGCGCTCCGCGACGCGCTCCCCCACGGCGACGGGGGGCCCGTCACCTGCTGGTGGCAGCCAGTGGACGGGGCCGCCCGGGTGGTCGCCGGGCCGGCCACCGGGTTTCCGGCCATGGGCTTCGAGCAGGTCAACCCCGAGATGAGCGCCCTGGCGCGGTCCTGGGCCGTGGACCGGCTGGGCGACGTGCATGGCCAGGTCGTGTGGGACCTGTACGGCGGTATCGGCGACACCGCGGCGCTCCTGGCCGCGCGCGGCGCGAGCGTGGTCAGCGTGGACGCCGACGAGCAGGCGATCGCGTGGGCGCGCACCCGGCCGCTGGATCCGCCCGTGCGGTTTGTCGCGGGTCGCGCCGAAGAGCTTCTCACGCTCCTGCCCGAGCCTCGCGCGGTCGTCGTCAACCCGCCGCGGGCCGGCCTGCACTGGAACGTGACGCTGCGACTCACGGGACAGCCGGTGCCGCGCCTCGTGTACCTGTCGAGCGATCCCGCCACACTGGCGCGCGATCTGCGGCGGCTGAACGTCGCCTACCGCTTGGTCGGGATCCGGGCCTTCGACCTGTTCCCTCAGACCGCGCAGGTAGAGACCGTCGCGGTGCTGGAGGCGGCGTGAAGTACGACGTGCGGGCCGGGGGCCGCAGGTTCGAGGTGGTGGTGGACGGCGGACGGGTGACGGTGGACGGCCACCGCTGCGACTCGCATCTCGCGGCGGTGCCGGGAACGCCGCTGGTGCATCTGCTCCTGGCGGGCGAATCGTGGACGGTGGCGGTCGAGCCGCTCGACGGGGGGCGCTGGGCCCTCGGCGTCGGGGGCGAGCGGTTCGAGGTCGAGGCGGTGGACGAGCGGACGGGCCAGATCCGGGCGTTGACCGGGACGAAGGCGGTGGCCCCCCGGGCGGGCACCGTGCGGGCGCCGATGCCGGGCCTGGTCGTGCGGATCGAGGTGGCCGAGGGGCAGGGGGTGGAGAGCGGGGCGGGCCTGGTGGTCGTGGAAGCGATGAAAATGGAAAACGAGCTCCGTGCGCCGCACGCCGGCCGAGTGGAACGGGTGCACGTGCGGGTGGGTCAGGCGGTGGAGAAGGGGACGCCGCTCGTCACGCTCGCGAGCCCGGAACCGTCTAGTTGACAGACGGTTAGCGCGTTGGTAAGCTTCAAGTCTGTCGTGATTCAGGCGCGAGGAATGAAGACCTATACGCTGAAGC
Organism: uncultured Gemmatimonadaceae bacterium; assembly: GCA_964629425.1. Taxonomy (GTDB): domain Bacteria; phylum Gemmatimonadota; class Gemmatimonadetes; order Gemmatimonadales; family GWC2-71-9; genus CAZVSO01. Next base: position 2,024 of record CAZVSO010000021.1, read on the forward strand.
CGCACGAGATTGAGCGTCGCTGGTACCTGGTGGACGCGGCCGGGCAGCCGCTGGGCCGCCTCGCCAGCCGCGTCGCCCAGATCCTGCGCGGGAAGCACAAACCGACGTTCACGCCGCACGTCAACGGCGGCGACGCCGTGATCGTGGTGAATGCCGAACGGGTGCGGCTCACGGGCCGCAAGCTCGACCAGAAACGCTACTTCCGGCACACGGGGTACATGGGCCACGAGAGATTCACGCCGATCCGCGTGGTGCTCTCGAAGCACCCGGAGCGCGTGATCGAGCGCGCGGTGTGGGGGATGCTGCCGAAGACGACGTTGTCCCGCCAGCACGTGAAGCAGATGCTGAAGGTGTACGCCGGGCCGGAGCATCCGCACGCGGCCCAGCAGCCGCAGCCGCTCCGGCTCGGGGAGACCGCATGACGACGATCACGCCGGAGCTGCGGTGGCACGCCGTGGGGCGACGCAAGGTCGGCGTGGCGCGCGTCTATCTCACGCCGGGCGCGGGGAAGTGGAACATCAACGGCCGGACGTTGGGCGACTATTTCCCGCGCGGCTCGCTCGTGTCGCACATCCAGCAGCCCTTCACCGCGACGGCCACGCTGGACGCGTTCGACGTGCGGGCGATCTGCGCGGGCGGGGGGGTGACGGGCCAGGCGGGGGCCCTGCGGCTGGCGATCGCACGAGCGCTGATCAAGGCCGACGACCGACACCGCAAGAAGCTGCGCGAGCAGGGCCTGCTCACCCGCGACCCGCGGGTGGTGGAGCGCAAGAAGCCGGGCCAGGCCGGCGCGCGGAAGCGGTTCCAGTTCAGCAAGCGGTAAGGAAGCCATCAGCGCTCAGCCGACAGCGATCAGCTCGCTGACGGCTGACGGCTGAAACACACACGTCGCCCGATCCCGCGCTGGGTCCTCGCCGCGAGCGGTGAGGTGGCCCGGGAAACGACGGCGGCGGCGGAAACAACCCGGGAAGGGAGTGCATGACGCAGCCTCAGTTGCAGGACCTGCTGGAAGCGGGTGTCCATTTCGGCCATCAGACGCGCCGCTGGAACCCCAAGATGCGGCGCTTCATCTTCGCCGAGCGCAGCGGCATCTACATCATCGACTTGCAGAAGACCCTGCGGCAGCTCGGGCTGGCGCAGGAGCTGCTGCGCGGCGTCGTGTTGAAGGGCGAGAGTGTGCTGTTCGTTTGCACCAAGAAACAGCTCAAGGCGATCATCCAGACGGAGGCCCAGCGCGCCGGCGGGTTCTGGGTGACGGAGCGGTGGCTGGGCGGTACGCTGACCAACTACCAGACGATGAAGAAGCAGATCAAGCGGCTCAAGGAGCTGGAGCAGGGGGTGGCTGAGGGCGAGTTCGAGCACTACACCAAAAAGGAGCAGCTCCTCCTCGAGCGCGAGCGCCTCAAGCTCGACAAGTACCTCTCGGGGATCAAGCAGATGGCGCGCCTGCCGGGGGTGCTGTTCGTGGTGGACGCCAAGAAGGAGCGGATCGCGGTCGCGGAAGCGAACAAGCTGGGCCTCCCGGTGGTCGCGATCGTGGACACCAATGCCGACCCCGACGTCATTACAGTGCCGATCCCGGGGAACGACGACGCGATCCGGGCGGTCTCGCTCATCGCGGCCGCGGTGGCCGACACCGTGCTCGAGGCACGGCAGCAGGTGCCGCTGCGCGGTACGGCGGAAGAGGGCGAAGGGGCGACGTATTCCACCGAGACCGGGGTCGAGGCCGAGGCCGAGGGCGATCGCCGGCCGCGGCCCACGCGGCGGAAGCGCCGTCCCAAGCCGGAGGCGATCGCCGCGCGGATCAAGACGGAGGAGCCTCAGGCACCGGCGACATCGTCCGGCGGCGACGCGTAGCCGCGCGGTTCGCGCCGACGATCGATCAGTCGCCGCCCTGGAGCGTTCTGGCGCGAGGGCGGCGTTTTCACGAGGAGCAGAATGCGCGCAATGGCGAACGAGATCAGTGCGAAGATGGTACAGGGACTCCGGGCGCGGACCGGCGCCGGCATGATGGACTGCAAGCGCGCCCTCGAGGAAGCGGGGGGCGACATGGCCAAGGCGGAGGAGATCCTGCGGGTCCGGTTCGCGGCCAAGGCGGACAAGCGGGCGGCACGCGCGGCGGCGGAAGGCGCGATCGAGGTCTACCTGCATTTCAACGGGCGGGTCGCCACCTTGGTCGAGCTGAACTGCGAGACCGACTTCGTGGCCCGCAATGAGGAGTTCCGCCAGCTGGCCAGGGACCTGGCCCTCCACGTGACGTCGGCCCGGCCCCTCGTCGTGCGCATCGAGGATCTCCCCCCGGAGGTCGTGGAGCGCGAACGGCGCATCTACGCGGCGCAGCTGGCGGACGAAAAGAAGCCCGACGCGGTGAAGGACAAGATCGTGCAGGGACGGCTCCAGAAGTTCTTCGAGGAGAGCGTGCTCTTGGAGCAGAAGTTCGTCAAGAACGACGCGATGACCGTCGGGGCGCTGGTGCGGGAGCTCGCCGCCAAGACGGGGGAGAACGTCGTGGTGCGGCGGTTCGTGCGGTTCGAGCTGGGAGGTGGCTGAGTGGCGGCGAAGGTCGCCTACTCGCGGGCCCTGCTCAAGATCTCGGGAGAGGCGTTCGCCGGCACCCGCACCGGCGGCTCGGGGATCGACTTCGGCGTCATCGACCGGCTGAGCGACGAGATCAAGTCGGTGGCGGCGATGGGCGCCCAGCTCGGGCTGGTCGTGGGCGGAGGGAACATCCTGCGCGGCACGACGGCCAGCCAGCAGGGCATGGACCGGGTCTCGGCCGACTACATGGGGATGCTGGCCACCGTCATCAACGCCCTGGCGTTGCAGCACATCCTGGAGAAGAAGGGCCTGGACACGCGGGTGATGACGGCCATCCGCATGGAGGAGCTGGCGGAGCCCTACATCCGGCGGCGGGCGGTGCGCCATCTGGAGAAGGGTCGGATGGTCATCTTCGCGGGCGGCACCGGGAATCCCTACTTCTCGACCGACACGGCCGCCGTCCTCCGGGCGCTGGAGATCGATGCCCAGGTCCTGATGAAAGCGACCAACGTGGACGGGGTGTACACGGCCGATCCACGCAAGGACCCCAACGCCCGGCTGCTGGCCCAGCTGTCCTTTCAGGACGCCCTCGTCCAGGGCTACGGTGTGATGGACGCGAACGCCTTCGGCCTGTGCAAGGAAAACCACCTTCCCATCGTGGTGTTCAACATCAACCAGCCCGGCGCGACGGCCAGGGTGCTGGCCGGCGAGCGCGTCGGCACCATCGTCCAATGACCCTTGCGGACCACGTCAAGCACGCGAAGCAGCTGATGGACAAGACGGTCGAGGCCGTCAAGCGCGAGCTCGGGACGGTGCGGAGCGGCAAAGCGACGACCGCGCTCCTCGATCTGGTGCGGGTCGAGGCCTACGGCAACGAGATGGCGCTCACGCAGGTGGCGAGCGTGGCGGCGCCGGAGCCCAGGCTCCTGACGGTGCAGCCGTGGGACAAGAGCTTGATCAAGGCGATCGAGAAGGCGATCCTGACGTCGGATCTGGGGCTCACGCCGTCGAGCGACGGCAACCTCATCCGCGTGCCCCTGCCGGCGCTGACCGAAGAGCGGCGTCGGGAGCTGGTCAAGATCGTCCACAAGCTCGCCGAGGAGGGTCGTGTGGCCGTCCGCCACGCGCGCACCGACGCGATCGCGAAGATCAAGAAGACCGAGCACGTCGCCGACGACGACAAGAAGCACACGGAGAAGGACATGCAGAAGCTGCACGACGGCCACATCCGGCTGGTCGACGACGCGGTCAAGGCGAAAGAAGCCGAGATCATGGAAGTGTGAGGTGGCCGACGATCTCCTGACCGAGCTGCGGCTCAACGGCGCCATCCCGCGCCACGTGGCGGTCATCATGGACGGCAACGGCCGCTGGGCCCGGGGCCACAAGCTTCCGCGCCCGCTGGGGCACCGAGCCGGCATGCGGGCGGTGCGGGAGGCGGTCGAGGGGGCCATCGCCGCCGGGGTCGAGGTGCTGACGCTGTTCGCGTTCTCGGACGAGAACTGGCAGCGCCCGGCGAGCGAGATCGGCGCGCTGATGGAGCTGCTCGAGGAGTACATCGCGCGCGAGGGCGATGAGCTGGAGCGCCAGGGCGTCCGGGTCACGGTCCTGGGAGAGCGCGCCCGGCTGGGCGCGGGGGCGCGGGCGGCCGTGACCGACCTGGAACGCCGTACCCTGGGCGGCACCCGGCTGGCGGTCAACCTGTGCATCTCGTACTCCGCCCGGGCCGAGCTGGCGCGCGCCGCGCGGCTGCTCGCCGAGGAAGTCCTCCGCGGCACGAAGCGGCTCGAGGATGTCGACGAGGCGTCCGTCGCCGCGAAGCTCTACACCGCTCCCTGGGGCGACCCCGACATGCTGATCCGGACGTCCGGCGAGTTCCGTTTGTCGAACTTCCTGCTGTGGCAGCTCGCTTACACCGAGCTGTACGTCACGCCGGTCCTGTGGCCCGACTTCACCCGCAGCGTGCTGTTCGAGGCGATCCGCGACTACCAGCGGCGCGAGCGGCGGTTCGGTCGAGTCACCGCCTGATGGCGAGCAACCTCACCACGCGCATCGGCATGGCCGCTGTGCTCATTCCGGCGGCGGTCGGCATCCTGTGGCTCGGGAGCTGGCCGCTGGCGGCGACCCTCGCGGCACTCGGCGTGCTGGGCACCCGCGAGGTGTTCGATCTCGCCCGCAAGCAGGGGATCGAGCCGCTGGCCGAGCTGGGGTACGCCAGCGCCGCCGCGATTCCGCTCGCGACCTACGCCGCGCACCGGGCGGAGCAGTCGTGGGGCGCTGTGGCGTGGTACGCCGGCGTGTTGTGGCTGCTGGCGCTGCTCGTCGCGGCGATGTACCAGCGAGGTCCCAAACGGCGGCCGCTGCCGGCGGTCTCCGTGACGGTCTTCGGAACCCTTTACGCGTCGGCGCCGCTCGCGTTCCTCATCGCCATCCGCCACGGTGCGAACAGCGAGTGGCAGCCCCTGGCCTACCTCCTCCTCGCGCTGTTTCCCCTGGTGCTGACCTGGATCTGTGACACGGCGGCATATTCCGCCGGCTCGCAGTTCGGAGGGCCCAAGATGGCGCCGGTCCTGTCGCCCAGGAAGACGTGGGCCGGCGCCGTGGGGGGCCTCGCCGGAGCCCTGGTCTTCGCCGTCGTGTTCGGCATCCTCGTGCTGAACCGCATCGGATGGCGCTTCGACGTCTGGCAGCTCCTCGGCCTCGGTCTCGTCATCGGTGTCTTCGGGCAGGTGGGGGATGTCGCGGAGTCGCTGCTCAAGCGCGAGGCGGGGGTGAAGGACTCGTCGGACCTGATCCCCGGGCATGGTGGCGTGCTCGACCGGCTGGACTCCCTCTACTTCGTCATCCCGGCCACGGCCGCCCTGCTCCTGCTGTACGGCGTCATATGACCGTCGGCGTCGCCGTGCTCGGCTCTACCGGGTCCATCGGCTGCTCCACCCTCCAGGTGGTGGCGCGGCAGCGCGACCGGTTTCACATCGTGGCCCTGACGGCGCACTCGAACGCGGAGCTGCTGGAGCGCCAGGCGGCGGAGTGGCACCCGAGCTATGTGGGGCTCGTGAATTCGGGGAAGGGAGACGAGGGGGGGACGGGGGACGGGGGACGGGGGAAGGGTACCGCGTGTCTGGTGGAGGCGGCGACCCACCCGGAGGCCCAGATCGTCGTCAACGGCATCGTGGGCGCTGCCGGGCTGGAAGCGACCATCGCCGCGCTGCGCGCCGGGAAGCGCGTCGCCCTCGCGAACAAGGAAAGCCTGGTGATGGCGGGCGAGCTCGTCACGCGGGCAGCCCGCGAGGGTGGCGGCGAGATCGTCCCGGTGGACTCCGAGCACAGCGCCGTGCTGCAGTGCATCACGGGGCGGCGCCCGGCGGACGTAGCGCGGCTGATCCTGACGGCGTCGGGCGGGCCGTTTCGCACCTGGCCGGCCGAGCGGGTGGCCGGGGCCACCGTGGAGGAGGCGCTGCAGCACCCGACCTGGCGGATGGGGCGCAAGATCACGGTGGACTCAGCGACCCTGGTGAACAAGGCGTTGGAGGTGATCGAAGCGCACTTCCTGTTCGGCTTCCCCTATGACGCCGTCGAGGTGGTGGTCCATCCCCAGTCGGTGGTGCATGCCTTCGTCGAGTTCGTGGACGGCGCGGTGCTGGCACAGGTCGGGTTCCCCACGATGGAGCTGCCCATCCTGTACGCGCTGACGCATCCCGAGCGGGCGCGCGACGCCGGCGTGCGGCGGTTCGACCCCGTGGCCGCCGGGAGCTTGTCGTTCGAGCCGGTGCGCACCGACGTGTTCCGGGCGTACGCGGCGGGGCGCGCGGCCGCGCAGGCGGGTGGGACGGCGCCGGCGGCGTTCAACGCGGCGAACGAGGTGGCCGTGGCGGAGTTTCTCTCGGGCCGGATCCGCTTCGGCCGGATCGCGCAGATCGTGGAGCTGGTGCTCGAGCGCCATGGGCGGAGCGATGCCGGCTCGCTCGAAGCGGTGCTGGCCGCCGACGCCGAGGCGCGGCGGCTCGCGCGGGAGGCGGTGTGCTAGGAACGATCGGGCTCTACGTGGGCGCGGCGTTGGTGGTGCTGGGCGTCCTCATCTTCGTCCACGAGGCCGGGCATTTCCTGGTTGCCAAGGCCGTCGGGATCCAGGTGCTGCGATTCTCGCTCGGCTTCGGCCGGCCGCTCGTGAGCTGGCGGCGCGGCGAGACTGAATACTGGATATGCTGGATCCCGCTGGGCGGCTACGTGAAGATGGCCGGTATGGAGGACGAGCCGGTCAGCGAGGCGGTCGAGGGCGGCAGCAGCGGCGTGGAGATCGACCCGGCGCGCGCGTTCGACCGCAAGCCGCTGTGGGCCCGGATCCTCGTCATCATCGCCGGCGTGACGATGAACCTCATCCTGGCCTACGTGCTCTATGCCGGGCTCCTGGCGATCAAGGGAGCGCCTCGCCTGGCCACGACCACGATCGACTCCGTCGAAGTCGGGGCGCTCACGGCGGGGGCCGAGGGTCTCGGGGGCCTGGCTCAGGGCGACCGGATCACGCGGGTCAACGACGCGGCAGTCGCCTCGTGGGACGAAGTGCTGGACCGGGTGGTCGCCGCCGGGACCGAGATCCGCTTCGAGATCGAAGGCCGGCCGGCGCCCGTCGTGGTGCGTCTCGCCGCCGACGGGGACAGCCTGCGCCACGCGGTCGCCCGGGCGCTCGTGCCGCTGATTCCGCCCGCCATCGGCTTCGTCGAGCCGGGGAAGCCGGCGGCGCGCGCCGGCATCAAGCCGCGCGACCGGCTGCTGCGGGCCAACGGCGATACCCTGCGGTCCTGGGGCGAGGCTGTGCGCATCATCCGCGCGAGTCCCGGCCGATCGCTGCGACTCGAGGTGTGGCGCGACGGCCAGGTGGTGCCCGTCACCGTGGTGCCCGAGGAGCGTCCGGCGTCGGACACGACCGGCGACGGCCCCCGGGTGTACGGGCAGATCGGCGTGCAGAACGACCCGCCCACCACGTTCGTGCGGCTGGGCCTGGGGCGGGCACTGGTGGTGGGACTCGATCAGACTCTGGGGACGACGGCGGCGGTGGTGGGCATCCTCAAGGGGCTCGTGACGCGATCCGTGCCGCTGCGGGAAATCGGAGGTCCGATCGCCGTCGCCCAGATGTCGGGGCAGGCGGCCCGCCTGGGCGGCGACTGGTTCCTGCGCTTCATGGCGTTCTTCTCGGTGAGTCTCGCCGTGCTGAACCTGCTGCCGATCCCGGTGCTCGACGGCGGCCACCTCATGTTCCTCATCGCCGAGGGGGTGCGCGGCAAGCCTCTCTCGGTCGCCCTCCGGACCCGGCTCAGCCAGGTCGGCATGATCGTCCTGCTGGGCATCATGGCGCTGGCGCTGACGAATGATGTCCTCCGCAACCTCCCGCGTTGAGGACGTGCTGCAGGCGTACCTGGCGGGCCGTGTCGGGCCGGACCGCCTGATCGCTGTCGTCGCGACCGAGTACTACCTGGAGAGGGGAGGCGGGAGGCGGGAGGCCCTGCGGCCGCTGATGGACCTGATCGAGCGGGCGGCCCCGGGTGTGGTGGAGCTCGTGGGCACCGAGGGAGCCCCCGGATTCAGCGTTCGGCTGGCCGAGCGGTCGTTCCCGAGCGAGTACGAGGACGAGCTGCGGCGGGTGGTGACGGGAGCGCTGCGGGAAGCGGGAAGCGGGATGCGGGAAGCGTGGTTCCGCCGCATGGCCGGCGCGCTGCGGCGGTTGTTCAGCGCATCAGCCGCACCACCAGGGCCACCAGCGCAGTGAGGCCGGCGAGCGCCGCCACGTAGCGCCACCACGTACCGCGGGACGCGTCGGCGAACACGGTCTCCTGCTCCGATGTGCTCACCGGTGCGAGCCCGATGTCCCCCGTCGGCCGCTGGCGCAGCTCGACGTCGGTGAGATCGCCGAGCAGCTCTGCGGTATTCTGGTAGCGATCGTCCGGATGTTTCGCGAGGCACTTGAGCACCACGCGCTCGAAGCGCTTCGAAACCTCGGGGCGCTTCTTGCGCAGCGACGGCGGTGGCTCCTCCACGTGCATGCGCGCGAGCTCGAACCAATCAGTCGACCTGAAGGGCACGTCCCCCGTGGCTGCCTTGAAGAGGGTGACGCCGAGGGCGTAGAAGTCCACGCGGTGATCGAGCTGCCGTCCCTGCGCCTGTTCGGGGGAGAGGTAGTGGGGCGTCCCGATGGTCATGTTCACGCCCGTGGACGTGGCGTAGCCGGACGCGGCGCGGGCGATCCCGAAGTCGGTGAGCACGGCGCGACCGTCGGTCCGGAGGAGCACGTTGTCCGGCTTGAGATCGCGGTGAATCACGCCCTGGCTGTGGGCGAAGCCGAGGCCCTGGGCGATGTCCTGGGCGATGCGGACGAGATCGGGCTCGGGGAAGACGCCGTCGCGGGCCAGACGCGCGCCGAGGCTGTCGGCACACAGATCCATGACGAAGTACACGTTGTCGCCGGCTTTGGCCACGGAGCGGATGCGGATGATGTGGGGGTGTTGGAGCCGGGCGGCGGTCTCGCTTTCGTTGCGGAAGCGAGCTTCGAACTGGGGGTCGCCGGCGTACCGTGGCTTGAGAACCTTGATGGCGACGGGGGCCCCCCCGGGCTCCCGGCCGGCGAACACCCAGGCGAATCCGCCCTGGCCGAGCAGACGGTCCAGGTGGTAGGGGCCGAGGGTCCGGCCGACGAGATCGGTGGCTGTGGGTGTCGTCATTCCCTGGTCCGGATGCGGCTTTACATCGGGTGCCTGTGCGGGTAACTTAGTGTGCTAACGGCGATTAGGAAACTGGGTATGATGCACGACACGACGACACCCCTCCGGAAACACGGACTGCACGACCGCGACACCGGCTCCGCGCCGGTGCAGGTGGCGCTGCTCACCGAGCGGATCAACAGTCTCACCGAGCACTTCCGGCTGCACGCGAAGGACTACCACGGCCAGCGGGGGCTGCTCAAGCTTGTGAGCACGCGCCGCCGGCTGCTGGAGTACCTGAAGCGCACGGACCTGGAACGGTACCGGCAGCTCATCAGCGAGCTGGGCCTCCGCCACTAGTGCGGTTGAACGTGTCGCGCGGGGCGCGGACCGGACAGAGCACCGGCGCGCCCGGCGTGGTCTCTTATTGCTCTAGACAGGCGTGATAGTGAAGCACGTCGAGCGTGAGTTTGCGGGCCGGCCGCTGCGGCTGGAGGCCGGGCGGCTCGCCAAGCAGGCGGCGGGAGCCTGCCTGCTGCAGTTCGGGGAAACGGTGGTCCTGGCGGCGGTGACGGTGTCGAACAACATCGCCAACCTCCCCTATTTCCCCCTGACCGTCGAATACCGCGAGAAGAGCTACGCCGCCGGCAAGATCCCCGGCGGCTTTTTGAAGCGCGAAGGCCGGCCCTCCGACCACGAAATCACCTCGGCGCGGGTGATCGACCGCTCGATTCGCCCGTTGTTCCCGGAGGGATTCAAGAACGAGGTTCAGGTCTTCGTGTACGTGCTGTCGGCCGACCAGGAGAATGACGCGGACGTCCTGGGCGTCACGGCGGCGTCGGCGGCGCTCACGCTGTCGAAGGTGCCGTGGGGCGGGCCGATCGCGGCGGTGCGGGTGGGCCGGGTGGACGGGGCGTGGATTCTCAATCCGACCTTCCAGCAGCGCGAGTTCTCCGATCTCGACCTGATCGTCTCGGGGTCGCGCGACTCGATCGTGATGGTCGAGGGCGGGGCCGACGAGCTGAGCGAGGCCCAGGTGGTCAAGGGCCTGGAGATCGCGCAGCGGGGGATCCGCGAGCTGCTCGGGGCCGCGGACGAGCTGGTGGTGGACATGCGGCAGCCCAAGATGGAGTGGGTGAAGGTCGAGCCGCCGGCGCCGCTGGTGGCCCGGGTGCGGGCGCTCGCCGAGCCGAGGGTGGCCGAGGCGCTGAACCTGCCCGAGAAGACGGAGCGGGCGCAGGCGCTGGCCGCACTGCGGTCGACGGTGCAGGGGCAGCTGGCGGCCGAGTTCCCGGACAACCTGAAGGACGTGGGAACGGTGCTGGAGGACATCGAGTACCGCACGATGCGCGACCAGGTGCTCACGCGGGGCGAGCGCATCGACGGTCGCGATCTCGACACGGTGCGGCCGGTCTCCTGCGAGGTCGGGGTGCTGCCGCGCGCGCACGGCTCGGCGCTGTTCACCCGCGGCCAGACCCAGGCGCTGGTCTCGGTGACCCTGGGGAGCGTGCGCGACGAGCAGCGCATCGACTCGATCGACGTGGCGCAGGAGACCACCAAGTCCTTCATGCTGCACTACAACTTCCCACCGTTCTCGACCGGGGAAGTGAAGCCGATCCGGGGCGTGTCGCGCCGCGAAGTGGGGCACGGGGCGCTCGCCGAGCGGGCGCTGCTGGAGGTGCTGCCGGAGTACACGGGATTCCCCTACACGCTCCGGATCGTCTCCGACATTCTCGAGTCGAACGGCTCCTCGTCGATGGCCACGGTGTGCTCGCGCTGTTCGACGCCGGGGTCCCGGCGAAGGGGGCGTGCGCGGGCGTGGCGATGGGCCTCATCAAAGAGGGCGACCGGGTGGCAGTGCTGACCGACATCCTGGGCGCGGAAGACCATCTGGGGGACATGGACTTCAAGGTCGCGGGAACGCGGGAGGGCGTGACCTCGATCCAGATGGACATCAAGATCCAGGGGCTCGATTTCGGAATCATCGGCGAGGCGCTGGAGAAGGCGCGCCGTGCCCGGCTGCACATCCTCGACATCATGGACCAGGCGATGCCGCAGCCGCGCTCGCAGCTCTCGCGCTACGCGCCGCGCATCATCACCATCCAGGTCAAGCCCGACCGGATCGGCGAGATCATCGGCCCCAAGGGCAAGGTGATCCGCTCGATCCAGGAGCAGACGGGCGCCCAAATCAACGTGGACGACACCGGTCTCGTGACCATCTCGGCGGTGGGCGACGGGGGCGAGAAGGCGCGCGACATGATCGCCGCGATCGTGCAAGAGCCCGAGGTGGGGTCGGTGTACGAGGGGGTGGTGAAGAGCACCACGGCGTTCGGCGCCTTCGTCGAGATCACGCCCGGCGTCGAGGGGCTGCTCCACATCTCCGAGCTGCAGCACGGTCGCACGGAGCGCACCGAGGACGTGGTGAAGCGGGGCGACCACGTCAGAGTGAAGCTGCTGGAGGTGGACGAGCGGGGCCGCATGCGGCTGTCCCGGAAGGCGCTGCTCGAGAAGAAGTAGGCGCCGCCGGTGCGGACCGTACAGCTCGAGACGGGCATCCAGCAGACCACGGCCCCCAGCGGGGTGACCGTGCTGTCGGAGCGGATGCCGGCCGTCCGCTCGGCGGCGCTGGGCGTATGGGTGCGCACCGCGAGCGCGCACGAGCCGCGGCCCAAGATGGGTGTGTCGCACCTGCTCGAGCACATGGTGTTCAAGGGCACGGAGCGGCGCACGGCGCGCGAGATCGCGCTGGCCCTGGAAGCGCACGGGGGCTCCCTCGACGCCTATACCTCGCGCGACGCCACCGCCTTCCAGGCCCGCGTGCTGGACGCGGACCTCCCCCGCGCGGTGGACGTGCTGACCGACCTGGTGCGGCGCCCCGTGCTGCGGGACTCCGACCTCGCCCTCGAGCGCAACGTCGTGCTCGAGGAGATCAACACCGTCCAGGACACCCCCGACGACCTGGTGTTCGACCTCGCGGCCCACGCGCTGTGGCCGTCGCACGCCTACGGGTTCGCGATCCTGGGAACGCGCGAGACGGTCGGGAGCCTGTCGCGCGACGACCTCCAGGCGCTCCACGGCCGGGCGTACGTGCCCCGCAACTGCGCCATCGCGGCGGCCGGGAATCTCGATCACGAGCGCTTGCTGGCCTTGCTGGGCGAGCACGGCTGGTTCGACGACGGTGCGCCGGCGGGCGGGCCGCCGGCGCTCGTGGCCGCGCCGCCGGCGGTACGGGGAAGCGAGGCCCGGCACGAGCGGGACACGGCGCAGACCCACATCGTGTTCGGGACCGACACGGTGCCGTTTTCCGATCCCCGGAAGTACGCGCTGATGGTCCTGTCGAACGTGTTCGGCGGCGGGATGTCGAGCCGGCTGTTCCAGCGGATCCGCGAGGAGCTGGGGCTGGCGTACGCGGTGTACGCGTTCACGTCGTTCCACCGCGGGGTGGGGGCGTCGGGCGTGTACGTGGGCACGCAGCCGCGGACGGCGCGCCAGGCCGCGGAGGCGATCCGCGAGGAGTACGCCAAGCTGGCGCGCGAGGGCCTGCACGGCGAGGCGCTGGCCGAGGCGAAGCGCCAGACGCAGGGACAGCTGGTGCTGTCCCTGGAGAGCCCGACCGCCCGCATGTATCGTTTGGCGAGCGTCGCGGTGTACGACGAGCCGTTCCGCAGCGTGGACCGGCTGCTCGCGGCGGTCGAGGCGTTGACGGCGGACGAGGTGGGAGCGGTGGCGGCGGAGTTCTTCGCCCCCGAGCGACAGACCGTCACGTGGCTGGGACCGAGCTGAAGCCGGGAGAACGACCATGATCGTCGGCGTGCCGAAAGAGATCAAGACGGCCGAGCACCGGGTGGCCCTCGTGCCGGCGGGCGCCGAGTCGCTGGTCGGCGACGGGCACACGGTGCTGGTCGAGCGGGGTGCGGGGCTGGGGTCCGGGTTCGCCGACGAGGCGTACGCGGCCGCCGGGGCCACGCTGGTCGGCGGCGCGGACGAGGTGTGGGCGAAGGTCGAGATGATCGTGAAGGTGAAGGAGCCGATCGAGGCCGAGTGGCCGCGCATGCGGCGGGGGCAGGTCATCTTCACCTACTTCCATTTCGCCGCGTCCGAGTCGCTCACGCGGGCCGTGATCGGCTCCGGGGCGATCGCCATCGCCTACGAGACCGTGCAGCTGGTGACAGGCGAGCTGCCGCTGCTCACGCCGATGAGCGAGGTCGCCGGCCGCATGGCGGTGCAGGAGGGAGCGAAGTACCTGGAGAGGGTGTTCGGCGGCAGCGGGATCCTGCTGGGGGGCGTGCCGGGGGTGCTGCCCGGCGAGGTGCTGATCATCGGGGGCGGGGTGGTGGGGACCAATGCGGCCAAGATGGCGGCGGGACTGGGGGCCCGGGTCACGCTGCTCGACGTGTCGCTCGAGCGGCTGCGTTACCTCGCCGACGTGCTGCCCGCCAACGTCGATCTGTTGTACTCCAACCGTCACAACATCCTCGAGCAGCTGCGGCAGGCCGACCTCGTGATCGGGGCGGTGCTCCTGCCCGGCGCCAAGGCGCCCCATCTCGTGAAGCGGGCCGACCTCAAGCTCATGAAGCCGGGATCGGTCGTGGTCGACGTGGCGGTGGACCAGGGCGGCTGCATCGAGACGATCCGGCCCACGACGCACGAGGCCCCGACCTACGTGGTGGACGGCATCATTCACTACGCGGTGGCTAACATGCCGGGCGGCGTGCCGCGGACCTCTACGCTCGCCCTCACGAACGCGACGTTCCCCTACGCCAAGCGACTCGCGCGACTGGGTTGGCGCCAGGCGTGTAAGGACGATCGGGCGCTGTTCCTGGGGCTCAACATCATCGACGGGAAGGTTGTCTATCCCGGCGTGGGTGAGGCGTTCGGGTTGCCAGTGGTGGATCCCCAGACGCTCGTGTAGATGGCGGTCGTGGTGCAGGTCCTCACCCTGCCGCACCACGACGGGCTCCCGTTGCCTACTCGCCAGACCGAGGGATCGGCGGGCTACGACGTGGCCAGCGCCGAGCCCGATTTCCTGCTGGGCCCGTTGGAGCGGCGCCTGGTGCGCACGGGGCTGGCGCTGGCGATTCCGGCCGGGTACGAAGCGCAGGTGCGGCCGCGGTCGGGCCTGGCCCTCAAGCACGGCGTCACGCTGCCGAATGCTCCCGCCACGATCGACGCCGACTACCGCGGCGAGCTGATGATCCCGATGATCAACCTGGGTACCGAGCCCGTGACGGTGGCGCGCGGCATGCGCATCGCCCAGCTCGTGTTCCAGCGGGTGGAAGACATCCACCTGGTGCGGGTGCCCGAGCTGCCGCCGAGCCCGCGTGGGGCGGGGGGGTTCGGGAGCACGGGGGCGTGAGGGACAGGCTATCTTCAGTTGCGATCTCCCTTCGGGTACGGGAACGATGAGGCCGCACAGTAGGAGCGTTACGCTGCTATGGCTGGCGTCTCTGGCCTGCTCCGACCCGGGCTCGCCCCAGCATCCTGCGTTTCAGACCGATGCCTCGGCGTACGTGCTGGCGGCCACAGCGATCGGGTATGACGGGACCATCGGATTTGTCTTCACGAACCCCAACGCCACACCGGCCTATATCGTCAATTGCCAGGGGGCAACGTCGCTCCGCCTGGAGAAGCGCGTTGGCCCTGCGTGGGTTGCCGCGTGGACTCCGGCTGTCAACGCATGCCTGAGTCCTCCCATCGTTGTCTTGCCGGGTGCCGAGTATCGCGGCGTCGTGCGAGTCCTTGACTGTTCATTCCTGAGCAATTGCGGTCCCAAGTTCGCGGTGGCGGACATCCCGGGCGAATACCGCCTTGTTTGGAATAGCGTTCTCAGCTCGTACGATCACCGCGGGTATCCCTTCGGCGACCCCCTTGCGCTCGAGCAGCGGATCTCCAACACGTTCAGGATATCGACGAGTGCCCGGTAGGAGCACGGGGCGTGCGGGTCCTCCGACGACGCTCCGCTTCGCAGCGCTAAACTGTTTAGGCTGCATACTGTGCAGCGTTTGCCGGTGAGTGGAACTCTTGACGCAGAAGCGACTTGGTGTGGTGTTTCCTCGTGCTGTACTGCCGGTCTTAGGCTGCGAAGGCGCCTCCCGGCCGAGCCGTCCAATGCAGTTAAAGACTAGTTAGGCAGCACACGCGATGACCACGACCAGGATTGCAGAGCTCCTAGCTGCCCTTTGTCTTGCTAGCGTTGCGGCGTTCCGCGCCGAGGCTCAGGGATCGCCTCCGAGCCAAAGGGAACTCAATGGCTTCCTCCTCGGTCAGCATTCGGACGCTATCGCACGCAGCTTTGCCGAGCAGCTCCAAGAGCAGAAGACCCCAGATGGGTGGACATATCGAGTTTACTTGCTTGATCGGTCGCACCATGCATACATGGTGTTCAAGTTCGCCGCCGCCCGTCCGAACTACGCCATCTCGATCCAGCTCGCTGGCGACTCAGGGACCGAAATGCACAGATTCGTCGGTCTCAGCTTGGGCGACGCTCGTGATCGCGTCATCAGGCAGCTAGGGCAGCCTTCTCACGTCGAACGAAACCCAGAGCTCAAGCTTGACGTCCTTGAATTCACTGACCGGAATTACTCGGTGGAGATCGACTCCACTGGTAGGTTGTTCAGCATCCAGATCCTTGGCTACGACGGCTTTCCCCAGTATCCACGCGATTCCGTGCCAGCACTCACTCAATTCGCCAGCGGTCTGAGCGCACGCGACCTGGACCAGATCTTGGAAAGTCTCACGCCGGACTTTGAGATCTTCCAGGGCGACTCCGCCTACCGGTTCCAGAACTCGGCCCGGCGCGACGTCGCGGATACCGCTGCAGCGGTCGCGCGGCTTCTCTACGCGGGTACGAATAGTGTCGCGCACGCCTTGGCAAACCAGGCTACGGTACGTTCGGCCGACCTGGTAATCAGGGTCTACGAGAGGGCTGCACCAGGGTTTGCATACAAGTTTTCCTCGGCATCGCCGCTCGCCGAGATCGTGTATCAACGCAGCGCTGGCGAATGGCGGGTGTGGGAAATCCGGTATCGCTGAGCGCGTGTGTGAGCAGAGTCGATATACAAGGCGGCCACCGCTTGCGGATCCTATGCGAACCTGCAGATACGCGCTTCCGAATGCACGACTTCGACTGATTGCCAAACGGAATCGGCGGGCATGCGTGATCGGGACATATCAGTGAGAGTCCTTCTATCCCTCGCGCGGCAGGCTCTGTTGCTCTCTTCGCTTGGGCTGGCATGTGCCAACGAGCCGGGAGCTCCTGTTCGAACGCCCACGACAATCACGGTGATGCCCGCGGCGATCACGCTTCCGCAGTTCGGCGCGCAGCAGCTTACTGTCACAGTGCTAGACCAGGATGGCGACACGGTCCTGGGCCTGAGGCCGACCTTCGCAGCGACTCCGCCGGAATTGCTTGCGGCCTCTCCAGGCGGTCTCGTCACATCTCAGGGTCCAACCGGGGCGGCTGACGTTCTCGTCTCGGTAGCGTCCTTGAACGCCCACGTTCCTGTTGACATCCTGCCAGTCCCCACATCCTTCGCGAAGCTGCCACCAAACGCTATACTCGGACAATACGGGTACTTCCCATTCCGAGCGCGAGTCCTCGACCGTCTTGGCCAAGAGATTCCCGGCGCTGTCGTTTCGTACAGTTCGACTTCCGCTACGATGCTCGAATTGGTTCCGGGCGACTTCCTGCATTCCTTGGGACCTCCCGGTGTCACCGCGGCGATCGCGACCTACGCCAACAGTGTGGGGTCGATTCAGGATACCGTGCCCGTAACCGTTAGTCAGTTTGCAGTGCCGACGGGCACCGTCGTTGATACGTTTCCGACGGGTGCCCCGGCATGGGGGGTGGGCGCGTCCCTCGCCGTGGTTTACGTTTCGCTCCTCGCGCCTAACGGGCCACTCCAGCGCCTCGATCTTCCCGCGCGCCAGTTGGGACCCTCAGTCACGGGCCTAGTGGGAGGTGGGGCTGTTGCCTTCGATCCGCCTGGTGGGTTTGCCTACGTTGCGACTCTGGCACAGGACACGGTAGCTGTTGTCAACACAGCCACGAACACGGTTGCCTCCTACATCGGCGATCATATCGCGGGGTATCCGCGTGACATTGTCGTTTCTCCGGACGGCCAGCGTGTCTACGTCGCGACGACCCACGTATGGATATACGTCGTCAGCACCGCAACGAAACAAGTCATCGACTCCGTCTTTGTTCCGGGACTGCCCAATCACTTTTCCTGGCATCCGACAGCTGCGTTGCTTTACGCCAGTCTCGACAACGGCCAGGTGGTTGAGATCAGCGCGGATTCGGTCAAAATGACGCGGCTGTTCCCCTCCGGTTCGTTATCGCAGGGAACCGCCGTGGCGCCTGATGGCGGCGAGCTATACAACGTAACGGAGAACAACGAGCTCTTCGTTTTTGACCTTGCCACCGGTAACCGAGTCGCCTACGTAGCAGGGCTGGGTGGGTATGGCCTCGCGGCAACTCCGGATGGCTCCCGCTTGTACGTTGCTGGTGGTCCCAACGTGAAAATCGTTGACCGGGTAACCAGGACACTCATTGACAGCGTCGTCGTAGGGGGAGGTGCAAAGCGGATCATCTTCTCACGCGACGGGGGCACAGCATTCGTTTCCAACTCGGCTGGCTGGGTGAACGTGATGTACTAGTCATGCCCGCGACTCAGAAAAGCCCCTCGACGGCTGCAGTCTGGCCGAACCGCATGCTCCCCCCCGGTGTTAGGGAAGGGCTCATTTGCCGCGGCAGCGTAACGTTAACTTTGAACTGCAACGCTCGCCGCGATAGCGGGTCCGACGTCCAGCTCTGCCGGGCATAGCATTCCTCCGGGGTGTGGGAGCCGAGGCGCTTGCGGGGGCGGTTTGCGGCGGAGCGACGCGACGATGGGCGAGCGCTGCTGGTTCGGTTTGAGCGGATCGAGGATGAGACGGGGCTCCAGGCCGGTACTTAGGATCCTCCCGTTCTCCCTCCTCCTGGCCTCCGCATGTGCATCGCATGAGACCATTGCCATCCGGGTGAGCGAGGGCACGGCACTCGGCTTCGACATTTCCCCGGACGGGCGGTCGATCGTGTTCGACCTGCTGGGTCAGCTCTGGCTGGTTCCAGCGCAGGGTGGTGCCGCCCGCCCCATCACGGACGCGGTGCGCGATACGGCCGAAGATCTGGATCCTTCCTTCTCGCCGGACGGCCGCCGTGTGGTGTTTCGCGGAGAGCGGAACGGTCGCACGGGACTGTGGTTGCTGGACCTCGATTCTGGTGTCCCCCGCCAGCTCACGCAGCTACCGGATCCCG
>CAZVSO010000021.1:20558-23084 GCA_964629425.1 uncultured Gemmatimonadaceae bacterium
GTGCCGCCTGGTCTCCGGATGGCCATGTCATCGCGTTCGCGCGCGCCCTTCCGCCGGATACCGGGGGCGGGCGGTGGCGCAGCAACATCGTGTTGCTCGATGTTGGGTCCGGGGCCATGCGCGAACTTGCAGTTCGGGGTATGCCGGATCCGGACGTGCGCGACCCGGCTTGGGTGCGAGGTGGTGCACGGATCGCGTTCGTTGCAAGCCGCGCGGACGGGGCACTGGGCGGCCGTATCTGGATCGTCGATGTCGCTGGTGGGCCGGCGCGGCCTGTAATGGCGGAAACGGTACGGGCGCTCGCTCCCACGTTCACGGCGGACGGCCGGCGCATGGCGTATTTCGCCCCCGACTCGGCCGGCAGGATGCAGGTGTGGGTACAGGAGATCTCTGGCTCGGACGTCGCCACGGGCTCACCGACGCGCGTGACGAATCACGCCGACCTCACGCCGACACGGATGCGCTGGACCCCGCATGGCACCGCGCTGGTGTACTCGGCCGACGGCCGCCTGTGGACGGTCGCTGCGGTCGGCGGCCGGCCGACGGAAATCCCGTTCACTGCCGAGCTCACGCTTGACCGTCCGCGGCGCGCGCTTCCGCCTGCCCGGTTCCCTGGCCCCGGTGAAAAGCAGGTCGCGAGGGGTTTCATGGGCCTGGCCCTCTCGCCGGACGGACGCCGGATCGCTGTGCTCGCCCTCGGCAAGCTGTGGGTGATGCCGGTGGGAGGGGTTCCCCGCTCGGTTGCTGACGTTCCTCATGAAGCGAGCTTCCTCGCGTGGTCGCCCGACGGGGCGGAGGTCGCCTGGGCCGCTGGCGCGGTGGATCAGGAGGATCTGTTCGCGACGGATCTGACGACGGGTGCAACCCGCCGGATCACCGCGTTGCCCGGCCGCGAGGTGTTCCCCACGTATTCTCCCGATGGCCGCCATCTCGCGTTCGTGCATGAGCAGGATGACGGGCAGCTGCGGGTGGTCGACGCCCGCGCCCGCGACGTGGCGGATACCGCGCACACGCGGAACCTGGGACCCATCGGCATGGACTGGACCAGCCCGCCCCAGTGGAGTCCGGAGTCTGACGGGCTGCTCGTGTCCGGGCGGGCCAGTCTGCGGGAGCCAGGGCGCGCAACGATTGTACCGCTATCGGGCGACCGGCACGCCGTGTCGCGCTTCCCCGATGCGCCGCTGTTCCTGCAGTGGACACAGCAACACACGATCGTGTTCGTCCGTCACGACCGGCTGTGGCAGGCGCCGTTCGATCACACCGGGATGCTCGCCGAGCCGCAGCCGGTGGGTCGTGAACCGGCGCTGTACGCTTCCGCGTCGCATGACGGCACTCTCCTCTTCATCTCCGAGGGAGGGCTGCGCCTGCGCTCGCCCGATGGCGGAGAGCGGCGGCTCGGCTGGCCCCTCTCGTACACGCCGCCCCTGGCGGAACCGATGGAGATCCGGAACGTCCGCATCATCGATGGAACCGGCAGGCCCCCGACCTCTCCCCGGGACGTTTTCGTCCAGCGGGGCCGGATTGCGCGGATCGCTCCGGCGGGCACGCTGTCGTTGAATGCGGAGCGGGTCCTGGACGCCGGAGGGCGCGTCGCTATCCCCGGCCTCATGGATCTCCACGCGCACGATTACCGGCCGGATCTGCTACTCGGGTTCCTGTATTTCGGTGTCACCACGGTGCGCGACCAGGGGTCCTCGATGGCTCCCCTTGTCGCGTACGCGGATGCCATCGCGGCTGGAGTGCTCCCGGGCCCCCGGGTCGGCTACGGCGGCTTTCAGTTCTACAGCGACTGGCCGTTCGACGACGAGCAGGGACGTGGCGTCGAGCCGGAAGCGGATGTGGGCCACGCCGCGCGAGCCGTCGCGTTGGCCGACGTCTTCGGCGCGCAGCACATCAAGACGCGGACGTTCCGGCGCTGGGACATCAACGCGCGCCTCATCATGGAGGCCCATCGCCGGGGCTTGCGAGCGACCGGGCACTGCGCGCATCAACTGCCGCTCGTGGTCGCCGGGATCGACGCGAAGGAGCATTTCGGCTCATGCGCACCGCGCGGCGACAGTTATATGTACGATGACCTGATCCAGCTTTTCCGGGCCGCCGATATCGGAGTTGTTCCCACGATCGACAAGGCGGGCGTTCCCGACCCTACTTCTACCGAGACGCTCGCGAGGTGGTAGGTGCCCGGGGGAAGGTTGGCTCCCCCCCCCAAGCCGTTGTGGTAGTCCGTCGCGCTTGAGCCCGCGCCGATGCTGAAGCCCATGTTCGGCTGGTGGTTGACGAAGGCGCCCCAGCGTAGAGTCCCGTTCGACGCGTGGAGAATGAACTCGTAAAGAAAGATCGTGAGGTCGCCATCCCCGGTCGGGCACGACGCCGCGGAACCGTCGCGGTTCGTATCGGTGCGGAGCCAGACGTCCACGGTCGTCTGGCCCGTGGAGCTTACCGCGTCGGCCGGCGTCAGAACTCCGTCGCCGTTCGTATCGAGGTACATGTACTGCGCGAAGGAGGACGCGGGGAGAAGGACGGCAA
>CAZVSO010000021.1:23094-23652 GCA_964629425.1 uncultured Gemmatimonadaceae bacterium
AACGGGCGCGAATCCGCATCGATCCACCTTTAAGAATGCTCCGGCACGCAGGGGGGTGAACCACGAGGGAAAAGGATGAATCGGGGGGACGAACAGAAACCATTATAGCATGGATGCCCCCGGCCGTGCACTTGCAAAATAAGGGTTCCCGTGATACCGCTACCGCAACATGAACTTTGGCAAGCTCATATTCGGCGTCTCCCTGGTTGGGGTCGGCGTACTCTTGTTCTCTGCGGCGCTCGGCCATCTCCCAGCGGGCGTCTGGCCATGGCTGCTCAAGTTTTGGCCTCTCCTCCTCCTCGCGATCGGGTTCGCGCTTCTCGCCAACGCTCTCAAGAATGTTGCCATCGGCGTCTTTGCGGTCCTGCTCGCCGTCGGATGTTTCGCATTCGGGGGCTACTGGATCTCCACGCGCAGCGACACCGCGAAGAAGGTGTACGAGGCGATCATCGACCTCGAGAAACCACCTGTGCAGACGGTGACGATCCACGGACGGACACTCTGCGGATCGCTCGAGCTGGACGCCGGTCCGGACGCGAAACGAAACATCGTCGTTGA
>CAZVSO010000022.1:0-15774 GCA_964629425.1 uncultured Gemmatimonadaceae bacterium
GTCGGTAGGCGAAGGCGGCGATGGTCGGCATCTTGGCGATGAGCCGGAAGATCTGGTTGCGCCGGGACGTCTCGTCCTCGATGCGCTTGGCGTCGGGATAGAACGTCGAGAGGGCGGCGACCGTGCTGACGAAGACGCCCATCGGGTGGGCGTCGTAGCGGAAGCCATCCATGAACTTCTTGACGTTCTCGTGCAGGATCGTGTGGTGCGTGACGTTGTACGTCCACCCCTCGAGCGCCTGCCGGGACGGGAGCTCGCCGTGCAGCAGCAGGTAGGCCGTCTCGAGGAAGCTCGAGCGCTCGGCGAGCTGCTCGATGGGATAGCCGCCGTACCGCAGGATCCCGCGGTCGCCGTCGATGTAGGTGATGGCGCTGCGACACGCGGCGGTGTTCATGAACGCCGGGTCGTAGCTCATCAGGCCGAAATCGTCGCGCTCGGTGCGGATCTGCCGCAGGTCGGCGGCCCGAATCCCCCCGTCCTGAATGGGGATCTCGTAGCTCCGGCCAGTGCGGTTGTCGGTGACCGACAGCGTGTCCTTGGGCACGGCGGGGTCCTGGGGTGCGAGCCGGGGGGAAAGATAATGCCAAGACGGCCGAGGACGGCCCACGACGGCCCGAGACGGCCGAGACTTACCCGGGGGGCCGTCCTTGGCCGTCGTCGGCCGTCCTCGTATTATCCTCCCGTGCCGCCCCAGCCGACGCCGTCCCCCCTCTTTCCCTCCAAGGCCGCCGCAGGCGCCGAGCTGGGCCGGCAGCTGGCGGCCCAGGGGTACCTGGCGTGCGTCCTGCTCGGCATCACGCCGGAGGGCGTGGAGATCGCCGCCAACGCCGCGAGGGCGATTGGGGCCACGTTCGACGTGCTCGTCGCGGCGTTCATCCGGCTGGGCTCGAACCTGGCCCCCGTCGGCGCGATGGCCGAAGCGGCACCGGCCGAAATGGACCCGGACTTCCAGCCGGGCATGAGCCTGTTCGAGAAGCTCCAGTCGGCAATGGACGAGTCGCGGGCTCGGGTGAAGCAGGACCTCATCCTCTACCGCACGCAGCGGCCGGTGAAGAAGCTCCAGGGCAAGACGTGCGTGATCGTAGACGGCCAGATGGTCTACCCGTGGAAGATGCTGGCCGCCGCCAAGGCGGCCGAAGAGCTCGGTGCACGTGAAGTCGTGATCGCCACGCCGGTGGCGACAGAAGCCGCAGCCGCGCGGGTGCGCGCCCGCCAGTACCGGCTCGTGTGCCCCACGGTGCTGATCGAGCCGGGCGGCCACCCCAAGCCCTACGCCGACGCGGCGGGCGAGACCCCCGAGCGCCTGAAGAGCATCATGATCGCGCACCAGGCGGCGTGAGGGATAGGCGGCTTCGTCGAGAAGCTTCAGGTCCTTCGCCAGCAGTCCGGCGTATGACAGCTCCGAGAGCGAACCCAGGGAAATGTCCAGGAACCGCCCTGAACTTCGCACGGCCGCGTTTCGCGGCGCCCTCGGCGATGTTCGCCGCCGCTGAGAATGCGGCTCGTCGCATCTGCGAAGTGAGACCATACCGCTCGGCTTGCGGAAGCGACTCGGTGACCCGGTCGGTGGCGAGTGCCAACTGATGGCATGCCCGCCACGCCCGGAACCGTTCGTAGGGCATCACGCGCCCATGGTAATCTGCCAAGCCGTCGCTACCGGCACCGAATCGTTGCCCGAGCCTCACAGAAAAACGCGAGCGGACGCCATCGACGTCCGCCCGTTTCCCCAGGGGGTCCATCCGCCGATCCGCCGATCCGCCTATCCGCCCAACGTCACTATCCCGTTCTCGAGCCACCGGTGCTCCCCCTCGAGCACCTGCTGCGCGACCTGGTACGTTGGCACGTCTTCGTTGCGCCACAGCCCCTTGAACTTCGCGCGGACGCGTCCGCGGGCCTGACGGCAGAACAGGTCGGCCACGACCACCGCTCGGGCGCCGGCGGCTGGGTCGCTGCGGCGTAGCAGCTCGGCGCGCGCGCAGGCGGCGGCCATGGCGAACAGCTCGCCGCCCACGTCCACCAGCCGGAACAGGACGGCCTGCCGCTGCTCCAGCCTGGGCCCGAAGCGCAACATGGAGTGGAACACGCCGCGCGCCAGGTGCCGCGCCGCGCGCTCGACGTATCGCACGTGCTTCGCCAGCACGCCGAACTCGCCGTACGTTGGCCAGAAGCTCCACCCGATCCAGCGCGACGGATACCACCAGCCGTAAAACAACGCGGACCGGACGAGGCCGGCGAGCCGCTCGCCCACGCTCTTGCCGGGCATCACGACGTCACCCGCGACCTGGAGATGCTTGTCCACCGCCTCACGGGCGATGAAGAGATGCATGATCTCG
Organism: uncultured Gemmatimonadaceae bacterium; assembly: GCA_964629425.1. Taxonomy (GTDB): domain Bacteria; phylum Gemmatimonadota; class Gemmatimonadetes; order Gemmatimonadales; family GWC2-71-9; genus CAZVSO01. The sequence continues at coordinate 2,334 of CAZVSO010000022.1, forward strand.
GATGATCCTTCGAAGATCAAATTGATCCGGAAGTCGCGCATGATGCGCTCGACCGGCACCGGCTTCTCCCCGCGCGCCTTGAGCGAATCGGCGGTCTCGTAGCCGCGGCCGCCGCGGATCTGCAGCGTGTCGTCGATGATGCGCCACCCCGCCTCGGAGTTGTACAGCTTGGCGATCGCCGCCTCGAGCCGGATGTCGGCGTCGCCCCGGTCGGCGAGGAGCCCGCACAGCTCGGCCACGGCTTCCATGGCGAAGACGTTAGCCGTCATCGTGCCGATCTTCTGGGCGATCGCGTCGTGCTGGCCGATCCGCCGGCCCCATTGCACCCGCTCCCCCGCCCATGTCCGCACGATCTCGAGGCAGCGTTTCCCGGCGGCCACCGAGGAGATCGGCAACGTGAGCCGTCCCGTGTTGAGGGTGATCAATGCGAGCTTGAGACCCTTACCCTCGCCCCACAGCACGTTCTCCGCCGGGACTTGGACGTTGGAGAAGCGCATCACGCCGTTGTACATCGCCTTCAGGCCCATGAAGTGGCAGCGGTGCGTCACCTCGACCCCGGGCCAGCCCGTCTCGACGATGAACGCCGTGATCTGCCGCTTCTCCTTCCCCCGAACGATCTTCGACGGGGTGCGGGCCATCACGACCAGCAGCTCGGCGATCGTCCCGTTGGTGCACCACAGCTTCTCGCCATTGAGAATCCAGTGGCTGCCGTCCGCCGACGGCACGGCGGTCGTCTCCATCGCCGCGGGATCGGACCCGACCCCGTGCTCCGTGAGGGCGAAGGCGGAGATCGCTCCTTTGGCCAGGCGGGGGAAGAATCGCTTCTTCTGCTCGTCGGTGCCGAAGAGCTTCAGCGGCTGGGGCACGCCGATCGACTGGTGGGCGGACAGGAGGGCGGTGAGCGAGCCGTCCATGGAGGACACCAGCTCGATGGCCTTCATGTAGGAGAACTGCGACAGGCCGAGCCCGCCGTACTCCCGGGGGATCTTGATACCGAAGGCGCCGAGTCGCTTGAGCCCCTCGATCACGTCTGCGGGGATTTCCCCCTCGCGCTCGATGCGGTCGGAGTCGACGCGCTCACGGAGGAACCGCTCCAGCGCTTCGAGGAACGGCCTGGCGCGCTCCGTCTCGGCGGGCGTGGGCTGGGGATGGGGATGGATCAGGTCCATCCGCAGCCGGCCCAGGAACAGCTCGCGCACGAAGCTCGGCGCGACCCATTCGCGCTCGCGCGCCGCTTCAGCGACCTCGCGCGCTTCGTCGGCGCTGACGCGGGGCTGTGGTGGGGCGGTCGTGGCCATAGCCGGAATCTACGCGGGGGGCCCAGTCGGGGTGAGTCTGGGCTCCAGGACCGACGCGACGGCGGCGCCCCCGAGCGCACCCCCGATGTGCGCGAAGTTGTCGATGAAGGGCGTGAGAAAGCCGGTGGCGACCTGGTACAGGCCCCACACGAGGAGCACGAAGCCGATCCGCTTGTCGCGCACGTAGAAGCGGTGCTGGTGCCGGTACAGCACCACCACGACCGCCGCCATCACGCCGAAGACGGCGCCCGAGGCGCCCACCGACGGGCCGGGGCTCAGCAGCACGCTGAGGCCCGCGCCCGACAGCGCGCTCACGCCGTACACCAGGCCGGTGCGCGGTGGCCCGAGGGCGTGCTCACATGCCATGCCCACGATGTAGAGCGCGACGACGTTGCCGATCAGGTGATCGGGCCCGCCGTGCAGAAACGGGGCGGTGCCGAGACGCCACACTTCCCCCGCGAAGACCCGCGCCTGGGACAGGGCGCCCGCGGCGACGATGGCGGCCTCGCTCCCGAGCGCCCCCGTGGCGAGCTCCCAGGCGAAGACGAGCCCGTTGATCAGGATCAGCGCGATCGTGAGCGGCGGCACCGCGCGCATGCCCCGCTCGAAGTCCACCTGGGGGCGGCTGCCCGCGGCGAGCATCTGGGGCGTGATGACGAGCGGCTCGTCCCGCGGGTCGGCGATCACCGCCGCTCTCCCGTGTCGAGCATCACGCCGAGCGCGAGGGCAATGCGCCGGTCCACCAGGCGTTGCGGGTCGGCGCTCATGTCGAGGACGTAGCGGTCGAGGATGGTGAGCTTGCGCTTGAACTCTCCCACCACGTCCTCGGTGTCGGGCCGCAGGATGATGAAGTTCGTGCGCAGCAGTCCGAAGAGCGGACCCAGGAAGCGGCGCAGCAGGGACAGGATCACCGAGTCTTCCTTGGCCAGATAGGCGAGGGTGCCGTCGGCGCCGTAGACGTACCACCGTTTGCGAAACAGGTTGTACAGCCAGTTCTTGGCGAATCGGGCGAGCAGCCCGCCGCGGGCGTCCCGTACGGTGTAGGTGGACGTGATCGGCTGCCACTTGCGGTCCTGGAGGACTTCCATCAAGCGCTCGCGCTTGGACGCGTCGCGGTAGAAGGTGACGTGTCGCTTGGCGGACAGCGCGATGCCGACGGCGAACGCGCCGATGAGGGCGCCCAGCATGCCGAGCGCGCTGAGCGCTTCACCGGTGGCGCTGCCGCGGAGCTGGTCGGCGATCGCGACCGACAGCACGACGACGACGCCGAACACGAGGAACGCCGCGAGCAGGGCGCCGAGGTTCTGCAGCAAGTGCGCCGGGCGCTCGACGAACACGATCTTGTTGCCCTGCTCGTCGGCCACGTCGTACTTCGCGGAGATGCGCATCAGCTGCTGGCGCAGCAGAAACAGATCGCGGTCGAACACGGGGTCGGCCTGGGCCCGGGCGGCGGCGGCCGCGCCGCCGGGCGCGCGGCTCTCCCGCCCGCACTGCGGGCACTTCACCAGCCTGCCCGCGAACTCGTCCTTCAGTTCGTAGGATGTGCCGCACCGGCAGGTGACGCGAACGGACATGACTCCTCCCGTGTTGGGGGTGAGCGGGCGCTCGCCAAGCATATGCGGCGGACCAGGCAGGGCCGTGATACCGCTCACCAGCGGGCCGATGGCTCGCGGGGCCGCTCGGCGAGGTTACATTCCCGCGCCCCGACCGGAGCCTCCCCCATGCGCCTCACGCTGCTGCTCGCGACCTGCCTGGCCGGCCCGCCGTCCCTCGCCGCCCAGGCCGCTCCCGCCCCGTCCGCGCGGCCGGCGCGCACCCTGGTCAAGGCCGGACGCCTGATCGACGGCCGGGCCACCAGCCCGCAGGCGGGTGTCGGCATCTTGATCGACGGAGACCGGATCACCGCCGTGGGTCCGATCGCGCGCGTCGAAAGCCAGGCCGCGGGCGCCCGGGTGATCGACCTGTCGGGCATGACGGTGCTCCCCGGCTTCATCGACACTCACACGCACCTGCTGCTGCAGGGCGACCCGACGGCGGCGTCGTACGACGAGCAGCTGCTGAAGCAGTCCACGCCCTACCGCGCGATCCTGGGCGCGCGCAATGCGCGACTCGCGCTGGAGCACGGGTTCACGACGATCCGCGACGTCGAGACCGAGGGGGCGATGTACGCCGACGTGGACGTCAAGCTCGCCGTGGCGCGCGGTGAGGTGCCGGGGGCCCGCGTGTTCGCCTCGACCCGCGCGATGGCGCCCACGGGCATGTATCCGCTGCTCGGCTACTCGTGGGAGCTCGAGCTGCCGCACGGCGTCCAGGTCGTGGACGGCGTCGAGAACGCGCGGCTCGCCGTGCGCCAGCAGGTCGGCAACGGCGCGGACTGGATCAAGTACTACGCCGACCGCCGCTATTACTTCGGCCCGGACAGTGTGCTGCGCAGCTGGGTCAACTTCACCGACGACGAAGCCCAGGCCATCGCCGGCGAGACGCGGCGCCTCGGCCGGCGCGTGGCCGCGCACGCGATCGGCGTCGACGGCATCGCGGCGGCCCTGCGGGCCGGGGCTCATTCGATCGAGCACGGCCACGGGATGACCGACTCCCTGATGGACGTCCTGGTCCGCGACAACGTGTACTGGGTGCCGACGGTCACGGTGTCCCATTACGTCGCGGGGCCGCGCGGCGGCATCTGGCCGGCGCTCGCCGACCTCCAGCGTCGGGCCTTCGGCCGCGCCGTCCGCAAAGGCGTTAAGATCGCTCTGGGCACCGACGTCGGCGGGTTCCCGTGGACCGAGATCAACCAGGCGAAGGAGTTCGAGTATTACGTCGCCTACGGGATGACCCCGATGCAGGCCATCAAGGCGGGCACCTCGGTGGCGGCGGAGGTGCTGGGCCAGGAGCGGAACCTCGGCGCCGTCGCGCCCGGGTTGCTCGCCGACCTCGTCGCAGTGGCCGGCGACCCACTCGCGGACATCACCGAGCTGCAACGGGTGGTCTTCGTAATGAAGGGCGGCGTCGTGTATCTTTCCCGTTAGTGCGGCGGGCGCTCAGCTTTCTCGTTTTCTGGATCGGCGCCGCCGGCGCTGGGCAGGCCCAGTTGGCCCCACCCGGCACCGGCGGCGTCGCGGCGCTGGCGGGCGCGCTGGCCCAGCTCGGGTCGAACAAGCGGGTGCTCGTCATCGGCGCCCATCCCGACGATGAGGACACCCAGCTTCTCACCCTCGTGGCGCGCGGGTTGGGTGGCCAGGCCGCCTACCTGTCGCTCACCCGCGGCGAGGGCGGCCAGAATCTGATCGGTCCCGAGCTCGGCCCCGAGCTCGGCATCATCCGCACCGAGGAGCTGCTGGCCGCCCGCCGGCTCGACGGCGCGCAGCAGTTCTTCACCCGAGCCTACGACTTCGGCTACTCCAAGAGCGCTGAGGAGACCTTCCGCCTCTGGCCGCGTGACTCGCTGCTGCGCGACGTGCTGGACGTGATGCGGCGGTTCCGGCCCCAGATTGTGGTGTCGGTCTTCTCCGGCACGCCGCGCGACGGGCATGGCCAGCATCAGGTGGCCGGCATCCTCGCGCGGGAGGCGTTCCGGATCCTGCGGGACTCGAGCTGGGGGCCGGTCAAGCTCTACCGCGCGGCCCGGGGCGACACGACCGGCGCCATCCTGTCGATTCCGACCGGCGCGCTCGACCCGGTCCTGGGGCACTCCTACCATCAGCTCGCGATGGCCAGCCGCAGCCGCCATCGCTCGCAAGACATGGGGGCGCTCCAGCAGCCCGGTCCCGCGGCGATCCGGCTCGCGCTGGTCGAGACCCGCGTCGGCGGAGAGGGCGGGCTCTTCGCCGGCGTGGACACCGTGGTGCACGGCCGCGAGCGGTTCCGCGCGCTGATCGACTCGGCCCGGGCGCAGCTGAACCCGTGGCAGCCGGCGACCGTCGTCCCCTACCTCGCCCGCGCGCTGCGCGAGCTCGGGCCCGGGGCGGGGGACGCCGAGCAGCGCGCGATCCTCGAGGGCGCGCTCACCGCCGCCGCCGGGATCGCGATCGACGGCGTCGCCGACGACGGGATCGTCGCCGCGGGGCAGCGGCTCCAGATCGAGGTGAGCGTGTGGAACGCCGGCGGCGCGGACGTGCGGCTCGATGCCGTGGAGGTACGGGCCCCGGCGGGCTGGACCGTGGAGCGCGTGACCCCGCCGGTCGCGGCCGCGGCGCCCGGGACGGTCGCCGTCGGGCGGTTCGCGCTCGCCGTGCCGGCCGATGCCCCGCGCAGCGAGCCCTATTTCCTTCGCCGGCCGCTCGCGGGCGCGTTGTACGATTGGGCGGGGGTCCCGCCCGACTGGCGCGGGCTCCCCTTCGAGCCGCCGGCCGTCGAGGCCCTGGTGAGGCTCAGCATCGCCGGCGCACCGGTCAGGCTCGCCCGCGAGGTCGTGTACCGCTACCGCGATCAGGCGATCGGCGAGATCCGACGGCCGATCATCGTCACTCGTCCGTTCGACGTCGCCGTCACCCCCGAGCTGGCGGTCTGGCCGACCGGCGGCATGGAACCCGGCGTGCGGCTGTTCGACGTCACCGTGACGAACCGGAGCCGGGGGCCGGCCCCGGCGCGCGTGTCGTTCGAGACGCCCCCCGGCTGGACGCGGATTGCCCCGGAGAGCCTGGCCTTCACCCGCGAGGACGAGGAGCGGAGCTTCAGCGTGGCGCTTGCGCCGCCGGCTCGGCTGGCGCCCGGGAGCTATGCGCTGCGCGCGGCCGCCACGGGCGCCGGCGGCGCCCGCAGCGATGGGGCGCTGGCGATCGTCGACTACCCGCACATCCGGCCGCGCCCGCTCGCCGATCGCGCGGCCGCCGAGATGCGGGTGGCTGCGATCGCACTCCCCGTGCTCATCCGCGTGGGCTACGTGCGGGGCGCGGCGGATCGCGTGCCCGAGGCGCTCTCCACCCTCGGGCTCCCGATCGATCTCCTGGGCCCCGACACCCTGGCGCGCGGGGACCTGGCGCGCTACGACGCTATCGTGATCGGCAGCCGCGCCTATGAGGTCGATCCCGCGCTGGTGGCGCACAACGGCCGCATCCTCGACTACGCGCGCAGCGGCGGGCTGGTGATCGTGCAGTACCAGCAATACGCCTTCGTGGAGGGCGGCTTCGCGCCGTTCCGGCTTTCGATCGCCCGCCCGCACGACCGGGTGACCGACGAGACGGCGCCGGTGACGCCGCTCGATTCCGCGCACGCCGTGTTCCGGGCGCCGAACCGCATCGGCCCCCCGGACTGGGACGGCTGGGTGCAGGAACGCGGGCTGTACTTCGCCCGCGACTGGGACTCGACCTACGCGCCGGTGCTCGAGACGCATGACCCGGGCGGCGCGCCCCTCACCGGGGGCCTGCTCGTCGCGCCGCTGGGCCGCGGCACCTACGTCTATACGGGACTCAGCTTTTTCCGGCAGCTGCCGGCGGGGGTGGTGGGGGCGTATCGACTGTTCATGAACCTGCTGGCGCTGGGCAAGGTGAATGCTCGCTAGCGGTGCGGGGAGAGGGGAGAGGGGAGCGGTACCCTTCGGTGTGCGCCGCCCAGCCGCCACGCACTGTCACGAACCTCTCCCCTCTCCCCTCTCCCGGTTGCTGGCCGGCGCGCTGGCAGCCGGGCTCCTCGCGGCCTGCTCTCGGGATTCCCGGACTCCCCTCGTCATCTACAGTCCCCACGGCCGTGATCTTCTGACCCTCGTCGAGCGGCGTTTCGAAACGCGGCGGCCGGACGTGGACGTGCGGTGGCTCGACATGGGGTCGCAGGAGGTCTACGACCGCGTGCGGTCGGAGCGGGCCAACCCGCAGGCCGATGTCTGGTTCGGCGGGCCCTCGGTGATCCTCGCGCTGGCGGCGCGCGACTCGCTGCTCGAGCCGTTCCGTCCCGGCTGGGCCGACGCGATCGCCCCGCGCGGGCGAGGCCCGGGCGACCTGTTCTTCGCCGCCTACGAGACGCCGGCGGTGATCGTGTACGCCGAATCGGCGGTCGCGCGGACCGAGGCCCCGCAGGACTGGGACGACGTGCTCGATCCCAAGTGGCGCGGCAAAGTGATCATCCGCGACCCGCTCGCGAGCGGCACGATGCGGGCCGTGTGGGGACTGGTCATCGCTCGGGGCCTGGCGGCGACGGGCGATACGGCGGCGGGGTTCGCCTGGCTGCGCCGGCTCGACGCCCAGACCCGGGAGTACGTGCAGAATCCGGCGCTCGTGAGCGAGAAGATCGCGCGCCAGGAGGGGCTCATCACGATCTGGGACCTGCCCGACGTGCTGATCAGCCGGCGGCGCGGCCTGCCGGTGGGCTACGTGTTCCCCAAGAGCGGCACGGTGGCGATCGTGGACGCGATCGCCGTGGTCCGCGGTACGCGCCGGCCCGAAGTCGCCCGGAGCTTCGTCGAGTTCGTCGGCAGCGCCGAGATGCAGATCGCGGCGGCGCGCGAGGCCTTTCGTCTGCCCGCCCGCTTGGACCTTCCCGCCGACTCGTTGCCCGACTGGGTGCGGGACGTGCGCCGGGACATGCGCGTCGCCCTCGTGGACTGGGATCTGCTCGCGGCGCGGGGCCCCGAGTGGATGCGGTGGTGGGATCAAACCGTCCGCGGGAAGGGGGAAGCGGGAAGCGGGAAGCGTGGATGACGGCCTATCTCCGAGTGCAACAAATCACCAAGCGTTGGGCGCACGACGTCACCGTGGGGCCGGTCTCCCTCGACATCGCCCGCGGGGAGATCGTCGCACTGCTGGGGCCGTCGGGGAGTGGCAAGACCACGGTCCTGAGGCTCCTCGCCGGCTTCGAGACGCCCGACGGCGGCAGCATTGTGGTGGACGGCGAGGACGTCACCGCGGTGCCGCCGGCGCGACGGCGCTGCGGCATGGTGTTCCAGCATTACGCGCTGTTTCCGCACCTGGACGTCGGGGAGAACGTGGCCTTCGGTCTTTCGGGAAGCGGGAAGCGGGAAGCGGGAAGGGTGGCCCGGAAAGTGGCGGAGGTCCTGGCCCTCGTGGATCTCGCCGGCTTCGAGCGGCGCCGGGTGCAGGAGCTGTCGGGGGGACAGCAGCAGCGCATCGCGTTGGCGCGCGCCCTCGCGCCCGAGCCGCGCGTGCTGCTGCTCGACGAGCCGCTGTCGAACCTGGATCCCGCGCTGCGCGAGCGCACGCGCCGCGAGCTGCGCGGCGTGATCCAGCGGGTCGGCATCACCACCGTGTTCGTCACCCACGAGCAGGAGGAGGCCTTCGACCTGGGCGACCGCATCGCGCTGCTGAATGCCGGGGCGCTCGAGCAGCTCGGCACCGCCGACGCGCTGTACGAGCGGCCGGCGAGCCTGTTCGCCGCGACGTTCGTCGGGCGCGCCAACGTGTTCCGTGGCGAGGCGGCGCGAGCCGTGGGCGGCGGGCCGGGTGAGGTGGTGGTGGTCCGGCCCGAGGCCCTGCGTTTCGGCGACGCCGGGGTGCCGGCCACGGTGCGGGAGCGCCGGTACGCGGGTGCCACCGCGCTCTACCTCGTCGAGAGCGATCGCGGGGACCGGTTCGAGGTGCTGGCGAGCCCGGGGGCGGCGAGGATCGGGGATCGCGTCCACGTCGAGGTGCTGCGACGCCTGACGTTCGCGGATGCGGGCGGGACGCGATGACGCTGGCCCGGCGGCGCGTGAGCGAGGTGCTCGGGCTCGGCCTCGCGCTGCTCCTCGCCTGGCTCGTGCTCGTGCCGATTCTGCTCGTGGCCAGCGAGGCGGCGAGCGGCACCGCACTGGCGGAGTTCGCGCGCCGCCCGGGGGAATGGGCCGCCCTGTGGGCGAGCCTCGGCATCTCGTTGGCGAGCGTGGTACTCGCCGCGGCCATCGGTGTGCCGCTCGCGTTCCTGTTCGAGCGGTTCGAGTTCCCGGGTCGCCGCATCCTGGGGAGTCTCGTCGCGCTGCCGGTCGTGCTCCCGCCGCTCGTGGGCGTGGTCGCGTTCCTGTTCTTGTACGGCGAGTCGGGGTTTGCCGCCCGCGCGGTGCGGTGGCTGCTCGCGATGGACGGGCCGCCGTGGCGGCTGCAGGGGCCGGGCGCCATCCTGCTGGTCCACGCCTACTCGATGTACGTGTATTTCTACCTGTTCACCCGTGCGGGGCTGGCCAAGCTCGATGCCTCGATGATCGAGGCGGCCCACGCGCTGGGCGCGGGACGGTGGGACACCCTGCGGCGCGTGACGCTGCCGCTGCTGCGCCCCTCGCTGGTCGGGGCGGCGCTGCTCACGTTCATGACCGCGCTCGGGTCCTTCAGCGCCCCCTACGTGTTCGGCGGCGGCTTCCGGGTGATGACGACGCAGATCGTGGCCTCGAAGCTCAACGGGGAAATGGCGCTCGCCATGGTGGAGACGTCGGCCCTGGCGCTGGTGGCGCTCGCGGGTCTCTGGGTGCTGCGCCGCGTCGAGGGCGACGATCTCCTCATCGCGCTGGGCAAGGGCGTGGCGCCCGCGCGGCGCGCCCTCCGCCGCCCCATCGTGGCGGCCGCCGCGGGCTGGCTGGTCGCGCTCCTCCTGCTGCTGCCGCACCTGACGCTCGTGCTCGTGTCGCTCGTGCCGTTCGGCACCTGGACCACGCAGGCGGTGCCTCCGGTCCTGAGCCTGGACAACTACGCGCGACTCGCCACCGAGCCGGAGCGCCTGGTGCCGCTCGCCAACTCCCTGTGGATGGCCACGCTGAGCACCGCGCTCGCGGTCGCCGTGGCGCTGGCCGCGGGCTGGCTGGCGGTGCGCCGGCGCGTCGCGGTGCGACGGATCATCGAAGGCCTGCTCGCGCTGCCGTGGGCCCTGCCCGGGACCGTGTTCGCGATCGCGCTCGCGACCGCCTTCAGTGTCCACCAGCCGCCGCTCCGATGGGTGCTGGTCGGCACCGCCCTCATCCTGCCGCTCGCCTACCTCGTGCGCAGCCTGCCGGTGACCGGGCGGGCGGTGCTCGCGGGCTACCGCCAGCTCGACCCGGCCCTCGAGGAGGCGGCGGCGAGCCTGGGCGCCGGGCGCTGGACCACGCTGCGGCGCGTGACGCTTCCGCTCCTCAGGCCGGCGCTCGCCGCGGGCGCGAGCCTCGCGTTCGTGGCGGCGCTGGGGGACTTCGTCACGTCGATCGTGCTCTACACCTACGAGACCCGCCCGATCGCGATCGAGATCCTCTCGGCGCTGCGCCTCAACGAGATCGGTGTCGCCGCCGCGTTCGGCGTGATCCTCATGGTGGCGAGCGCCCTGATCCTCGGGCTCGGCACGGGACGCGCGGGTGCACCGGGAGGGCCGGGGGCGATGGCGGGACCCGGGAGGACGCGACGGTGAAGCGCCTCTGGGTCCTCATGGCGGTCTGCTTCGTAGACATGCTCGGCCTCATGATGGTGGGCCCGCTCATGCCGTTCTACGCGCTCGAGTTCAACGCGCGCGACTGGATGGTCGGGCCGCTGCTCGCCGCGTTCGCCGTCGCGCAGCTCGTGTCGTCGCCCTACTGGGGCCGCTTCTCCGACCGCTACGGCCGGCGCCCCGCCCTGATGGTCGGTCTGAGCACCGCCGCGGTCGCCTTCGCGGTCTTCGGGTTCGCGACCGCACTGTGGATGCTGTTCGCGGCGCGGCTCGTCCAGGGACTCGGGGGTGGCACCACGGGCGTCGCGCAGGCCTACGTCGCCGACACCATGGCCCCCGGCGAGCGCGCCAAGGCGCTCGGCTGGCTGTCGGCCGCCACCAACCTCGGCGTCGTGATCGGCCCGAACATCGGCTCCCTGGCTTACAAATGGGGACCGGCGGCGCCCGGTCTGGCGGCCGCCGCCATCGTGCTGCTCAACGTCGCCTTCGCGTGGAAGTGGCTGCCCGAGTCGCGCGTGCCGCACCACGCGGGCGCGGCGACCCACCCGGGCCGGTCGGTGCGCCAGGCGCTGTCGGAGATCGTGCGACATCCGGGGCGGCCCGCCCACCGCGTGATCTGGATCTACGTCGTGGGGATGCTGGCGCTCAACATGGTGATCGGGACGCTGGCCCTGTACCTCAAGCACAGCTTCGGCGTGACCGCGGAGACCGTGGGCACGTTCTTCGTGATCTTCGGCATCGTCAGCGTGGCGATGCGGGTTCTGCTGGTCGGCTGGTGCAACGCGCGCTTCGGCGAGGTGCGGACCATGCAGGTCGGGGCCGTGGTGCTCATGCTGGGGCTGGCCCTGATGCCGTTCCCCACGACGGTCTCCGCGTTCGTGGCGGCGATGTCGCTCGTCCCCATCGGGACCGCGCTCCTCTTTCCCGCGTCGACCTCGCTGGTGAGCCAGCGCACGGAGCGGGCGGAGCTCGGCCTCGTGATGGGGGCCCAGCAGACGTTCCGGGGGACCATGAGCATCATCGGGCCGATCGGCGCCACGGTGATCTTCGACACACTGGGGCACGGCGTGCCCTTCTTCGTCGCCGCCGGCACGGTCGCCGTGGCCGCGCTGCTTGCGGCCCGGGAGCCCCGCGAGCGGCCGGTTCCCGCTACTATATAGCGCATCATGATCACGCTGCTGCTCGCGCTCGCCGCGGCGCCGAACCAGACCCCGCGGCCCACCCTGGTTGTGGTCGTCACCGTGGATCAGCTGCGACCCGACTACCTGGTGCGGTATCGCGGCCAGCTCAGCGGCGGGCTCGGGCGGCTGCTCGAGCGCGGCGCCGCGTTCGAGCGCGCCTATCAGGACCACGCGATCACCGAGACGGCCGTGGGCCACGCGACGGTGCTCGCGGGCCGCCACCCCGCGCGGCACGGCATCATCCGCAACGACGCCGGCGTGCAGGACTCGACCGCGCCGCTGCTGAACGCGGCCGCGGGGAGTGTCATCGGAGGCGCGTCACCTTTCCGGTTCCGCGGCACGGTGTTGATGGACTGGCTCAAGGTGCGCGATCTGCGCAGCCGCGCGCTGTCGGTCTCGTTCAAGGACCGTGGGGCCATTCTGCCGATGGGCCGCACCCGGGAACAGGTGTACTGGTACGCGGCCGGCGAGCTCACGACGAGCACCTACTACGCCGCCGCGCTCCCCGAGTGGGTGCGCGCCTACAACGCCCGCGCCCTGCCGGTCCAGGAGGCGGCCCGAACGTGGGACCTGCTGCTCGCGCCCGCGGCCTACGCGGAGCCGGACAGCCAGCCGTGGGAGGTCCCGGGGCGCGATCCGGCGTTCCCGCACCGGGTGGCGGCCGGCGCGGAGGCGCGCCGCGCGCTCGTCGCGACGCCGTTCGGCGACGAGTACCTCCTCGCCTTCGCGCTCGAGGGCGTCGAGCGCCTCGATCTCGGACGCGGCCCGGCGCCCGACCTGCTCGCGGTCGGCCTCTCGTCCATGGACTACATCGGGCACGCCTACGGACCCGACTCCCGCGAGATCCACGACCAGGTGCTGCGGCTCGATCGCGCGCTGGGCGCGTTTCTCGATTCGCTGTACCGCCTCCGAGACTCGACGCGGATCCTCGTGGCGCTCACCGCGGACCACGGCGTGACATCGATCCCCGAGCGCACGGTCGCGCTGGGGCGCGGCCCGGCGGAGCGAGTGAGCTTCGACGCCTTCGCGTACCGCATGGACTCGGTGCTCGTGGCGCGGCTCGGGCCGGCGCCGGCCGGCCGACCCTGGGTCGCGATCGACAACGGCCTCGTCCTGCTCGAGCGCCGGGCGCTCGCGGCCCGCGGCGTGCGCCCGGACAGTCTGGCCGATGTCTGGGTGCGGGAAGCCCGCGCCCGGCCCGCCGTGCTGCGGGTGGACACGCGGCGCACCATCGCGGCGGCCGATACCGCGCGCGACGCGATCGCGCGCCGTTGGCGCCACCTGCTCCCGCCGGAGCTCGAGATCGCCGCGTTGATCACGCTGCGGCCCGGCTCGATCTGGGCCGCGCCCATCCCCGCGATGCACGGCTCGCCGCACGACGCCGACGCCGCAGTGCCGCTGATCCTCATGGGGCCGGGCGTCCGCGCGGGCCGCTACGCGGGGCGAGTGGGGGTGGTGGATCTCGCGCCGACCCTGGCCCGCCTGCTCGACGTGCCGCCGCTCGAGCCGCTCGACGGTCGCGTCCTGACCGAAGCGTCACAGCCCACGGGGCCCTAGGGGAGATGGGGAAACACACCGAAGATCGACTGCGCCGCATCCAGCAGATCCAGACGCTCAAGCGCCTGCTCGACCAACACATCAAACAGTGGGTGA
>CAZVSO010000022.1:15784-23382 GCA_964629425.1 uncultured Gemmatimonadaceae bacterium
GAGCCGATCGTGGTAAGCGAGGCCTGCCGATCGCAAGGAATCGGCCGGCGGCTCAAACGGTGGGTGATCGAGCTCGACAGCCAGCAGCGCGCCAAGGGCGAGATCGTCAACCAGATCTGCCGGTCGCTCGCGCGCGAGCTGAACAAGCTCCGCCTCCTGGCAGGCGACGCGAACCTGATCCCCGTCGCGGACGCCGCGGGGAGCATGGCGGTCCTCGCGTCTCGCCAGCGGGCCATCGACTTCAAGGTGCGCCAGATGCGGGAGGGGTTCGCGGAGCTCAACAAACTCCTCGACCAGGCGTTCGACCACACCATGTCGGCCGAGTTCGCGCGTCTTCGGAAGCCGGCATCCTAGCCACGCACGCGATTCACTGCACCGGACTGGTCAAGCGCTACGGCGACGTCGTGGCGGTTGCGGGACTGGACCTCACGGTGCTGCCGGGCGAGTGCTTCGGCCTCCTCGGCCCCAACGGCGCCGGCAAGACCACCACGATCGAGATCCTCGAGGGTCTCACGGCCCCCGACGCGGGAGACGTCGAGGTGCTGCGAGCGCGCTGGGGGAGGGGGACGGGCGCCGACGGCGCGCTGCGCGAGCGCCTGGGGATCCAGCTCCAGGAAACCCAGCTCGCCGACAAGCTCACCGTCGAGGAGACCGTCCGGCTGTTCGGAAGCTTCTACCGCGACGCGCGGCCGGTGGGCGACGTGCTGGCGCTCGTCGGGCTCGAGGAAAAGCGCGGAGCCTGGGTGAAGCACCTCTCGGGGGGCCAGAAGCAGCGACTGGCGGTGGCCTGCGCCCTGGTGCACCGGCCGGAGCTGCTGTTCCTGGACGAGCCGACGACCGGACTCGATCCGCAGTCGCGCCGCCAGCTGTGGGAGGTCATCGGCCGTTTCCGCGCCGACGGCGGTACCGTGCTCCTGACGACGCACTACATGGAGGAAGCGGAGCGGCTGTGCGATCGCGTCGCAATCGTGGACCACGGAAGGGTGATCGCCCTCGACACGCCGCGCCGGCTCGTGGCGTCGCTCGGCGCGGAGCATGTCGTGGAGTTCGCGCTGGCCGACGGCGCCGATCCCGCCGGATTGCTCGCCGAGCTCGAGGCGTTGCCCGGGGTGCGGGCGGTGCGGCGCATCGCCGAGCGCGTGGCCCTGACCGTGGCCGAGGTGCACCGGGCCGTGCCCGCGGTGCTGGCACTGCTGGAGCGCCGCGGCATCGCGCTGGCGCTGCTGGTCACGCACCACGCCACGCTCGAGGACGTGTTCGTGTCGCTCACGGGCCGGCACCTGCGCGATGCGTGACCACCCGCTCGTCCAGCTGACGCTGGCGCGGATGCGCGAGTTCTACCGCGAGCCCGAGGCCCTGTTCTGGGTGTTCGGATTCCCCATCGTCCTCGCGTTCGCGCTGGGCATCGCGTTTCGGAATACGGGGCCGGGCGCGCTGCGCGTGGCGGTCGCGCCGGGGCCGGGCGACAGCGCGCTCGCCGCGGTGCTCGATTCCTCACCCGCGCTCGCCGCCGTGGTGCAGCCGGCCGCCGGAGCGCAGGCGGCGCTGCGGACCGGCCGCATCGCGCTCCTCGTCATCCCCGGCGACACCCTCGTGTACCGCTACGACTCGACCCGCACCGAGAGCCGTCTGGCGCGGCTCGAGGTGGACGAGGCGCTGCAACGCGCGCGGGGCCGCCGCGATGAGGCGGTGGTGCGCGACGACCGGGTCACCGAGCCCGGCTCCCGCTACATCGACTTCCTGATCCCCGGCCTGCTGGGGATGAACCTCATGGGGAGCGGCATGTGGGGGGTGGGGTTCTCCGTGGTGCAGGCGCGGCAGAAGCGGTTGCTCAAGCGCCTCATCGCCACCCCGATGCGGCGGGGGGACTACCTGCTGTCGTACGTGCTGTCCCGCCTGATCTTCCTGGTGCTCGAGATCGCCGCGCTCGTGGGGTTCGGCTGGGTGATGTTCGACGTCGGGGTGCGCGGATCGTTCGCCTTGCTGGCCGGGCTCACTTTGCTCGGCTCGCTCTCGTTCTCGGCGATCGGCATGCTGGTCGCGAGCAGGGCGCGAACCATCGAGGCTGTGTCGGGCCTGATGAACCTCGTGATGCTGCCGATGTGGATGCTGTCGGGCACGTTCTTCTCGTACGCCCGGTTCCCCGACGCGATGCAGCCGGTCGTGCGCGCTCTTCCGCTCACCGCCGTGAACGACGCATTGCGGGCCGTGATGATCGACGGGGCAGGGCTGGCCACCGTGGCGCGGGACGTGACGGTGGTGGCCGTATGGGGTTTCCTCAGCATCGCGGTGGCGCTGAAGATCTTCCGCTGGCAGTAGCAAGACCGGGAAACGGGAAAGGGGAAACGGGACACGTAAGCTCGCCGCGAGTCCCACGTTTCCTGGTGGTTACGGAGTGACGATTACCGTCCCCGCCATGTCGGTCGGATGCAGGTCGCAGTGATACGCAAAGGCGCCGGCCGATTGGAACTGGCGCCCGTAGCGGCCGACGTTACCGGGGCCCGCCACCGCCATGGCCTTGCTGTCCCAGATCAACGAGTCCGAGGTCGTGGTATGCGGCGAGGGTCCGGTGTTGGTCCACACCACTGAGCTGCCGCGCGCGATCGTGACCGTGTCCGGCTGATAGAGGAAGTCCCCGATCGCGACGTTGACCGTGGTCGCCCCGGGGATGGGGCTGGCGGGCGCATCGACCTCCAGGCTGCATGCGGCCAGGGCCGTCACGAGCACGAGGAAGGATGCGGGGCGTTGGGGCATCGGGACACATGTACGGCGCGGAAGGAGGGCGTGTCAAGGGTGGGACGGATCACCGCCCCCGGATCCGCGCCCAGAGCGTGCGGATGATCCCTCCTGCGGCGTTCGCCAGCGCGTCCCGGAACGCCGCCGCGCTTTCCCAGCGCTCCGCGGGGTCGCTCGCGACCGCGCGTTTGAGCACGGCCTCGAGCTCGCGCGACACGTCGCGGCGCTCGGTGCCGAGCGGCGGCGGCCCGATCGCCGTCTGCCGCGCGAGGATCGCCTCTGGACTCGCGCCCTCGAAGGGCGGCCGGCCCAGCAGCGCGAAGTACGCCACCGCCCCGAGCGAGTAGAGGTCCGTGCGCGCGTCCACCCGGTCGCCCAGTAGCTGCTCGGGCGCGGCGAACTGGGGCGTGCCGCTGCGCGACGAGGCGCCGCCGAACCGCTCGCCCAACAGCGCCAGCGCGAGGCCGAAGTCGGTGATGCGCAGCAGCCCGTCCGGCTCGAGCAGCAGGTTCTCGGGCTTCAGATCGCGGTGCACGAGGCCGCGGGCATGCGCGTGCTCCAGCGCCGACAGCGCCTCATCCAGCACGCGGGCGGTCGTGTCGAGCGCCAGGGGCCCATGGCGCTGCACCAGCTGCGCGAGGCTGGCCCCGGGCACGAGCTCCATCGTGTACCACAGGAGCCCCGCCCGGTCCATGATGTCATGGATGTTCACGATGTTGGGATGGCGCAGTCGTGCCGCGAGCTGCGCCTCGCGCCGGAACCGCTCGACCACGCCGGGGTCGGCCGTGAGGTGCGGATGCAGCACTTTCAGCGCCGCCTCGCGCTCGAGTCCGAGATCGCGCACGCGGTACACGCGCCCGAAGGCACCAGCGCCGATCTTTTCCAGCAGCTCGTAGTCGTCGCCCAGCGCGCGGCGTAGCCGCTGCTCGAACCCCGTCTCGGCCACCTGCGGCCCCGCCGCCGGCGGCTGAAACAAGCCGGCGAAGCTCACGAAGTCCTCCAGCATCTCCGTCGCGGTGAGATAGCGCTTGTCGGGCTTCTCCCGCAGGCCGCGCAGCAGCACCCGCTCCACCTGCGCCGGGATTGCCGGGCGCAGCTCGCTCGGTCGCACGATCGCGCCGGGTTCCGCAGCCGGCTCCTGACTCGTGAGCGCGTAATAGATCACCGCGGCCACGGCGTAGACGTCCGCGGACGGGTCGCCGGGCGCGCCGCCGCGCACCTCCGGCGCCATGAACGGCGCCGCGCTCGCCGGATCCTCCGGCGGCACGTGCGCCAGGCACCAGTTACTGTAGCGTAAGTCAGTCACCACCCCCCGTCCCGTCACGTTCACCAACAGGGTAGTCGGGACGATGCGCCGCATGATGATCCCGCGCGCATGGGCGTGCTCCACGGCGCCGAGCAGGTCGCGCAGCAGCGAGAGCGCGGCGGGCAGCGGCCGCGGGCCGCGCCGTACCGCGGCGGCGAGGCTCTCACCGTCGATCCAGTTCTGCGTGCGATAGGCGAAATCCTGGACCTCACCCGCGCCGTACACGTGGCGGATCGCGGGATGGTTGAGCGCGGCGAGCGTCTCGCTCTCCCGCAGGAACCAGGCGCGACCGGGAGAGTTCGGGATCAGGTGCACGCGCAGCGCGACGTGCCGCTTCAGCGTGCGGTCCCACGCGTAGTACAACGCGCGCTCCCGCGACAGCGCCGCCAGCTCGTCGAGCCGGAAGGCGGGCTTGAGCGCCGACAGCACGCTGGACAGGAGATCGACCGGGGGAGTGTCCCGGCCCTGATCGAACGGGCGGGGAGGCGTGGACGTGGACATGCTGTCGCAAGGTAGTCGGGGCGGAGTCCCTCGGCTGAAGCCGGGGCTCGGCGCCGGCGCGACGCGTCTTGAAAGACGCCGGACCTGGCGCCGCCCTTCAGGGCGGGTCGCGGAGCGCCGAGCCGGGGCTTCAGCCCACGGGCGCCGACCGTCCCTCGCCCCTCTCCCGCCTCCCCTCTCCCCGTCTCCCTGGCGGAATCCCATTTCGGGAAGTACTATCGGCCCCCCTGTGGAACGCCGTCAGCCCCCGGACCGCCGTGTGCTGCTCGATCGCCGGTCCGGCGTCGAGCGCCGCTCGACTCAAGACCGTCGGCAGAAGGAAGTCGCCGTCTCGCTCCAGCGCCGCCGCGACGGGGAGCGCCGGGCGGGCGCCGAGCGTCGGGTCGCCCCGCGCCGGGAGCCGGGCAGGCGGAGCCTGGGTTCCCCCCACCAGGATTCGGAAGGGCACGAGCTTCTGCCCTAGCCGTCGTCGGCCGTCTTGGGCCGTCGTTGGCCGTCGTTGGCCGTCCTTGGCCGTCCTCGGCCGTCCTCGGCCGCCCCTTGACCGCCCCCGTCCCGCCCCTAGTATCGCCCCGTGCCCTACATCCGGCTCGTCGAGCCCATGTCTCAGCGCATGACCGAGTCGCGCGAACCCGTGGTGCGGCTGGGCCGTGACGGCGAGGCGACAGTCTCCTTCTCCGGCGACGTCGCGAAGGTGGTGTCGGCCCGGCACGCCGAGCTGCGCCACGCCGGCGGCGTGTGGCGAGTGGTGGACCTGGGCAGCCGCAACGGCACGTTCGTGAACGGCCGGCGCGTGACGGCCGAGACCCCGCTCGCGCTGGGAGACGTGATCTCGCTCGGCGAGTCCGGCCCCCGGGTGTCGGTCGCCGCCCTCGCCGAGGCGGAGGACGAGACGCTGGTCGCGGGGCGGCCGCTGGAGGCGCGCCCCTACGCCGTCAGCCTGCTGGTCGTCGGATCGGGTGAGCGTCTCGAGGCTCACGGCACGCGCATCCGGCTGGGGCGCGGGAAGGAGTGCGAGATCCGCGTGGCCGACGCCGGGGAGCTGGTGTCGCGGGTGCACGCCGAGCTGACGGCCGGTCCAACGGGGGCGCTGGTCCTGCGCGACGCCGGGAGCAAGAACGGCACGTTCCTCAATGGAGAGCGCGTCGGCGCGGCCGTGCCGGTGCGCATGGGCGACCGCATCACGCTCGGGAATGGGGGCCCGGCGGTCATCGTCGAGGGGCTGGGAACGGCTCCGGTCAGGGCGATGGCCCGCGCCCCCGCGGCGGTGGGCCAGCAGACGGTGCGCGCGCTGATCGGCGAGGCCATGGCCAAAGCGCGCGACTCGCGCCGGCGGGGCGGCCGCGGCACCACGGCGTTCATCGAGGCGATGACCGAAGCCGTGCGCAAGGATTCGGCTCGCAAGATCCGCTGGCTCACGACGACCGTCCTGTTCCTCCTTCTCCTGCTGGGCGGCGCCGTGTACGGCGTGTACTGGATGCTGTCGACCGACGCCGCGCGGAGCGAGATCGAGCATCGCTCGACGGCGGACACGGCGCGCGCCGAGACCGACCGGCTGCGGCGCGAGCTGGCGGAGGCGCGGACGGCCGCGGCGCCGGCCGCGGACGTGCAGCGGTTGCGGGTCCAGCTCGAGTCGGCGCAGGTGCGCACCCTGGCGCTCGAGGCCGCGCTGGCGCGGGCGCAGGTATCGCTGGCCCAGCAGATGCAGACGGGCGAGGCGCGGCGGCTCGAGTCGCAGCGCGAGGTCGAGCGGCTGCGCCAGGAGCTGGCGGCGGCCGAGCGCCGGGCGCCGTCCGCCGGAACGATCGACAGCCTGCGCCGCGCCGTCGCGGCGGCGGAAACGCGCGCGACGAACATGGACCAGAAGCTCCGCGCGCTGCGCGGAACCGACTTCGCCGCGGTCGCGCAGCAGAGCCAGGGCGGCGTCGGCCTCGTCACCAGCGCTTTCGGCCGCGAGTACTACGACGGCACGGGTTTCGTCATCACTCCCGACGGCTATCTCCTGACCAACTGGCACGTCGTCGCCGATTCGCTGCGCCCGCGGCCCGACACGATCTGGGTGACCATGGCCGATCAGTCGCTCGCCCGCTACGCGGACGTCGTGGCCGTGTCGCGCGAGCGCGACCTCGCGCTCCTCAAGGTCCGCGGGTATCAGGGCCCCCACCTGCCGGCCATCGACTGGGCCGGCACCAAGGCGCGCCAGGGGGAGCCCGCCGCGCTCATCGGGTTTCCCGCCGGCTCGGGCTTCGCACGCGACCGCGGCGCGGTCGTGCGCACGTCCATGACCGCGGGGATCCTGTCGCGCGTCACGCCCGACCTGGTGCAGTTCGACGGGATCACGATCGGCGGATCGTCCGGCAGCCCCGTGTTCAACGCCGACGGCGACGTCATTGCAGTTCATCGGGCGGGCCTGCGGGAAGGGCCCGGGTTTGCCCTCACGGTGCCCCTGCGGTACGCGATCCCGCTGATGCCTGCCGCGCTCCGGGAGCGCCTGGGGCTCCTATAGCCCTGAGGCTGCCGACCGACCCTCCCGGCTGGATCACTGCGCCGCAAGCGTCGCTCGACGCGTGGAACGACTGGGCCCAGGCCGCCGCCGCCGCCCGGCGCGACGGCTTCACCCGCGTGGTGGTGTGCGGGATGGGCGGCTCGAGCCTCGCGCCCCGGGTGCTCGCCGAAAGCGTGGGCGCCCGCGACCTCGAGGTCCTGGATTCCACCGATCCCGCCGCGGTGCTCGGTGTGGAGCGACGCGGCGACCTCGGGCACACGCTGTTCCTCGTCGTCAGCAAGTCCGGCACGACGGTCGAAACGCTCGCGTTCGCCCGGTACTTCGCCGCCCCCCACCGTGCCCGACCCGAACAGCTCGTCGCCGTCACCGACCCCGGCACGCCGCTCGAGCGGCTGGCGCGCGCCGCCGGCTGGCGCGCGGTGTTTCCGCATCCGACGGACGTCGGCGGCCGCTACGCCGCGCTTACGGTCGTGGGCATGCTGCCGCTCGCGCTCATCGGCGGGGACGGCCCGACACTGCTGCGGCGCGCGCTCGCCACCGATCCCGCGG
>CAZVSO010000023.1:0-21514 GCA_964629425.1 uncultured Gemmatimonadaceae bacterium
GGCGCTGGTGCTGGGCGGCGCCGGCGTCCAGCTGCGCGCGCAAACCGACGGCCGCGGCGTCGCCACCTTCCGCGTCCCGGCGGGCGCGGCGCCTGGGACGCGCGAGCTCACCATCGCCGCAGCGGACAACCAGCCGCTCGCGGGGCCGCTGCGGGCCGAGTTCATCGTGACGGCTGCTCCGCCCGTGCCCGTCTCGGCCGCGCGCACCGGGTTCGTCAGCGGCGGGGGACAGCGCGGGCGGGTAGGGACCAGGCTGCCGCAGCCGCTCGTGTTCGAGGTGCGCGACGCGAACGGCCGCGCGGTGCCCGGGCGGCAGGTGGCGTTCGGGGCGACCAACGGGCGGCTCGATGCGGAGCAGGGGACGACGGATGCGGCCGGGCAGGTGCGGGTCCCCGTCACGCTGGGGCCCCGAGCAGGGCCTGGCACGGTCACCGCGACGATCGGCGGCATCCGCCGGGAGGTCACCCTCACGGCGCTCGCGGGACCGGCGGCCCGGATCGTCCTGGCCTGCGGCCGGCAGGCCGCGTCGGAACGGCTCACGATCGCCACGGGCGGCGCGTCGCTGCTGCGCGTCGGCGTGCAGGACGCGCTCGGCAATCCCCTGGCGGTGACGGGGCTGCGGGTCGCCGTGGGCGACGAGGGTGTGCTGCGCGTCACCGGGTCGGCGGGCGGCGCAACGGGAGGAAGCGTCACCCTCGCGCCCGGGGTGGCCGGCGCGACGAGCCTGTCGGTGTTCGCTTCGGGCGTGCGCGAGAACTACGCGGTCACGGTCGCGCGCGGCGGTCCGGCGTGCCAGTAGGCTTGGCGCCGCCCCGCCCGCAGGGTAGCTTTCCAGCCGCCTCCTCCCGTCAATGATCGCCCTCGCCCGCAAGTACCGCCCGAAACGGTTCGCCGACCTGATCGTCCAGGATCACGTCGCGGGCGCGCTGCGCGGCGCCGTCGGCCAGCGCCGCGTCGCCCACGGGTACCTCTTCGCGGGTCCCCGCGGGACCGGCAAGACCACGGCGGCGCGCATCCTCGCCATGGCGCTGAACTGCGACCGGCGGGGGGCGGAGGGCGCGCCCGCCGGCGAGCCCTGCGGCGCGTGCGACTCGTGCGCGCGTATCTGGACCGGCGCGACCAGCCTCGACGTGGTCGAGCTGGACGCGGCGTCGAACCGCGGCGTGGACGACGCACGTGATCTGCGCGAGCGGGCGATGTACGCGGCGAGCGCGCCGGGCCGGTCTAAGGTCTACATCGTGGATGAGGCGCACATGCTCACCCGCGAGGCCTGGAACGCGCTCCTCAAGATCCTCGAGGAGCCACCTCCCGGCGTCGTGTTCGTGTTCGCCACCACCGAGCCCCAGAAGATCGCCCAGAGCGCGGCCCCGGTGCTGTCCCGCGTGCAACGCTTCGATTTCCGCCGCATCGGCCCGCACGCGATCGTGGAGCGCTTGCGGCAGGTGATCGCGGCCGAGGCGCTCGCGGCCGACGACGACGCGCTGCGACTCATCGCGCGCAGCGCCGACGGCGGGATGCGCGACGCCCTGTCGATCCTCGACCAGGTCCTGTCCTTCGGTGACGGCCCCGTCACGGCCCAGCGGGTGCGCGAAGCGCTCGGCCTCATTCCCGACGAGCTGTACGCCGAGATGCTGCGGCTGATCGCCGAGCGGGACGCCCCTGCCGTCTTTCCGCTGGTGGACCGCCTGCTCGAGTCGGGCGCCGACCTCGGCGAGTTCGTGAGCGGCGCGGGAGACGCGTTGCGCGCCGTGCTGCTGGTCGGACTGGGCGGCGAGCCGGCGGGCCTGACGGAGGCGATGCAGGCGCTCGTGCGCCGGTGCGCCCCGCGCCTCCCGCCGCCCGACGTCGTACGGCTGCTGACCGTGCTCAGCGCCAGCGAGGGCACGCTGCGCCAGAGCGGCGACACCCGGCTCGCCGTGGAGCTGCTCCTGCTGCGCTGGACACTGATGGATCGAACCGTCGAGATCGAAGCGGTGCTCCGGGCATTGGGGACCGGGGAAGAAACCGGGAAGCGGGAAGCGGGAAGCGGGAAGGGTAGTGCCGCCCCGGTGTTGCGCGATGCGTCGACTGATCCGGCTCCACGGCAGCCGACGGCCCCGCCGACGCCGCCCCCGCCGTCCGCCCGTCCGTCCGTCCGCCCGTCCGCCGATGTGCCGGACCGCGCGGCCACCGACGGGCCCGATCGCTCGACCGTCGTTCCCGAGCGCGGGCCGGCGACGCTCGAGCGACTGCGCGGTCTGTGGGGCAGTATCGTCGCGGACGCGCGCGCGCGCAGCCCGATCCTCGGCGCGGTGCTGGCCCACGCGGAGGTGGCGGAGATCGACGGGACGGTCCTGACGGTTCGCCTGCTCGACGACAATCCGGTGCATGCCGAGGGGCTCGAGCGGCAGCGGGACATGGTGGCGCAGGTGGTCGGGCGCTACGTTGACGCTCCCGTGCGGGTCCGGTCGGCGTCGCGCCCGAGCGGCGAGGGGGCGCGCGGGCGACCGGCTCGCCTCACGGCCGAAGCGGCCAGCGCGGAGCGATTGAGCGCGTTGCGCCGCAAGGACCCGAGTCTGAACGCGGCCGTCGACGCGCTGGATCTCGAGCTGCTGGAGTAGCTTGCGAGGGGCCTGGAGGGGGGCTAACTTTCGACGCATGGCGGATTTATCGAGTTTGCTCCAGCTGGGGCAGCAGATGCAGGGGCGCCTCAGCGAGATCCAATCGCAGCTCGCCCAGCAAACCGTGACGGTCTCGGCGGGAGCGGGGCTGGTGCAGGCCACCGCCGATGGGCGCGGGCAGATTCGCGGCATCCGGATCGCGCCCGAGGCGGTCACGCCGGACGACGTGGAGATGCTGGAGGATCTGGTGCTCGCCGCCGTGGCCGAGGCGCAGCGGCGGGCGGCCGAGCTGTATCAGGCCGAGGTGCGCAAGCTGGGCGCGGGCCTGCCGTTTCCGTTGCACCTGCCGCTCTAGTCCGTGTCGGCCATCGAGGAGCTCGTGGCGGAGCTCGCCAAGCTCCCCGGCATCGGTCGGAAGACGGCGCAGCGGCTCACGTTTCACCTCCTGAAGCAGCCGGCCGACACGGCCGAGCGTCTGGCGCAGGCCATTCGGCGCGTCCGGGCCCAGGTAGCGGCCTGCGGCACGTGCGGCAACCTCTCGGACGAGAATCCGTGCGCGATCTGCCGTGACCCGCGACGCGACGGGACGGTGCTGTGCGTGGTGGAGGAGGCGCCCGACGTGGGGGCCATCGAGCGCGCGGGCGGGTTCCGGGGCCGCTATCACGTGCTGGGGGGCCGGCTGTCGCCGCTCGAGGGCGTGGGCCCCGAGGCGCTGCGGGTGGACGACCTGGCGGCGCGGGTGGCCAACGGGTCGGGGGTGCGGGAAGTGATCGTGGCGACCAATCCGTCGATGGAGGGCGAGGTCACGGCGACCTACCTGCAACAGGTGCTGCGGCCGACGGGGGTGCGGGTGACGCGCATCGGCTGCCCGTGGGCGGCGACCTCGAGTACGCCGACGGCGTCACCATCGCGCAGGCGCTCACCGCCCGACGCGAGATGTCGGATGCGGACTGACCGAGGGACCGGATGACGGGTGCCGCCAGCTGGTCGTTCAGCGAGAGCGACTTCAAGCAGATTCAGACGCATCTCCAGGCGTTCCTGCGCGATGCGAACGCCCGCTGCGCGTTGCTGGTCGACCGTACGGGGCAGCTCGTCGCCACGGTCGGGGAGACCCCGCAGTTCGACTCGCTGGCGTTCGCGTCGCTGACCGCGGCCGATTTCAGCGCCAACGACCAGCTCGCCAAGATGATCGGTGAGGCCGAATTCGCCTCGCTCGTGCACCAGGGAGAGCGCGAGTCGATGTTCCTCGCCGATGTGGCGAAGCGGCTGATCCTGGTCGTGCTGTTCGATCAGCGCACGACGCTGGGTCTGGTGAAGCTCAAGGGGAAGACCGCGGTCGAGCACCTCAACAAGATCTTCGCGGCGATGTTCAACCGCGTGGGGGCGGGCCCCACCGCGCCGGCGAAGGGCGTGCTCGAGGGCGCGGAAGATGAAATCGACAAGCTGTTCGGCTAGGGGGACGCTGCCATGTCGATGATCAACTACGCGTCCCGCGAGATCAACTGCAAGCTGGTCTACTACGGCCCCGGGCTGGGCGGGAAGACCACCAACCTCGAGCACATCTACTCGAAGGTGGCGCCGAGCGCCCGCGGGAAGATGATCTCGCTCGCCACCGAGACCGAGCGCACGCTGTTCTTCGACTTCCTGCCGGTCGATCTGGGCACGATCCGGGGATTCAAGACCCGCTTCCACCTCTACACGGTGCCCGGCCAGGTGTACTACAACGCCAGTCGCAAGCTCATCCTCAAGGGCGTCGACGGGCTCGTGTTCGTGGCCGACAGCCAGATCGAGCGGATGGAGGCGAACGTCGAGTCGATGCAGAACCTGTACGACAACGTCGCCGAGTACGGCTACGACCTGACCAAGATTCCGTTCGTGATCCAGTACAACAAGCGCGATCTGCCGAATGCCGCGCCCGTGAAGGACCTCCAGGCCGCCCTCAATCCCGGTTGGCCGATCGAGGATCCCGCGTTGCAGAAGTCCGTCGCGGATCCCCTGCGCCCCGGCCAGGCGGTCGTCTCGGTCATGAACGGCCAGTGGATCGGGCGGGCGCCGTACACCGAGGGCGTGGCGATCCGCGGCGACGGGGTGTTCGACACGCTGAAGGCCGTGAGCAAGATGGTGCTGAAGACTCTGAGCTGACGGGCCGGCCGATGCGCTGGACGATCCCCAACATCATCACCATCGCGCGGATCTGCCTCACGCCGGTCATCGCGCTCCTGCCGTTCATCTCCGGCTACTGGCCCAAGGTGCTCGCGTTCGTGATCTTCCTCGTGGCGGCGATCAGCGACGCGATCGACGGATACCTGGCGCGCCGCTTCGGGCAGGTGAGCGAGCTGGGCCAGCTGCTCGACCCGATCGCGGACAAGCTGCTCCTCTTCGCCACGCTCATCCCTATCTACTGGATGACGCGGCACCCGACCATCCTGACCGACTACAAGATCCCGTGGTGGGGCAGCCTGCCCCTCTGGGTGGCGGCGCTCCTGGTCGGGCGCGAGGTGCTGATCACGGTGTTCCGTTTCTTCGCGCGACGCCGCGGCGTGGTCATCCCCGCCGCCGGCGCGGGCAAGCTCAAGGCGACCTTCCAGGCAGTGTTCATCGGCGCGACCATCGCGTGGTTCGCCTGGAAGGAGGCGCTGGCCGAGCACCGTTGGGTGGGATGGTTCCGCGAGTTCTGGGACCAGTTCCACGGCGCCGTGGTCGCCGTGACGCTCGCGGGCGCCATCCTGCTCACGGTGTACTCGCTCCTGGTGTACCTGTACCGCTATCGCGCGCTGCTCCGGGGCCGCGGGTGAGGGTCGAGCTCCTCACGGTCGGGACGGAGCTCCTGCTGGGTCAGGTGCTGGACACGAACGGCGCGGAGCTGGGGCGCGCGCTCGCGGCGGCGGGGGCCGAGGTCACCCGGCGCGCGAGCGTGGGCGACCGTGCCGACGCCATCCGCGACGCCGTCGCGCAGGCGCTCGAGCGCACCGGCTTCGTGATCGCCACCGGCGGGCTCGGACCTACCAGCGACGACGTGACGAAGCGGGTCGTGGCCGACCTCCTGGGCCGCGCGCTGATCCGCGACGCCGCCGTGGTCCGCGCCCTCGAGGAGCGCTTCCGGCGCCTCGGCCGGCCGATGCCCGCCGCCAATCTCGGCCAGGCGGACGTTCCCGCGGGCGCCGTGGTGCTGCCCAACCCCCGCGGCACCGCGCCCGGCCTGTGGATCGAGGACGAGCGCGGCCGCGTCATCGTCCTGCTTCCCGGGGTCCCCTCCGAGATGCGCGGGCTGCTCGCCGAGGAAGTGCTGCCGCGCCTCGCCGCCCGCCCGGGCGGGACCGGCCGCGTGATCCGCTCGCGGCTGCTGCGCACCACCGGGATCGCGGAATCGGCGCTGGCCGAGCGGATCGCGCCGTTGGAGCACCGCCTCGCGCCCCTCACGCTCGCCTACCTGCCGTCGGTGGACGGCGTGGATCTCCGCCTGACCGCGTGGGGCCTCGAGCCGGCGGAGGCCGAGACCCGGCTCGCCGCGGCGGCGCGCCTGCTGGGCGAGCCGCTCGGCGACGACTGCTACGGCGGGGACGGTGCCGACCTGGCCGCGGTCGTGCTCGACCGGCTGCGCGCCCGCGGGTACCGCCTGGCGGTCGCCGAGTCGTGCACCGGCGGCCTCATCGCCGCGCGCGTCACCGCCGTGCCTGGGGCCTCCGCCACCTTCGTGGGCGGGGTCGTGGCCTATGCCGACGACGTGAAGGCGGACCTGCTCGACGTCCCGCGCGCGACGCTCGCGGCGCACGGCGCCGTCTCGGAGGAGGCGGTGCGCGCCATGACGGCCGGCGCGCAGCGCCGCTGCGGTGTCGAGTGCGCGGTCGGGGTGACCGGGATCGCGGGACCCTCGGGCGGGAGCCCCGAGAAGCCGGTGGGCACGGTGTGGTTGGCCGCGGCCGCGCCCGACGCGTCTCGCGCCGTGCGCCGCCGGTTCGTCGGCGATCGTGACGAGATCCGCATGCGCAGCGCCCAGGCGGCGCTCGACCTGCTGCGCCGCCTGCTCGGCTGATGCCCACGCTCACCGCCCCCGACGGTACGACCCTCGTCTACGATGCCCACGAGCCCGAGCGCCCACGGGCGGCCGTGCTCTTCCTGCCCGGGTGGCAGGATCATGTGGGCCGCTGGGCCGATCTGGGGGAGCGCCTGCGCGGCGCCGGGCTCGCGGCCTACATGCTCGACCTGCGCGGGCAGGGCCGCTCCGGCGGCCGCCGCGGGTACCTGTCGCGCTTCAGCCAGCTGCTTGGCGACCTCCAGGCGCTCCGCCGGCTCGTGCGGCGGCGCCACGACATCCCCCACGTGCTCCTGGGTCACTCGTTCGGCGGCCTCGTCGCGCTGCGCTACCTCGAAACCCAGCCCAGCGACCCGATCGCCGCGGCGGCGGTCTCGAGCCCGTTTTTTGGACTGGCGTTCCAGCCGCCCGCCTGGAAGCTCGTCGCGAGCCGCCTCCTCGCGGACCTGTGGCCCACGCTGCCGGTCCGGACGGGGGTCGACGCCGACCACGTGAGCCGCGATCCCCTGGTCAACGCGGCATACGGCCAGGATCCTCTGGTCCACGGCGTGATGACGCCGGGCGCGTGGGCCGAGATCCAGTGGGCCCAGCGCGCCGTGCCGGCCGATCGCCAGCGCATCGACTGCCCGTTGCTGTGCCTGCTCGCCGGAGACGACCGCATCACCGATGCCCACCTCGCCCGCG
This sequence comes from uncultured Gemmatimonadaceae bacterium, assembly GCA_964629425.1. GTDB lineage: Bacteria > Gemmatimonadota > Gemmatimonadetes > Gemmatimonadales > GWC2-71-9 > CAZVSO01. Next base: position 7,318 of record CAZVSO010000023.1, read on the forward strand.
CCTTCGCGGACGGGCTCAAGGGGACCGTCGAGGTGCAGTGGTACGGCGAGATGTACCACGAAGTACTGCACGACCCGCAGAAGGACCGCGTGATCGGCGATCTGCTCTCGTTCGTTGCGCGACACGTGTAGGCGGATCGGCGGATGGGCGGATGGTAGGCTAATCGGATGCTCGGATCATCAAACGGTCATTCGGCCGATCCGCCTCTCCGGCTAGCCGTGCTACGGCGACACCGCTATCTTGTTGTAGCATTGGGAGTTCCGCGATGCGCCGATGAGCGGTCCGCCACAACGGCGGGCCGGTTCGGCACGCAGGTTGCCTGATCGGAGCCCATGACCACGCGCAAGAAACCCGATCCTGCTCCGCCAGTCGAGCCCGAAACACCAGCGCCGCCCGCCGAGGGTGCCCCGACTGACGGTGCGGCCGTGGCGGAGCGGGCTCCGGCCCCGGCCGCCGGCGCGCTGCTGGAGCTGCCGGAGGAGGCCGTCGTCCGGCTCGAGTCCGAGCTGGCCGACACGAAAGACCGATACGTCCGCCTGGCGGCCGACTTCGAGAACTTCCGCAAGCGCATGGTGCGGGAGCGGACCGAGTTGTGGGGCAAGGCGCAGGCCGACGTCGTGATGCGGCTGATGGACGCGCTCGACGATCTGGCGCGCTTCGCACACATCGATCCCGCGCAGACCGACGCCCGCGCGTTGCACGATGGTGTCGAGCTGGTGGAGCGCAAGTTCCTCAAGGAGCTCGAGGCGCTGGGCGTGCGGCGGGTGGATCAGGCGGGCGTGCCGTTCGATCCCCACGTCCACGAGGCCGTCACCACGGCGCCCGCTGCGGACCCGACGCAGGACCACACGGTGGGCCGGGTGCTGCAGGCGGGCTACAAGCTCGGCGACCAGCTGATCCGTCCGGCGCGCGTGGTGGTGCTCACCTGGCGCCCCGCCGAGCCGGCGTAGCATGGCGGCGACGAAGGACTACTACCAGGTTCTCGGCGTCTTGGAGACCGCGACGGTCGACGAGATCAAGAAGGCGTTCCGCCGTCTCGCCAAGCAGTACCACCCCGACCGCAACCCCAACAACCCCGAGGCCGCCGATCGCTTCAAGGAGATCAACGAAGCGCACGACGTCCTGAGCGACGCGGCGCGGCGCAAGAAATACGACCAGCTGCGCCGCTACGGCGCGTTCGCGGGCCCGGGGGGTGGGACTCGCGGCGCTCCGGGCGGCGTCGAGTTCGACATCTCGGACCTGCGCGACTTCGGCGGGCTGGGCGATCTCTTCTCCTCGATCTTCGGCCGCCGGGGAGGGGGCCGCGACGATGAGGAGGAGATCGTCGAGACGACGGCGTCGGTCCCGTTCCGGGTGGCGGCGCTGGGTGGGAAGGTGCCGGTCAGCGTGCCGATGAGCGAGGTGTGTCCCACGTGCAGCGGCAGCGGTGCGGCGCCCGGCGCGATCGTTTCAACCTGTGCTGAATGCCGCGGCCGCGGCACGGTGTCGTTCGGGCAGGGTGGGTTCGCGGTCAACCGGCCGTGCCCCGTGTGCCGCGGCAAAGGCAAGGTCCCCTCGCAGCGCTGCGGCGCCTGTCAGGGCTCGGGCGAGGTGCGGGTCGAGAAGCGCCTGATGCTGACGATCGAGCCCGGCGCCGACGACGGCACCAAGCTGCGGCTCAAGGGCCAGGGGACCAAGGGCAGGGGCGATGTGATCGTGACCCTGCGCGTCGAGCCCGACACGTTCTTCCGGCGCGAGGGGCTGGACGTGATCAGCGTCGTGCCGATCAACCTGGCGCAGGCCATGCTCGGCTCGCGGATCAAGGTGCGCACGCTAGACGGACGTCACGTCATCCTGCGGATTCCCCCCGGGACGCAGCACGGCCAGCGGTTCCGCATCGCGGGGCAGGGCGTCGAGCGCAACGGCCGCCGCGGCGACCAGCACGTCGAGGTGCGGGTCGAGATCCCGGAGCAGCTGACACCGGATCAGGAAGAGGCGGCGAAGGCGTTCGCGGAGAAGGCGAAGCTGAAATACTGAAGTCGTCAGTTCTCAGTTGTCAGTTGTCAGCTGACGACTGACAACTGACAGCTGAGAACTACAGGTTCGCCCGCATCACCAGGGCACTCGCGGGGCATGCTGTGGTGAACTCTGCCGAGCGCTGCACCGCGGGGTCCACGGCGTCGCGGGCGATTTCGCGAAACCCGAGGCGCGGGAAGTAACCGCCGGCGGTGGTGGTGAGGAGGTAGGCGGTGCGGGCGCCGCGCGCGTGCGCGATGTCGAGCGCGGCAGCCGTGAGCGCGCGGCCCAGTCGCTGTCCCCGCAGTGTCTCGTCCACCGCGACCGACCGCAACAAGGCGCTCTGCCCGTACAGCTCGACCGCCGCGCAGCCGACCAGCCGCCCGTTCTCCCTCGCCGTCACCGTGGTGGCCAGGTGCTCGGCCAGCCCATCGAGCGGCAAGTCGCTGCGACGCAGCAGGTCGAGGATGGTGGGGAGGTCGTTGGGGTTGGCGGGGGTGATCGTGGGTGGCATGGTTGTAATCTAGGGGAGGCGGGAGGCGGGAGGCGGGAGGCGGGAACGGTGCCGTGGGTGTCTACCTGAGACCTGGTTCCGATCTCCTGTTCCCCATCTGTGCGTCTACGCGTCTGTGCGTCTACTGTTGCCCTGTTCCGTCTGTCCGTCTACTCTCTGTCCAGTGGGGTGTAGGTCAACTGGCAGACCGCCCGGCTGTTAACCGGGAAGTTGGAGGTTCGAATCCTCCCGCCCCAGTACGGCTTCGGTGTCCGCGCCCTGAGAAGGGCGCTCTCGGCAAATGCGTGCGCCCCGAGGGACGCCGCGCGCAAGCGTCCTTCAGGACGCACGCTGTGGGAGCCCCGGCTTCAGCCGGGGGGATCCCCGAGGCACCTGTCGACGTTCCCTCGTTCCCCCTCTCCCGCCAGGGAGAGGGGGACAGGGGGTGAGGTCCCCGGGGGGCCGGGGAGTGAGGTATCAGCGGGGGTGAGGTCCCCTACTGCCCCACCGTAAAGCTCACCGTGCTCAGCACCGTCCCCGCCGCGTCCCGCACCTCCACCCGCCACGGGCCCGTCCACTCGGGCACCACGGTCTTGCGGCTCCAGGTGCGCCACGGCGACCCGGCCGGCCGCAGCACGACGTCCGCCACCTGGTGGTCGCCGTGGAACCACACGTGGTGAATCTCCGTCTCCACTCCCGCCGGCGCGCCGGTCACCCGCGTCCAGCACACGAGCGTCCCCACGTCCGCCGGGAACGTGCTGCTCGAATCCACCGGCATCCGGTCCACCACGTCCCGGGCCACGACGGCCTCGACCGCCAGGCTCGGCGCGGCGGCCATCTGCTGCGTGGTATCCTGCGCCGCGAGCCCACCGGCGGCGAGCACTAGCAGAATCGGCATGCCCAACATGCGCTTCATGATAGGTCTCCTTTCGCGAGTCTCTGCATCGGGGTGAGTACCGGGCCTACGTTTCCCGTTTCCCGTTTCCCGTTTCCCGTGTCCCGTGGCCCGTCTCACCCTTCCCCCTTCCCACTTCCCGCTTCCCGTTGAATCCGTCGCTGCTCCAGCCAGATCCCCAGCCCCGCGGCGAGCAGACAGCCGACCACCACGCCCCACGTCTGGAACAGCATCTGATACTGGAGTTGCACCCCGCGGCACTTGGCGGCGAAGAGAAAGCCCACCAGCTCCCCGCACGACCGCTGCCAGAACGCGAATCCCCAGCTCGCCGCGAGCCCGCAGATCAGCGGCAGCGACGCGAGCGCGAGATGCCGGGCGACCGTTTTCACGTCCTCACGCCCCCACGTCTCCCCCCCGCCTCGTTCACGCGAGTAGGTAGAGAAACAGGAAGTTGTACGCCCCCGTCAGCAGCGCGAGACACCACACCAGGATGACATAGGGTCCCGAATACCGATGAAACCGGCGCAGCCGCGGCGCGGCGCGAGATGCGAGCTGCCACGCCATGCCCGCCAACGCGGTGATGGCGAACGCGAGGTGAATCTTGAATACCGGCAATGCCACCAGCGCCGCCCGCCTCGGGCTCGGGTCGATGAACCCGAAGGACAGTACTACCGCGACCTCGAGGGCGACCGCCGTGAGCATGATCACCTGATGCGTGCCCACCTGTCCGCGGCGCACCCGGGTCGCGGCGTACACGATCAGCGGCGGACCCACGACGGCCCACGCCACGGCCACGACCGCCTGCCACGGCGCGCTCACCGGCCTCGCGCGATCCGCCAGCGGTCCACGATTCGGTCCGCTTGCACCACCTGGTACTCGTCGAATTGTGCGACCGTGAGGCACGAGTGGTTGGGGATGATCTCGATCCGTTCGCCCACGCGGAACCGTCCCTCGATGATGGCCGGCGTTTCCGCCCGCACGATACCGTGCTCCTGCGACAGCGACGCCATCGTGAGCTCCGGATGCCCCCGTACGGCGCCCATCGCGGGCGGGATATCGAGATGCGTCGGCCCCACGTCCTTGGAGAGCGCCAGGGCGCCCGTGTCCACCACGAAGTGCGCCGCCCCTGGCTGGTGCGACACCACCGTCGCGAGCACCGTCACCCCGACGTCCTCCGGCGCGCAGGCGCCGATCAGCACCATGGTCCGGTCGTAGAACACGTAGTTCCCGGGGCGCGCTTCGGTGACGCCCGTCAGATCGCGCACCGCCGCCATCGCCGGCGTCGAGCCCACGCTGATGCCGCGCACCGGCATGCCTTCCTTGCGCAGCAGCTCGCCGAACCACACCATGACCCGCCGCTCCTCCTCGGCCACCGCGGCCGCCTCGTCGCGAGTCCGCGTGCGATAGGCGTGGCCCGAGTGGCTCAGCAGCCCGTCGAACACGAGCCCGCGCTCCCGACCCAGCTCGCGCGCCACGTCGAGCGCATAGGGTGACGACGGGTCCACGCCCGCCCGGTGATAGCCGCAGTCCACTTTGAGCCACACGTGCAGCCCCGATCCCGCGAGCGCCTTCGCGGTCGCGAGATCGTCCACCACCACGCGCAGCGTCGCCTGTTCGGCGATCCGCTTCACGTGGGGCCCGTGCGTCGGGTCGAGCGGAAACGCCCAGGTGAGGTCGTCGAATCCCGCCGCGGCGAACGCCTCCGCCTCGACCAGCGTGGATACCGTGACGCCCTGCGCTCCCGCCGCCAGCTGGCGGCGGCCCAGCTCCAGGCACTTGTGCGTTTTCACGTGCGGCCGCAGCCGCACGCCCAGCGCGCGGGCACGCTCGGCCATGTGGGCGACGTTCCGCTCCACCACGTCGAGGTGCAGCAGCAGGGCGGGGGTCTCGACGTCGATCATCGCGGTCTCCGCACCAAGACGCGGGCCTTGTTTCCGACGGGAATGTAGCGGTACAGCAGGTGCTTGACGGGATTCACCGCGTAGGTCTCCCACCGCTCGAGCGCGAGCCCGGCACGCCCGCACGCGACCGCGAACGACGTGCGGCAGAACTCCTGCACGTGCCCCGGCACGTACGTCGGAGCATAGCGGCGGCGGTGGACTCCCAGGCGGTCGAGCGCTCGCCGCACCCGCGCGTCCAGCGCGTCGATGTTGGGGAACTCGAGCACGCCGGCGCCGCCGGGTTTGAGCAGCTCGCGGATCTTCACGAGCGCCGCCACGGGGTCGGGCAGGTGCTCCAGCACGTGCGTCAGCACCACCACGTCCCAGCTCGCCGGCTCGTCCCGGTACGACAGGATATCCGACGTGACGACGGGCAGCGCCAGTCGTTCGCGCACCAGCGCTGTGTGCTCGGGGAACAGCTCGACGCCCTGCACCTCCCAGCCGTCCCGGCGCGCCAGCCAGATCACCGTCCCGTCACCGCAGCCCAGGTCCAGCAGGCGCCCGGGCGGCCGGGCGGTCTGCCGGATGAACGCGTAGGTCTGCCGGTGCGCGCGGTTCTGCCGCGTCGGCGCCTCGGGATCCACCGCCCGCAGGACGTACTTCTCCTGGCTCACTCCGGTCTGCGTGTCGTAGACCACGAGCCGGCAGCGGGGGCAGCGGTAGAAGCGATACTGGTGCCGGTCGCCCTGCGTGTAGAACAAGGGCAGGTCGGTCGCGCCGCAGAGCTTACAGGTCATCGGGTCCGCATTCGTTGTTGAAGCGCAGGTCGCGCCACGGGGCGTCCTTCAGGACGCGCCGCTTGCGCCGAGCCGGCGCTTCAGCGCACGGCAAACGGGCGGCGGCTTCGTCAACACCCCCCTACCGCACCAGATGATATGCCGTCTGCCGCCGCAGCACCCAGCGCATCTGCCCGTCGCGGCCCAGCGCGGCCTCCTCTTCCTGCATCGACCGCACGGGCTGGTTGCCCCATTCGGGGACCAGGGTCGTGGCCTGCAGCTCGATCGAGAACCAGGTGTCGGGGAGTAGCGGCACGTCGCCCCGACCGGGCACGCCCTCCTGGTGGTCCCATAGCCCGATCAACGGTCCTGCCCCGTGCCCGCGGTCGCCGATCGGATGCGTGTACACCGTGCCGCTGAGCCCATCGGCCCGCATGGTGGCCAGCGTTGCCGCGAGGACCTCGTTGCCCGACCGCCCGGGCCGCATCTCGGCGAGCAGCAGGTCCTGCAGCCGGTTCGAGCTCGCCAGCGCGCGCTTGAGGCCCGCGGGCGCGTCGCGTTCGCCGTCGCGCAGCACGTAGCCCATGTGCTGGGTGTCGGTGTTGAGCCCCAGCGCCGTGAGGCCGAAGTCGCAGTGCAGCACGTCGCCGCGCCGGATCACGACGTCGACCGAATCGGATAAGTCCACCCCGCGGCGCTGCACGCTCACCGTCGGCTGGAACCACGTGCCGAGGCCGAGATCGTTCACGCGCTGGCGCATCCACCACACGACCTCCCCGGTGGTGGTGCGCCCGGGCGTGATGACCCGCCTGGAGAAGGCGGTGTCGATGATCGCCCACACCAACTCCTGCATGCGGCGGTAGACCGGCATCATCGCCGGTGCCCGGATCGCTTGGTACTCGAGCGTGAGGCTCTCGGCCCGGACGACGCGGCGCACCAGCTCCGGCCCGAGCGCGTCCTGCATCTGCTCCCACTCCCCCGCCGAGAGCCCATCTGAGAAAGCGTGAGTGTGCGAGATATTCACGGCGATCGTCTTTGGGTCGCGCTCCTCGATGAGGCGGCGCAGCAGGTCCCACTGTGCCCCGCCCACGAGCTCAGGGCGGCGGCCGAGCGAGGGGTCGGCCGTGTCGCGGGCCGTGTAGGCCAGATACAGGCCGCCCTGCGAGCCGCCTCCCAGCGCCAGCCGCTCCACGCCCCCCGCCGCCCCCCGGTCGTGGAACACGTAAATCGAGCGCCGGCGCGCGAAAAACGTCGTGGGCGACACGAGGCTCCAGAACGCCGGGTCCTCGTTGTACTCGCGCATCGCGACGACCCACAGCGTCACCCCGTGACGCCGCATCAGCGCCGGGAGCACGGAATCGAGCCGGTACGCGAGCCACGCCTGCTGGAGGACGGCCTGTTCCCGAAGGGTGCCAAGAGGTCGTCCCCCCTCTCCCGTCAGAGACAGGGGGCCAGGGGGAGAGGCCGCCTGCAACACAGCGGCCAGGACGATCGAAGACGAGATCATGGTACCTGCGGGTTGGGGTGAGCCGGGCGCCAGCGGGCGCCGACGAGTAGCGCGAACAGCAGCAACGCGCCCAGCGTGTCGTTGTTCGCGGCGAGGAACCTGACCGGCGCCGCGGTGAGTAGGAGGCGTGGCAGGGCGGCGGTCAGGACGGCGGCCAGGACGAGCGCGCCGTACCACACGCGGCGCTCCTCGGGCCGCGGCCGGTCGCGCAGCGCCGCCACCCACGCCGGATAGAGCAAGCCGAAGTAGTAGTACCAGCCGATGGGGGAGAGCAGCACCGCGAGCAGCGTGACAATGCCCACTTCGCGCAGCGTGTCGTCGGGTGGACCGGGCCGCTTGAGGGTCGCGGCCGTCACCGCGAGCAGGAGAACGGCCAGCGCGATGGTGGCGGCCGGCGGTCCCCCCAGCTCTCCCACCAGCCTGCCGAGCTTCTGCATGCGGAAGCCGGCGGCGCCGGGCGCGTCACCTGCGAGCGCGAGCCAGTCGAGCACCGCGCGGACGGCGTCGACGGGACCGTAGGACAGCATCGCGCCGATGGTCAGCGCCGCCCCGAGCGCGACACCCGCCACGCACGCGCGCCACCGTCCCGTCCAGGCGAGATACGGCAGTAGCAGCGCCGGAAACGCCTTGGCCGCCGCGGCCGTGCCGATCCACGCACCGGCGCGCAGCTCGCGCCCGGCGCGCAGCTCCGCGGCGGCGGCCACGATCGGCGCGAGGAGCAGCGCCGAGATCTGGCCGTGCTCGAAGCTGTTGTGCAGCGGGCGGGCCACGACGAGGAGCGCCAGTCCGGCGGGCCACCATCCCCACAGCCGGCCGGCCCGGACAACGCTCCACGCCACGCAGGCGATCCCGAGCAGTGCCCACGCCGCCTTGGCGAGCGGCAGGCTGGCGCGCGCCAGCAGCGCGAACGGGGCGAGCAGCGCGGCGGTGAAGGGGGGCCACCAGGCGCCGAGGGAAGGATTCGTCTCGTAGAGCGGGAGCCCGTGCAACAGCCGCTCGCTTTGCGCCAGCTGGGGCGGCAGGTCGCCGCTCTTGTGGGCCGCCGTCGCGACGATGACGATGGCCCACAGAGTGGCGAGAACGAGCAGGACGGTCTTCTGGGTCCGGCCGAGTTCCCTATCCATCCACGCGCCGGGCCGTGGCCTCGATACCCTGGTCCCGGTAGGGCTCGACCCGGCCCGAGCCGCCGATGAACCCCGATCCGATCCAGCTCCCGAGCCAAACCACGATCGCGGCGAGCGTCGCAGGCCCGAGGCCGGTGACCGTCACCCCCGGCAGCAGCCACGCCACCAGCGCGATCGAGATCCCGTTCACGACCAGGAGGAACAGCCCGAGCGTGAGCACCGTGAGCGGAAACGTGAGGATCACGACCAGCGGGCGGATCACCGCGTTCACGAACCCGAGCAGCAGGGCGGCCAGGACCAGGCTCTGCCAGCTGCGGACCTGCAGACCAGCGATCAGCGCGTCGGCCGCCCAGAAGCCGAGGGCGGTGATGGCGAGGCGCGCCAGGAATCCCTTCACCGGCTCTTCCAGGCAGCGAGATTGCGCGCGATCTGCCCCGAGTGCTTCTCCAGATGCTCGGCGTAGATCTTCAGCCAGTCCTCGGCGGCATAGCGCCCCGACTCCGTGTGCTCGCCCGTCAGGCGCCACTGCTGCTCGGTCATGCGGCGGAGCACCGGCACGGTGTTCGCGCGCACGGCGGTGACCGTGGCGAACGCGGCTTCGAGCGGGAGCGTGTGGTAGTCGAGCGCCACCGCCCAGCGGGCTTGATCGTAGCCCTGGATCACGGGCCGAGCTTCGGCGAGCAGGTAGCGGATGCGCATCGCCGCGTTGGACTCGCTGTCGGCGCAGTGGACGATCACCTCGTGCGCGGACCACTTGTTCGGCCCCGGACGCCACTGCACGGCGTCGGCGGGGATCGTGGCGAGCGCGCCCTTGAGCAGCGCGGGCCCGCGCTCGTAGCGGTCGATCATGGCGGCGCGCTCAGCGGAGGAGAGGGACATGGCACGCTCGGCGAGGAATGGATGCGGAAGATAACCGGGCCCGCGCGCCGCCGCCTATTCCGGGGCCGCCCCGGGCCGTCATCGGCCGTCCTGGGCCGTCCTCGGCCGTCCTCTTCCCGCCACAAACTGCGCCGTCACTCCCGGCCGCAGCTGCACGCCTAGCCGCTCGTCGAACAGGATCGCGCCGTGCAGCGAGTCGCCTCGATAGAACGAGGCGCCGATCCCGGCGAAGGGCCCGAGGTCGGCGGGCCACCCTAGCACGATCATCTGCTCGGGCTGTCCGAACCAGGCGACGGCGAGCGTGTCGGCGCGTGGCGCCGCGAACACCAGCGTCCCGCGAAACACGCACTCCCCGTTCACGATCGTCGTGGTGGTGTCCAGCACGATGTCGGTGAGCCGGAACCGCTCGCCCATGCCCTGGGGCAGGGTGAGTGTGTCGCCCGAGGCGACCACCCAGTGGCCGGCGAAGGGGCGTGAAAAGCGCTCCAACCGCCGGAGCTGCTGCGAGCGACAGGGGTCCGGAGGGCCGCAGGCGGCGATGGCGAGCGCGAGGGCCAGCGCGGCGCGCGGCGCCGGCGTCACGGCAAGGCGGAGTCGGCTGCGTTCGCCGCCCGGATCTGGGCGCTCGTCGAGTCGGCGGCCTTCATCGCAGCCCCCACTGCCCGTGCCCCGGGGATGGACGACGCCGCGAGCAGGCTGTCCTTCTGCCGCTGCGTCAGCGTGTCGCGGTTGATCCTGGCCTGGGCCGGCCGGTCGTTGCCCCCGGAGCAGGCGAGGGATGCGGACAGAAGAAGGAGCGCTGGCAACGGAGCTTTCACGTGTGACTCCCGTCTAGGAACCGCTTGCAACTTGGCGTCTTGCAACTACACTTGCAACTGTCGTCTGAGAACGTGCGCTGCCGGAGCCGAGACAATGAAACGCTGCCAGATACTGTTCCTGGTCGGAGCGGCCGCCGCTTGCCGGCCCTCTCCGACCGACCTCCTGTCCCGCGGCACGTGGGTCGATCTGTCGTATCCCTTCGACTCGACCACCATCTACTGGCCCACGGCCCAGCCCTTCCGGCTCGAGGTGGTCTCGGCCCAGCGCACTGCGGCCGGCTTCTACTACGCCGCCAACAACCTGTCCGCCGCCGAGCACGGCGGTACCCACCTCGACGCGCCCGTGCACTTCGCCGAAGGGAAGCACACGACCGACCAGATCCCCCTCGTCCAGCTCATGGGCCCGGCCATCGTCGTGGACGTGAGCGCCGAGGCGGCGCGGAGCCGCGACTACCGCCTTACGCCCGACGTCATCGACGTATGGGAGCGCGTGAACGGACCCATTCCTGCGCGTGCGATCGTGCTGGTGCGCACCGGCTGGGGCGGCCGCTGGCCCGACCGCGTGCGTTACCTCGGCACTGCAAAGACGGGGCCCGAGGCCGTGCCGGAGCTGCACTTCCCGGGAATCCACCCGGACGCCGCCCGCCGGCTCGTCGAGCGCCGGGTGGACGCCGTCGGCATCGATACGCCGAGCATCGATTACGGCCAGTCCACCACGTTCGACACCCACCAGATCCTGTTCGCCGCCGACATCCCGGCGTTCGAGAACGTCGCCAGCCTGGACCTGCTTCCGGCGACCGGCGCTTTCGTCATCGCGCTGCCGATGAAGATCGCCGGCGGCAGCGGGGGACCGCTGCGGATCGTGGCGCTGCTGCCCTAGAATTGTCAGTCGTCAGTGGTCAGTCGTCAGTTCTACTGACCACTGAGAACTGATCACTGACAACTGACGACTGTCTAGGCCGGCAGCCCGCTGCGCACCACGCCTTCCATCACCTCCGCAAACCGATCCACGTCCCCCAGCGTCGTGTACACGTTCGGTGTCACGCGGACGCCGTTGAACTCGGGGTGCAGGATCGCCGTGGCGAGGATGCGGTGCTGCGCCCACAGGTGCGTCACCAGCTTCGCCGTGTCCACGCCGGCGACCGACACCGTCGCGAGGCCGCACGACTGCGCCGGGTCGTATGGCGTGAGGATCGTCACTCCCGGCAGCCGGTCGAGCCGCTTGGCCCAGCGCTGGAACAGGAAGCGCAGCCGAGCCGCCTTGCGCTCCCACCCGATCCCTTCGTTGAACGCCAGCGCCTCCGCGATGGCGTTGTGGTTCGCCGCCGGATGGGTCCCGATCTCCTCGAACTTGCGGATGTTCGCGTCGTGCTCGGCCGTCGCCGCCATCAGGGGCCAGATCTTCGGGATCTTCTCCCGGCGCACGTAGAGGAACCCCGTGCCGTGGGGCGCCAGCAGCCACTTGTGCAGGCTCGTGCCGTAATAGTCGCAGTCCAGGTCGTCGCGGGTGAACGGGAAGTGGGCGAAGGCGTGGGCGCCGTCCACGATCACTTCGATCCCCCGCTCCCGTCCCAGGCGGCAGATGCGCCGCACGGGGAAGATCTGCCCCGTCAGGTTCGTCATGTGGCAGATGTGAATCACCTTCGTCTTCGCCGTGATCGCCCGCTCGATCCGCTGGAACAGGTCGTCCGGCGAGGGCGGAGGCACCGGGAAGCCGATCTCCTTGAGCACGATCCCGTCGCGCCGCGCGCGCTGGCGCCACGTGGTGAGCATGCGCGGGTAGTCCTGATTGGTCGTCACCACTTCGTCGCCGGCCGCGAGCGGCATCCCGAGCTGCACGATCTCCAGTGCCTCGCTCGCGTTGCGCGTGATCGCCATCTCCTCGGGATCGCACCCGAAGCTCCCCGCCAGCCGGCTGCGCACCGCCTCGACCTGCGGCTCGAGTACCGACCACATCGTGTACACGGGCGCTTCGTTCGAGTACTCGAGGTAGCGCCGCATCGCGTCCTGCACGACGCGCGGGCTCGGGCTCACGCCGCCGTTGTTCAGGTTGGTCAGCGTGCGATCCACCGTGAAGGCGCGCTGGATCTCGGCCCAGAAGTCCTCGTCCGCCGCGACCGCCTCGGGCGTCCGCCCGTCGAGCCGGCCGACGGTCCGGAGCACGTGATCCAGGCCGCCGTCCTTCAGCGCCGGGACGGCGGCCGTGGCGGAGAACAGCGAGCGGAAAAAGCTGCGGCGCGTCGTCATGGTCACGATCCCTTGAGCAGCCGGCGCCCGAGCACCCCGTACGCCAGGAGGTTCACCACCAGCGCGAAGGTCCCGAGCACCGCCTGCCGGGTCGGGGTCAGCCCGCTCGGGTAGATCAGCGGGACCAGGTAGTGCTCGATGAAGCCGGCGCCGTACCCCGCGTCGCCGGCCCGTGCCCGGAGCGCATTCTCGAGCGGCGTCAGCGGGCACACCCACCCGCGGTACTCGATCAGCACGCCCCAGACGGCCGCCGGCGCGTGGAGCCATGCCACCCAGCGCCGGCGCCACGCGAGGAACCCGCCCAGCACCACGAACACGATGAACAGGCCGTGGACCACCACGACCGCATCGGCCAGCAGGCGGTAGGGCACAGGACGGTAATAAACGCGAAATCCCCCGCCGGGCCAGTGGCCGGCGGGGGATCGTGAATCGCGGCGGTGCCGCGCCTCAGCTGCCGGCGATCTCCTCCACCGGATCGAGCAGGTCTTCGATCACGTCCCAGGCCCGGTAGGTCAAACGGTCAACCGTCCACTGATGATCCCTCCGCCCAGCACTCGTCCGTCGCCGTCGTACACCACGCCGGATTGCCCGGGCGTGATAGCCCGCACCGGCTCGGCGAGGGTGAGTCGTAGGGCGCGATCCCCGGTCTCCACGATCGTGGCGGGGACGGCGGCCGCCCGATAGCGGCACTGCACCCAGACCCCGGCACCGGTCTCCGGCGGCTCGGCCAGCCAGTTGACCTCCTCGAGCGCGAGGGCGTGCCCGAAGAGATCGGCCGCGCTGCCGACGACCACTTCGCGCGTCTCGGGCCGGATGTCCACCACGTACCGCGGCTCGCGGGAGCCGCCCGGCAGGCCGCGGCGCTGGCCGATCGTGTAGCGGGCGAATCCGGCGTGCTCGCCCACCACTTCGCCGCTCACCGTCACGAGCGGGCCCGGCGCGAGCGCGGGCGCTCCGGCCGGGAGCCGCCGCTCCAGCACCGAGACGTAGTCGTCGTCCGGTACGAAGCAGATCTCCACCGACTCCGGCTTCTCGGCGGTGGCCAGGCCCAGCCGCCGCGCCGCCGCGCGCGTCTCCTGCTTGGTCAGCTCGCCCACGGGGGTCAGCATCCGCCGCACCACCGACCGGTCGATGCCCCACAGGAAGTAGGACTGGTCCTTGTGGCGATCGCTGCCGCGATACAGGGCTCCGTCGCGCGCGCGGGCGTAGTGCCCGGTCGCGACGTGCGCACAATCCAGCGCGTCGGCGTGCGACAGCAGGTCGCGGAACTTGGTGAACGTATTGCACCGCACGCAGGGAATGGGGGTGCGGCCGCGCGCGTACTCGGCGACGAAGTCGTCGATCACGTCATGGCCGAACCGGTCCTCGAGGTTGAGCACGTAGTGCGGGATCCCCAGCCGGTGGGCCACGAGCTGGGCGTCGCTGATCGAGTCGAGCGAGCAGCACGGGCGGTCGGGCACCTCGTCGCCGTAGCAGAACAGCTTCATCGTGGCGCCGATCACGTCGAACCCGGCCTCCACCAGCAGCGCCGCGGCGACGGAGCTGTCCACCCCGCCGGACATCGCCACGAGCACGCGCTGCCC
>CAZVSO010000023.1:21524-23268 GCA_964629425.1 uncultured Gemmatimonadaceae bacterium
CCGTCCCCCGTCCCCCGCTCATCGCCTCAACACTCCCGCCAGCGCCCGCACCTTCCCCACGATCCGCGGCAGTGCCGCCGCCACGGCCGCCACATCGTCCGCCGTCGTGTCATGTCCCAGCGAGAACCGCAGCGCGGACACGCCGAGCTCCCATGGCACCCCCATCGCCGTGAGCACGTGCGACGGCTCGACCGCGCCGGTGCTGCACGCCGATCCCGAGGAGCATGCGATCCCCGCCAGGTCGAGGTGCATCAGCAGGGCCTCGCTGTCGGTGCCGGGGATGGAAACGTTGGTGACGTGCGGCGCCCGCTCCCCGTGCCAGCCGTGGATCACGGCGTCCGGCACGATGGCGAGCAGGTCCCGCTCGAGCTCGGCGCGCAGCGCGACCAGGCGCTCCGCCAGCGCCGGCTGCTCCGCCGCCGCCAGCGCCACCGCCCGTCCCAGTCCCACGATGCCCGGCACGTTCTCCGTGCCGGGCCGCAGACCGAACTGCTGGCCGCCGCCGTGGATGATCGCCTCGATCGCGTGGCGGTCCCGCACGATCAACGCGCCGATCCCCTTCGGGGCGCCGATCTTGTGGCCGGAGATGGTGAGGAGGGTGCAGGAAACGTCGCGCAGCGATACCGGGATCTTTCCGAACGCCTGGACCGCGTCGGTGTGGAACGGGACGCCGGCCTCGCGACATCGAGCCGCCAGGCGCGCGACCGGCTGCACGGTCCCCAGTTCGTTGTTCACCCACATGACGCTGACCAGCGCCACGCCGCGCGCCAGGGCCTCCGCGAGCGCGGCGTCCTCCACCGTGCCCGCCGTGCCGACGCTCAGCAGGATCTCCTCGCCGCCCAGGTGCGCGACCGCGTGCGCCGCGGCGAGGACCGCCTTGTGCTCGGTGGCCGACACCGCCACGCGGAACGGCCCGCCGTGGGCTCGCGACGCCAGCGCAGCGCCGATCACGGCCAGGTTGTCCGCCTCGGTCCCGCCCGACGTGAACACCACCTGGTTGGGCTCGACTCCCAGGGCGTCGGCGATCGTGCGCTTCGCCTCCTCGACGCCCGCGCGCGCCGCGCGGCCGAAGCGGTGCGCCGACGAGGGATTGCCGAAGGCGTCGCGGCCGAGATAGGGCAGCATCACCTCGAGCACCTCGGGCCGCACCGGCGTGGTGGCCGCGTGATCGAGATAGACGGGGCGCGTGGGCATCGGAGCGCTCAATCTACCGAGGACGAGGAGCGGCTGCCAACGGGCGGGGTGAGCGCGAGCACGGCGAGCGCGGCGAGCGCGCCCCAGGTGTACACGGCCGCCTCGTACAGGGCCATGCGCACCGGCTGCGACCAGGCGGTGAGAATGCCCGACGTCGCCAGGCCGGTCAGAAGCAGGATCGGCCGCCGCAGCCGCGCGGGCAGGGCCGGCGGCGGCGTGGCCAGGATCGCGACCCACGACGGATAGAGCAGCAGGAAGCTCTGCGCCCAGACCATGGGCGTGGCGAGGACGGCCACGTGCGTCACCAGCGCCACTTCCGTGAACAGGGGCCGGGGCCGCCGCAGCCACCACGCCGCGCCCGCGATCAGGGCGAGGCTCGCGGCCGCGCCGGCGGCGGCGGGCGCGCCCGTCCGGTCGACCAATGCCGCCAGCGACTGGCTCTTGGCCCGGAGGTCGGCCGTGCCGCGGGCGATGCGCATCTCGGAGACCACGCGGCCGCCGGCGGACTCGAAACGTGAGGCGAACTCCTTGGCGAGCGCGTTGCCGTATG
>CAZVSO010000024.1:0-8715 GCA_964629425.1 uncultured Gemmatimonadaceae bacterium
TGCGCGACGCCGGCATGGAGGTGATCTACACGGGGCTTCACCAGACGCCGGAGATGATCGCGCAGGCGGCGGTGCAGGAAGACGTGGACGTCGTGGGCCTGTCGATTCTGTCGGGCGCGCACATGACCCTGTTCCCCCGCGTGAGGCAGCTCCTGGAGCGCGCCGGCCGCGGCGACATCCTGCTCACGGGCGGAGGGATCATCTCGCTCGAGGACATGGCGGCGCTCGAGACCCAGGGGATCGGAAAGCTGTTCGGACCGGGCACGCCGACCGCCGCCCTGATCCACTACATCGAAGAGTGGGCGACCGACCATGTCCTGTCCTGACACCCGTCCCCCCTTCCTCGTCCCGCATCCCCGTTGAGCCGTCTCCGCAGCCTGACGGACGAGTACCGCGCGCTCAAGACCCGCCTCGAACAGGGCGGCGGGCGCGAGCGCGTCGAGCGCCAGCACCAGCAGGGCAAGCTCACCGCGCGCGAGCGGGTGGCCAAGCTGCTCGACGCGGACGGGCCGTGGTTCGAAATCGGAATGCTCGTGGCGCACGACCAGTACGACGGGCTGGCGCCCGCGGCGGGGGTGGTGACGGGGCTGGGGAAGATCGCCGGGCGGCCGGTGGTGGTGGTCGCCAACGACGCGACCGTGAAGGCCGGCTCCTGGTGGCCGGAGACGATCCGGAAGATCCTGCGGGCGCAGGAGGTAGCGATGCGCCAGCGCATCCCCATCGTCTATCTCGTGGATTCGGCGGGCGTGAATCTCCCCTACCAGGGCGGGGTTTTCCCGGGCCAGTACGGGGCGGCGCGGATCTTCTACTACAACTCGCTCATGCGGCGCTACCTCCACGTGCCGCAGATCGCCGCCGTGATGGGCCCCTGCATCGCCGGTGGGGCGTACCTGCCGGCGCTGTCCGACGTGATCTTCATGGTCGAGGGCACGTCGTTCATGGGGCTGGGCGGCCCCAACCTCGTCAAGGGCGCTACTGGGCAGGTCGTGGACGCGGAGACGCTGGGTGGCGCGCGAACCCACACCGGCGTCAGTGCCGTCGCGCACTACCGGGTCGAGAACGACGCCGCGTGTCTGGTGCGGATTCGCGAGTACGTGGAGCGGCTGCCGAGCACGCCGTCCGCGGCCGGGCCCTCCCGCAAGGCGAAGCGGTCCGCCAAAGAGCTCTACGATCTGCTCCCCGTCGATCATCGCATGAGCTACGACGTCCGGGCCGTGCTCGAGTGCGTGCTCGATGGCGGGCGGCTCGACGAGTTCCAGCCCGACATCGCTCCCGAGATGCTGTGCGGCCACGGCGCCATCGAGGGTCGTGCGGTCGCGCTCATCGCCAATGCGCGCGGCGTGATCAAGGGGCGCGCGGGCACGCCGCCCAAGCTGGGCGGGATCATCTACACCGAGAGCGCCGAGAAGGTCGCGTACTTCATCGAGAACGCCGACCGCGAGCGCCTGCCACTCCTATTCTTGCAGGACGTGTCGGGGTTCATGGTCGGGACCCAGGAGGAGCACGCGGGCATCATCCGCGCGGGCGCGCGGTTCGTGGAAGCGATGGCCACGGCGACGGTCCCGAAGCTCGTGCTGACCGTGAACCACGCCTCGGGCGCCGGCTACTACGCCATGGCCGGGCAGGGGTTCGATCCCGACTTCATCGTCTCCTGGCCCACCGGGCGGATGGGCGTCATGGAAGGCGAGTCCGCCGTACAGGCGGTGTACGGCGAGGACGCCGCCAGCCCGGAAGTCGCCGACGCCGTCGGGGCCATGCGCGCCGACTACGAGCATCAGCTCGACGCCCGATTCGCGGGCGCGCGGGGGTTCGTGGACGCGGTGCTGACGCCGGAGGAGACCCGGGACGTGTTGGCGTTCCTGCTCGAGACCGCCGCGACGTTCCCAGGGCCGCACCTCGGTCCCTTCGTGCTCCCGAGCCGGTTCTGATGGCGCTCCGACCCAGGCTCCTGCTCGCCACGCTCACAGCCCTCGCCGCCGCGTGCGGCGCCGCCGCCCGGACGGCGCCGGCGCCCGCCCCCCCCGCGGCCGGCAGGGCCCCGGGGGGCGAGACCGCGCCGCGCGACGCGACGGACGTGGCGCGGCCCCAGCCGGTCGTGCCGCCGGCCGCGGCGTTCATGGCCGGGTTCATGCCGCTGCGCAGCACCGGGGTCGAGGCGTTTCGCAGCGCACAGCCCACCTACGACGGCCGCGGCGTGCTCATCGCCATTCTGGACAGCGGGATCGATCCCGGCACCGCGGGCCTCATCACCACGAGCACGGGCGGACCCAAGCTGCTCGACGTGCGCGACTTTTCGCGGGAGGGTCGGGTGGCGCTCGCGCCCATCGCGCCGGCAGCCGACGGCGCCGTGACGGTCGCGGGGCGCCGGCTGCTCGGAGCCCGCCGCGTGGCTCGGATCACGACCGCGGCGACGTGGTACGCCGGCCTGTTCCGCGAGCTGCCGCTCGGGCCCGCGCCGGCCGGCGACGTGAACGGTGACGGCACCAACACCGACGAGTTCCCGCTCGTCGTGGTCAGGGCCAGTGACGGCTGGGCGGTCTTCATCGACACCAACCTCAACGGCTCGCTCGACGACGAGATGCCTCTGCACGACTACCGGCAGGGGCGGGAAACGATCTCCCTGGGCCGACGTCCCATCACCCTGGCGGCGAACCTGACCGAGGTGGCGGGGGCGCCGGTGCTCGATCTCGTGTTCGACACCTCGGGACACGGGACCCACGTCGCCGCCATCGCCGCCGGTCACAACCTGTTCAACGTCGCCGGCTTCCATGGCGTGGCGCCCGGCGCGCAGCTCATCGGGCTGAAGATCGCCAACAACGCGCGCGGCGGAGTGTCGGTGCACGGCAGCATCATGCGGGCGATGGAATACGCCGTGCGCTTCGCCCAGCAGCGCGGCGTGCCGGTCGTGCTGAACCTCAGCTTCGGCGTGGGCAACGAGCGCGAAGGCGGCGCGACGATCGACTCCCTCGTCACCGCCTTCCTCACGTCCCATCCCGACGTGGTCCTCACCGTGGCCGCTGGCAACGACGGCCCGGGCCTGTCCACGCTCGGGTTCCCCGGGTCCGCCGACCTCGCGCTCACGGTCGGGGCGATCTTCCCCGGCGCGTTCGGCCGGCCGGCGGCGCCCGGGCAGGCGCCGGGCCCGGACGTGCTCGGCTGGTGGAGCTCGCGCGGCGGCGAGCTGGCCAAGCCGGACGTGCTGGCGCCGGGGGTGGTGTTCGCGGCGGTCCCTGCCTGGGACACCGGCAACGAGATCAAGGTCGGCACGAGCATGGCCGCGCCGTACGCGGCGGGGCTCATGGCCTGCCTGATATCGGGGTTGGTCCGCGAAGGGCATCGCGTCAGCGCGTCCGAGCTGATCCAGGCGCTGCGCATGTCCGCCCGGCCGGTGGCGGGGGCGGTCGTGCTGGACCAGGGGGCCGGCGTCCCGCGGCTCGACGCGGCGTTCCGCTGGCTTGGCGCCGGGCATCAGGGCTCGAGCTACGTGGTTCGGGCGGGCACCGGCGCATCGGCGGCGTTCCGCCGCAACGGGCTCACCGGCCCGGGCGACACCCTGGAGACCTTCCGGGTGCGACACGTCGCCGGGCTCCGAGCGGCACAGTTCCGCCTCCGGGTGGACCAGCCGTGGCTCTCGGCGCCGGCGGAGCTGACCGCCGCTCCCCGCGAGACGGCCATCCCCGTCACCTATCGCGCGGCGGCGCTCGCGGCGCCCGGGGTCTACGTCGGCCGCGTGGCGGCCTACACGCCGAGCGACACCCTGGCCGGTCCCCTGTTCACGCTGGTGAACACGATCATCGTGCCGCACGATCTCGGGGCCCGCGCGGTCGTGGACGATCGGCGGGCCATCCCGGCGGGCCAGACCCTGCGCTACTTCCTGCGAGCCGGGCCTTCGGGCGCGACACTCCAGGTCGTCGTGACGCTGCCCGACTCACTGGCGCAGGCGGCGACCGTGCGGCTGTTCGAGCCGAACGGCCAACCACTGCGCGGGGTGGAGGAGATCGCGCTCGGCCAGTGGGAGGGGGAAAACGCGCCCGGTACGGCGCGCCTCGAGGTGCGGGCCGAGGACCTCGTGCCCGGTGTGTACGAGCTGACGGTGACCGCGG
The DNA here is from genome assembly GCA_964629425.1 of uncultured Gemmatimonadaceae bacterium. Taxonomy (GTDB): domain Bacteria; phylum Gemmatimonadota; class Gemmatimonadetes; order Gemmatimonadales; family GWC2-71-9; genus CAZVSO01. The sequence goes on from CAZVSO010000024.1 coordinate 4,104, forward strand.
CTCCGGTGGGCGCCGCGACGGTCGGGGTGCGCGCGGAGCTCGGCCCGGTCGCCATCGCGGGGCTCGAGGCGGGCGCCGAGCTCTCGAACCCCCGAGCGGGCAGCGTGGCGCTCCAGGGATCGGCCACGCTGGTCGGCGTCGAGCGGACCTTCGCCGTGACGGCGCGCGGCCAGCCGCCCGAGAGTCTCACGGTCCGCGTGCCCGCCTGGGCCGACGAGGTCGAGCTGGACGTGCGGCTGCCGCCGGAGCGGTGGGGGGAGTTCACCGATTTCGGGGTGACCGTGTTCGATTCGAGCGGCCAGCAGGTGAGTCAGGGGCCCATGAACTACGCGATCAGCCGCCAGCGGTTCGCTGTCACGGCGGCCCTCGTGGGTCGGCCGCTCACGGTCGAGCTGTTCCCCGCGTACGCCCGCGAGGATGCGCGCGCATCGTGGCGCGCCGACGTGCGCGTCCGCTTCCTGGCGAGCGCCCCGCGCATGCTGGTGGCGCCGGAGCCGGGTGTCGTGGTGGCGGGTGGGCGCAGCCGGCTGACGTTCGGGGCCCTCCCGGTGCTCGAGGGTCCCGAGGGATTTGCCCCCCTGGTCGAGCTGCGGGTCCGCCCGGCGCGAGGCCCCGGTGCGGCGTCCGCCGCGCGGCTCGTCGTGGGGAGCCGGTGACCCGGACCGTTCGCATCGCCGCAGGGCAGGGCTTCTGGGGCGACTGGCTCGAAGCGCCCTATCGCCAGGTCACCGGCGGGCCGGTCGACTACCTCATGATGGACTACCTCGCCGAAGTCACCATGTCCATCATGCAGAAGCAGAAATCGCGCGACCCCAAACTGGGCTACGCCAAGGACTTCGTGCCGTTGATGGAGCGCATCTTGCCGCCGGTGGTCGAGCGGGGCATCCGGGTGACGGCGAACGCCGGCGGCGTCAATCCGCGCGCCTGCGCCGAGGCCGTGGCCGCTGTGGCGCGCCGTCTCGGTCTCGGCGGCCGGCTGCGGATCGGTGTCGTCATGGGCGACGACCTGCTGGACCGGCTGGACGGATTGCTGGCGCGGGGCCACGAGCTCCGTAATCTCGATACGCACGGCCCGCTCCGCGAGGTGCGCGACCGGGTACAGTCGGCCAATGCCTATCTCGGCGCCGCGCCCATCGTCCAGGCGCTCGCGGGCGAGGCACAGATCGTCGTCACCGGCCGGGTGACCGATACGGGACTGACGCTCGGGCCCATGATGCACGAGTTCGGCTGGGCCGCCGACGCCTGGGACCTCCTCGCCGCCGGCACCGTGGCGGGCCACATCATCGAGTGCGGCGCGCAGGCCAGCGGCGGGAACTGCCTCGTGGGCTGGGAGCGGATCCCGGATCTCGCCAACGTCGGGTATCCGATCGTCGAGGCGCACCCGGACGGGACGTTCGAGATCACCAAGCATCCGGGCACCGGCGGTCGCGTGACGGTGGCGGGCGTGACCGAGCAGCTGGTGTACGAGATGGGCGATCCGCGCGAGTACATCACGCCGGACTGCGTGGCGGATTTCACCACCATCCGGCTCGCGCAGGCGGGCAGGGATCGGGTCCGCGTTTCGGGCGTGAAGGGCCGACCCGCCACCGATCGACTCAAGGTCTCCGCGGCGTACTTCCACGGCTACAAGGCGGTGGGGACGCTGGTCTACGCCTGGCCGGACGCCCTGAAGAAGGCACGGCTCGCCGACCGGGTGCTGCGCCGGCGCCTGCGCGACCTCGGGCTCGAATTCGACGCCATCCTGACCGAGTACGTCGGTGCGGGCGCGACCCACGGACCCCTGGCCGAGCTCGGCGCGCTGGAGGCCGAGCTTCCCGAGGTGCAGCTCCGCGTCGGCGTGCGCGCGCGAGCGCTCGCGCCGGTGGAGCGGTTCACGCGGGAGATCGCGCCGCTGATCCTCAACGGGCCGCCGAGCGTCACCGGGTTCGCCGGCGGTCGCCCCAAGCCGGAGGAGATCGTCGCCTACTGGCCGGCGCTGATCGACAAGCGAGAGGTGCAGCCGTGCGTCGAGTTCGTGGACGTGTGAAGCGCAAGCCGGTGGCACGCGGAGCGGGCCTGGTGCCGCTGCTGGTGCTCGCCCACGCCCGCTCGGGCGACAAGGGCGATACCGCCAACGTCGGGCTCATCGCCCTGCGGCCCAAGGACTATCCGCTGCTCGTGAAGCAGGTGACCGCGGCGCGCGTCGCCCGGCATTTCCGGGGCCTGATCCGCGGGCCCGTCGAGCGCTTCGAGCTGCCCAACCTGCGCGCGCTCAATTTCCTGCTGCACGGCGCGCTGGATGGCGGGGGCACCATTTCATTGAAGACCGACGCGCAGGGCAAGGTGTTGTCCACCGCGCTGCTCCGCATGGAGATCGAGGTGCCGCGATGAGCGAGCGCGTCCTGGTCGCCCTCGAGGCCGGCGTGCTCACCGGGATTCTCAACCGGCCGGAGAAGAAGAACGCGATCGACCGCGCGATGATCGACGCGCTGTACGCGCTGCTGGAGCAGGCCGATCTGGACGCCGCGGTACGGGTCGTCGCGCTGCGCGGGGCGGGCGACGACTTCTGCGCGGGCATGGACCTCGCGGAGCTGCTCGCCTCCGCCGATCAGACGGTCGAGCAGAACCGGCAGGCGGCGCTGCATTTCGGCGGCCTGTTCGTCCGGATGCGGCAGCTGCCGAAGCCGGTGGTGGCGCTGGTGCGGGGACGGGCCCTCGCCGGGGGCTGCGGCCTGGCCACGGCGTGCGATCTCGTGTTGGCGGCGGAATCGGCCCACTTCGGCTACCCCGAGGTGCAGCGGGGCTTCGTGCCGGCGCTGGTGATGAACATGCTGAAGCGCGCGGTCGGCGAAAAAATCGCGTTCGACCTCGCGGCGACGGGACGGGTGCTCACGGCGACCGAAGCGGCCGCCGTCGGGCTCGTGTCGCGGACCTACGAGGACTCGGACTTCGAGGAGCAGGCGGGAGACGCCGTCCGGGGCCTGGTGTCCGCGAGCGCCTCGGCGCTGGCCTTCACCAAGCAGCAGTTCTACCAGCTCGACGGGCGCACGTTCGAGGAAGGGATCCGCCTGTCGGCCGACGTCAACGCCGTGAGCCGCTCGACTCCCGATTTCCACGCCGCCATCGCGGCGTTCCTGAAACGGTGAGGGCCGAGTCGCTGCCGCGCCTCGTGGTTGCGAAAGCCTGGCTCGGCGGCACGGGCCTGGCCGTGGGGCTCGCGGGGATCGTGCTCGACACTCGCTGGCTCGTATGGTGCGCCATCGGCCTCCTCGCGCTCGCGTTTGCTATCCGGTTTGCGGAGCGACGGGAAACGGGAAACGGGAAAGGGGAAACGTGATGGGCACCGCACTGCTCTGCGTTCTGCTGACCCTGCCGCAGGCGCCGGAGCTGGTATCGCCGACCGGTCGGCCGTTCTACGCTCGGCCCGACACTGCCGGGGTCGTGGCGAAGGCGGAGAGCGCCCTGGCGCGCGCGCCGCGCGACGTGGACTCGCTCGTGGCGCTGGGGCGCGCGCAGGCGTCGGTGTGGCGCTACCGCGATGCCGTCGCGACGTACACGCGCGCCCTCGGGCTCGCGCCCGAGCGCGCGGTGCTGTACCGGCACCGCGGCCATCGCTACATCTCGCTCCGTGAGCTCGCGCAGGCCATCTCGGACATCGAGCGCGCGGCGGCCCTGGATTCCACCAGCTTCGACATCTGGTACCACCTCGGCCTGGCGTATTATCTTACGGGTCGCTTCGATGACGCCGCGGCCGCCTACGGGAGGACCTTGGGCGTCGGCCGCAGTGCCGACGACACGGTGGCCGCCTCCGACTGGCTCTGGATGGCCCTGCGGCGCGCCGGCCAGGACACCGCGGCCGCCCAGGTCCTGGTCCCGATCACCGACAGCATGCGGGTGCAGGAGAATGTCCCCTACTACCAGCGCTTGCTGCTCTACCGGGGTCGCCGCACCGAGGCCGAGCTGCGGGCGCTGATGGGAACGGGTGACCTGGAGCGCGCCACCGTGGGGTACGGCTTGGCCACGTGGCGCCTGGTGCGTGGTGATACGGCGGCGGCGCGCAGCCTGTGGCGCGAGATCGTTGCGGGAACCTACTGGCCGGCCTTCGGGTTCATTGCGGCGGAGGCCGACTTGCGGAGGATGCCATGAGCGGCTTGAACGTTCCGATGTACGACCCGCGGCTCGTCCAGCCGATGCGGGAGGAGCTGACCCGGCTCGGGTTCCAAGAGCTGCGCACCCCCGAGGCCGTGGACGGAGCCCTGGGGCAGCCGGCGGAACCGACGCTGGTGGTGGTCAACTCGATCTGCGGCTGCGCGGCGCGCAACGCCCGACCGGCCGCCGCGCTCGCGCTGGAGCATGCCAGGCGCCCGGCACGACTGTTCACCGTGTTCGCCGGGCAGGACACCGAAGCGACCGAACGGGCGCGAAGCTACTTCACGGGCTACCCGCCGTCGTCCCCGTCCATGGCGTTGCTCAAGGGCGGCAAGCCGGTGTTCATGCTGGAGCGGCGGCAGATCGAGGGGCGGGACGCGCGTGAGATCGCTGGGGAACTCGTGAAGGCGTTCGAGAGGTTTTGCTAGACGTCAGTCATCAGTCATCAGTCGTCAGTCGAATGACTGAGAACTGATGACTGATA
>CAZVSO010000024.1:8815-13588 GCA_964629425.1 uncultured Gemmatimonadaceae bacterium
AACTGATGACTGATAGATGACTGATAGATGACTGATAACTGACAACGTCTTGCTTTCAGAGCACCCGTCCCCGCCGTACCCTGAAGTCCACGATGTTCGCCACCCACGACCAGAGCGAATCCTGAGCCTCGGGCGCGGTCCCGGGCACCAGGTGCCGGCGCCAGCCCGGCATCACGGCCTGGTCCTGCGTCCAGAAGCGGACCCGCTGGCGCTTGACCCGGCGTTCCCAGTTCTGCGCCACGCCCGGGTCGGCGTAGAGCAGCCGCACCGTCACATTGCGCGAGAGGTACTCGAGCGGCGACAGGTTCACGAGGCCGTACAGGCTGTCGGCCGACAACCGGCTCCCGCCCGGCATGTCGGGGAGGCCGTCCGAGAACATCACGATGGTGAGCGGCGCGAGCACCAGGTTCTGCCGCTTCACGTGCACCGCCACCCGGTCGAAGAATGCGTTGAAATCGGTGAGCGGGTCCACCTCGGGAAACCAGCGCCGCAGGTCGGTCGCGATCTCGTTCACCGATTTCCCGGTGAGATCCTGGATGGGGTGGAATGTCTTGGGCTCACCGGGGCGGTCGCCGCCCAGGGTGCCGACGAACACGTCCGTGGACCGGCGCAGGCCGCCGAGTCCGTTCAGGTGGCCGTAGATGTAGAACGCGGCGAAGTTGAGCGCCTCGTCGTAGTGACCGCTCTGGCGGAACGAGCCGCTCACATCGAGCCCGATCACGAGGGTCGAGCGGGGCGGTGGCGCGTTCGCGGGTGGCGCGCAGGCGAGCGCCAGGGCCGCGACCGCCGCGGTGCCGACACAGCGGCGGCTCACATGGCCTCCTCGGCCGCCGGCTTGGACGTCCCCACGAACGGCGTGGCGGCGAGCACGTCGTCGAGCGAGCGGAACGGCACAGTGAAGTGCGGCCGGCCCAGGATCACGACGAACAAGAAGTTGAAGCCCGCGGCGACGAGCTGGAGCACGGGGAGGGAGATCAGCTCGAACACCTCCCGCGTCTGGCGCTTGAACCACTCGCTCTCGGCCTTGAGCGCGTTGATCGGCGCGCGCCAGAGATCCGGCTGGGGCGGCGGCGAAACGGCCGGGGTGCCGGCCTGCTCGCGTGTCAGAGTCTGGCGCGCAAGCACCGCGATGAGCGCCGGTGTGCCGAACCGCCCGAACAGCATCCACGTCATGATCCGCACACCCAGCCACCCCACGAACGCGGTCAGCAGCGTACCGACCACGCCCAGGACGAAGCCCTGCTGCGCCAGCCACGGCGTGATCGCGTCGATCAGCTCCCGATAGAGGAACAGCACCTCGAAGAACGCGATGATGATCTCGGCGGCGATGACCAGCACGATGCGGCTGATCTCGCGGCTGACCACGGCGTCGGCGAGCACCTGCATCAGCGCGAAGCTGCCCCCGATGATGAGCGCCAGGAACAGCCAGAGCAGGGTCGAGAGCATCACCGGATGCGGTGCGAACCCCGTGAGGTCCGTGAGCAGCTCGTTCAGCGTGGGCCGCAGGGTGAATGTGAAGATCGTGGCCTCGATCGCGATCCAGAGGAGCAGCAGGAAGAACGCCACCCACGGCACCCCGGGCTGGAAGTACTTCCGCGCGGTCCAGTCGAGCAGGACGAACGGCGATTGCGCCGCGCCCTTGATCGTCCGCCAGACGAGCTGCACCGACAGCTTGAGCAGGCCCCCGAGCCAGCCGAGCAGGACGATGAAGAACCGCACGATCCCGGCCCAGTAGAACCAGATCATGCGGAGGACGTCCCACCACGACATCAGCACCGCCGCCAGGAAGCGGCCCCGGCCCGAGCGGAAGGGGACCGTGTAGAGCGAAACCATCGTGCCCCACAGGCCGGCGACGACCGCGGCCGCGGGCAGGAACAGCAGCGCCGTCTTGAGGACGGCGAGGCCGGTACTTTCGCCGAACAGCGTGAACCCGAACATGAGTGCCTGGGCGTCGAGAATCCACGACAGCCCGTCCCAGATCCAGCTCCACAGCGTCGAGAGGATCCAGCTCCATTGCTCGGTTTGCACGCTGCTCAAGGACGCTTGCATGACGGTGCCCCTCCTGGGAGCGGAAAGACGCGGGTCGCGGCACGCCGTGACCGGCCGCAGGAGCCCGCAACCAAGGGGCACAGGATAGGGGCTCGTCCAGGGGGTGATGGTGACGCGGGTCACGCGGGCAGGGAAGCGTTCAGCTGTCAGCCGTCAGCGGTCATCTTGGCACCGCCGTTGACCGCGGGCCGCCGGCCCCCGGGGTCAACCCGCGCGTACGCCGGTTTCCGTGCAGCCCCCAGCGTCGCGCAGGCTGACCGCTGATAGCTGATAGCTGACCGCCGGTGTATTATGCCGCCATGGCGGACGACACTCCCAAACGCCTGATCGTCGTCGGCGACCGGGTCTTGATCACGCCCGAGGCCGGCGAAGAGCGTACCAACGTCGGGCTGTACCTGCCGGCCACCGCGATCGAGTCTCGCCAGGTACAAGGCGGCCGCATCCTGGCGAAGGGGCCCGGGACGCCGATGACCGAGCCCGCCAGCCTGGACGACGAGCCGTGGAAGATCCGGGGCTCCGAAGTGAAGTTCTTGCCGATGCAGGCCGAGGTGGGCGACTACGCCCTGTTCTTTCGCAAGGCATCGGTCGAGCTGACGTTCGAGGGGAAGACGTATCTCGTCGTGCCGCAGGCCGCGATTCTCGTTCTGGTGCGCGACCGGGGCCAGGAGACAAGGGAAGGGGGAATTGGGAGGGGGGAAGGGTAGGGCAAGGGTAGGGCAAGGAAACGATGTAGCGCGCAAGGAATGGGCTTCGGTGGTTTCACCGGAGCCCGTTTTCGTTCTGGCCATGCCAAGTCTCCTGGGCAACCTCGCGAGGGCCCGCGAGATCCTCCGCCAGCGGTTCGGGCACGAGCGGCTCCGGCCGGCGCAGCTGCGGGTCGTCGGGCCGCTGCTCGCCGGGCGGGACGTGCTGGCCATTCTGCCCACCGGGGCGGGCAAGTCGTTGTGCTACCAGCTGCCCGCGCTCCTGACGCCGGGGCTCACGCTCGTCGTATCCCCCCTCATCTCGCTGATGCAGGATCAGGTGCAGGCGCTGCGCCGCCGCGGGATTCCGGCCGCCTACCTGAGCGCCGCCCTCGACCGCGCCGACCGCGCCGTCGTGCTCGAGGCGGCGCTGGCCGGACGTCTCGCCCTGCTGTACTGCGCGCCGGAGCGGCTTGGCTCCCTGGTCCGGCGGCTGCGTCGCGGCCCGCGACGAGTGGCGCTCCTCGCCGTGGACGAGGCGCACTGCGTGGTGGAGTGGGGGAACGAGTTCCGCCCGGTGTATCGCCTGCTCGGGAAGTACCGCTACCTCCTGGGATCCCCTCCCACCATCGCCCTCACCGGGAGCGCGACCGCGGGGACCCGGGCGGAGATCGCGTCGGTGCTGCGGCTGCGCGACCCGGAGGTCGTCGTCGGCTCGTTCGACCGGCCCAATCTCACGTTCCGGGTCGAGCGTGTGGCGGACGACCGGACGCGGTTTCGCCGGCTGCGCTCGCTGATTCGCGAATCTCCCGGGCCGGTGATCGTGTACGCGCCGACCCGCCGGCTGACGGAGCTCGTCACCCGCGCTCTGTTGCGCGCCAGCGTGCGCGCGGCGCCTTATCACGCGGGCCTGAGGGCCGCCACGCGGCGGCAGGTGCTGCTCGACTTCTTGCGGGATCGCGCCCCTGTCGTCGTGGCGACGAGCGCGTTCGGCATGGGCATCGATAAGCCCGATGTCCGTGTGGTGGTTCACTGGGGGCCGGCGCGTACGCCCGAGGCGTACTACCAGGAAGCCGGGCGCGCCGGTCGCGACGGCCAGGCGGCCGACTGCGTCGTGTTGTGGCGCCCGGACGACCTGGCCTGCGGTGACATCATCCCTGCCGCGCGCCGCTACGTCGAGACGCGACGCTGCCGGCGGCGGATGCTGCTCGAGTATTTCGGGGAGCGAGCGGAACGGTGCGGGGGGTGTGACGTGTGCGGCCGCGGGAGCGGATGCTGACCCCGTGCCCGTCACTGCGCCCGGGGTGGGTTAACCCCGCGGCGGTGCCCCGGGGTTAACCAAGGCGGCGCCACGTGCGGCTGGCCCGGGGCCATGCCCAGGCGTGCACACGGTAGCTGTGAACGGCGGCCACCCGGTGGCGCAGGCCGCCGCGCCCGCCCCCCCTATATTCCGCTCCATGCACGACGCCCTGTACTTCGCCGAGCACCACCAGCAGGTTCGCGAGATGGTGCGGGACTTCGCCCAGAACGTCGTCAAGCCCACCGCCCGCGGTTACGATCTGGAGAGCCGGTTCCCCTGGGACAACGTCAGGCGCATGGCCGACCTCGGCCTGCTCGGTTGTCCGTGGCCGGAAGACCTGGGTGGGGCGGGGATGGACTACCTGTCCTACATCATGGTGATCCACGAGCTGGCCAAAGTCGACGCGAGCCACGCGATCACCATCAGCGCGCACACGACGCTGGGAACCTCGCCGATCGTGGATTTCGGCACCCCCGAGCAGAAGCGACGCTACGTGCCGCTCCTTGCCGCGGGAAAGGTGCTGGGCGGATTCGGCCTCACGGAGCCCGAGGCGGGGTCCGACGCGGGGGGCACCAAGACCGTGGCGGTGGACCGCGGTGACCACTACGTCCTGAACGGTGCGAAGATCTTCATCACCCACGCAGGCGTGGGGGAGATCTTCGTCGTCACCGCGCGCACCAGCCCTGGCCGCAGCACGCGGGGCATCACTTCCTTCATCCTGTGCAAGGACACGGTGGACCT
>CAZVSO010000024.1:13598-23120 GCA_964629425.1 uncultured Gemmatimonadaceae bacterium
CGGTGTGGGGGAGATCTTCGTCGTCACCGCGCGCACCGACCCGCAAGCCAGGAAGACTCACGGGATTACGGCATTCATCGTCACCAAGGACACCTGCGACCTCGCCGAGGCGGCGCGGGTCGGGGTCGGCCATGCGCCCGATTTGGCCAAGACCCCCGGCGTGCGCGCCGGGAAGAAGGAGGACAAGCTCGGCTGGCGAGCGTCGGACACGCGGGAGCTCGTGCTCCAGGACGCCGTGGTGCCGAAGGAGAACGTCCTCGGGCCGGTCAACAACGGCTTCCGCCAGTTCCTCCAGACGCTGGACGGCGGGCGCATCGGGTTGGCCGCGCTCGCGCTCGGGCTCGCCGAGGGTGCGCTCGAGGAATGTCTGGCGTATACGTCGCAGCGCAAGCAGTTCGGCCGGCCGGTCGCGAGCTTCCAGGGGGTGCATTTCGCACTGGCCGACATGGCCACCGAGGTCGAGGCCGCGACGCACCTCGTGTATCACGCCGCCTGGCTCAAGCAGCACGGCCGGCCGTTCAAGAAAGAGGCGGCCATGGCCAAGCTGTACGCGTCCGAGCTGTGCATGCGGGCCACCACCAAGGCGGTCCAGCTCCACGGCGGCTATGGCTACACCACGGAGTACCCGGTCGAGCGCATGATGCGCGACGCCAAGATCTGCGAGATCGGTGAGGGGACGAGCGAGATCCAGCGTATCGTGATCGCGCGGGAGCTGTTGGGGGGGCTGATTGACTAGGGCAGCCCAGGACGGCCTAGGACGGCCCAAGACGGCCCACGACGGCCAATGACGGGAAGGAACGTCGCGCGGTAAACCTTCAACGCCAGAGTGTGACACTCCCTCCACGCCTGTAGCTTCTCGTAGTGTGCCATGCCCACACAGTCGCTGGCGGACGAGCGACCGTCGTCACCAGAATCGCACCCCCTAGCATCGTTTTCTCGCGCACCACCTCGGCCGTCTTCGGCCGTCATGGGCCGTCTTGGGCCGTCTTGGATTGACGTAACTCACTCGCGCACCTAAATTTGCACCCATGCATTGGACTTCGGCTCTCACGCCCCAGACCAATCGATTCACCGCCCGGGCCCATGATCGGTCCGGGTCGGACTACTGCTGGATCAATCTGCGGATCCCGCGGGGCTGCTGGCCCGGCGGGATCGAGGGGTATTGCTTTGAAGCGCGAGATTCTGATCAGCGGAGGCCCGCGCGAGACCCGCGTGGCCATCCTGGAGGACGACCGGCTTGTTGAGCTGCTCGTGGACCGGCCGGACGCTCGCCGCATGGTGGGCGACATCTACCTCGGCAAGGTCGAGGCGGTCCTCCCGGGCATTCAGGCCGCGTTCGTGGACATCGGGGCCGACAAGAGCGCATTTCTCCATGCCTCGGACCTGATCGAGTCGGAGGACGACGAAGAGCCCACCGAGCAGGACGACGAAGGCAACGGGAACGGCCACGCGTCCGGCCGCCCCTCCCGCCGTAGTGTCCCTGACATCGGCCAGGAGCTGAAGCGCGGGCAGACCAAGCTCGTGCAGGTCACCAAGGAGCCGATCGGCAGCAAGGGACCGCGGGTCACCGCGCAGGTGTCGCTCGCAGGTCGCTTCCTGGTCTACATGCCGTTCGCGTCACGCGTCGGCGTCTCGCGCAAGATCGAGGCGCGGGATCAGCGTGCCAAGCTGCGCGAGCTGGTCGCGGGACTCGTCCCGAAGGACGACGGCGGCTGGATCATCCGCACCGTGGCCGAGGACCTGACGGAGAAAAGCTGTAAACGGGAGATCGATCACCTCCACGGGCTGTGGAAGAAGATCCAGCGGCGCGCCCAGGACGTGCGCGCGCCGGCGCTGGTGCAGCGCGAGACCAGCCTCACCCGCGGCATCATCCGCGACCTGTTCAGCGACAAGGTCGACTCGCTCCTCGTCGACTCGAGGATGCTGCACCAGGAGATCGTGACGTACCTGCGACAGGTCGATCCCGACCTTCAAAAGCGGGTCACGCTACACGCCGCCGAGGCGTCGCTGTTCCACGAGTACGACATCGAGGCCGAAATCCGCGACCTCTTCAAGGCCCGCGTGGACCTGCCGACGGGCGGCTACATCGTCATCCAGCCGACCGAGGCTCTCGTTTCGATCGACGTGAACACCGGGCGCTACACCGGCAAGCACGATCCCGAGAGCACGATCCTGCGGACCAACGTCGAGGCGGCGCGGGAGGTAGCCCGCCAGCTGCGGCTGCGGGACATCGGCGGCATCATCGTGGTGGACTTCATCGACATGGAATCGCGGGGCAACCGCGACAAGGTGCTACAGGAGCTGCGCACCCACCTCGCGCACGATCGCGCGCGTACCAAGGCGTTCGCCGTCTCCGAGCTCGGGCTGGTCGAGATGACGCGCCAGCGGGTCCGCCCCTCGCTGTGGCACTCGATGACCACCGACTGCCCGACCTGCAGCGGCACCGGGCGGGTGTTCCGGCCCGAGGTGGTGGTGCGGCGCATGGAGCGCTCGCTGCGCCGGGCTGGCGCCGAGCACCGGGAAAAGCAACTCGCCGTGCGGCTGCACCCCGAGGTCGCGCTGTACCTCGTGGAGCAGGAGCCCGACTTCATGCGCCAGCTGGAGAAGCAGACCGGCCTGGGCCTCGAGGTGCGGGACGACCCCATGATGCGGCTGGACGAGTTCCGCATGATGGCGCAGCCGGCGGGGCGGGATGTGACCGAACAGTACGCCGTGGCCTAGAGCCTTGACCACACCGCAAGTCCCAATTAGAGTTCCGCGCCCATGACCTACGCCATCATCGCCACCGGCGGCCACCAGTTCCGGGCCGAGCCCGGAGCCACGATCAAGGTGCCGCTGCTCGAGGCCGAGCCCGGGAGCAAGGTGACCTTCGACCGGGTGCTCCTGGCGAGCGACGGGACGCACATCGTCGCGGGCCAGCCCGTCGTCAAGGGCGCGCAGGTGACGGCCGAGGTCGTGCGGCACGGCAAGGGCAAGAAGATCCGGATCTTCCGCTTCGCCCGCCGGTCGGGCTACCGCCGCCGGGCGGGACACCGGCAGGATTTCACCGAAGTCAAGATCTCCGACGTGAAGGTGGGGTGAGGTAGGCCATGGCACACAAGAAAGGCGTCGGCTCCTCGCGCAACGGGCGCGACTCGGGCCCCCAGTACCTCGGTGTCAAGGCGTTCGGCGGCCAGTTCGTGACCGCGGGCAGCATCCTGGTCAAGCAGCGCGGCACCCGGTTTCACCCCGGGCGCAACGTCCGCCGGGCCACCGACGACAGCCTGTTCACCGTGGTGGACGGCCACGTCAAGTTCGAGCGCAAGGACAAACACCGCCAACGCATTAGCGTGTACCCGGCGCCGGTAGCGGCGGCGGCGAGCAACTAGAGGTCGAAGGGAACCGAAGGGCGGGCGGGTGAATCAACCCCGTGGCGACGAGAAGGCCGAACCGGGATGGTTCGGCCTTTCGCTTTCTACGGCGTCTTCGTCCGCCGTTGCCCGGCTGCAGCCGGGCGTCGCACCACCCACCGGACCTGTAGCAAGAGCTGGTCGAACTGGGCGACCTCGAACTCCGTGTTTCCCGTGCTGTCGCCAGGGAAATCGTACCGCTCGAAGCGATACGACAGCAGCACGGTGACGGGGCCGCGACGGGGGGTTACCGCGAGGCCTACCTCCGTACCGACGCCGATGTCCGGCGAAGTCCAGCCGTCCACGCTCACGAATGGGAACAGGGCGAGCCGCCCGAACGCCTGGATCGTGGAGTCGCCCAACGCCTGGCGGACGACTCCCCCGATGCCCGGGATGTGCCAGCGCGCGTCGAAGGTCTCTCGGGCGGTGTAGCTCGCCTCGGCGCTCAGCCACGGCTTCCAGTCGTATCGCAGAATGCCGGCCTGCTCACCGGCCGCGCTCGCATCGAGTGTCGAGGGGCTGGCGGGCTCGAGGTCACCGAGCAGGCCCGTGAGGGTGAGCGACCAGCGGTCCAGGCGTCCCTCGATCGCGCCCCCCAGCCACGTCCCGCCGACGGACCCCGCGCGGTCCGTGAAGATGGCGTCGCCGTGGGGTCGCGAGACGGTGCCGATCAGCGCGACCTCCAACCGGTCCACGACCCGTTGACCCGGCGCTGCAGCCGGCATGCACAGTCCCGCCAGGAGACCGGCCACCGCGGCCGCACGGCGCGAGCTCCGCCCCCGACCGGCCGTCACAGACCCGGCACCAGGCGGACGCGCAGCAGGGTCTGCTGGCGCCGCGCCACGTTCTCCTGCGAGATCGCGCGGTTGCGCGACTCCCAGGCCGAGCGCAGGGTCCGATTGAACGCCACGTTCTCGTCGATCGCGATCTTGGGACGGCCCAGGTAATAGCCCGCGACACCCGCCGCGCCGATCGCCACCCCGACCACGACGGCCTGGCCGTCTATCCCGTCGCTCAAAGCGCTCGAGCCGATCACCACCGGGATCGCCGCGGCCGCGACGCCGAACGCGAGGCCGCGCCAGATGCTCGCGCGCGGGCCCGCGCCCTTGCGGTATTCCGGCCGCAACAGCGAGTCCGCGGGCGAGGGCTCCCAGTCGAGCGTGTCGGCGCCCTGCTGCGTCACGTCGAGCTGCTGGGTCTGCACCAGCGGCAGCGGCACACTCCGCCCGGAGTACTCGGCCGCGAGCCGATAGCGACCCGGCGGCAGGGCACGGCCCCCGGAGTCGCGCACGGGGATGCGCACCACGGTCGTGGACGCGAGGCTGTCGCTGCGCAGCACTACGTCGCGACCCTCCGGCCCCGGACCGGACAAGCGTAAGCGCACGACGCCCGGCTGTGTCAGCGTAATCGTCACCGCCAGCGAGTCCCGCACGGCGAAGAGCGTGGTGTCGGACGGCAGCCGCAGGCCTACGGCGGGAGTCGTGCGGCGTGCGACGTCGAACGCCCGCACCACCTCCGGGCTGTGCTCCTCCCCGGCGAGCCGAGCAACGGGGTCGAGGCGGATCGCTTCCTGGAAATGGACCGTGGCCGAGTCGTACCGCCCCAGCGCCCAGCTGGCCGTCGCCAGCTCGAGCTCGGTCTCGACGCGCAGGGGAGACGCGCCTGTCGTGGCCTGCGCCGCGAGCGACTGGCGCAGCAGCTCGACGCCGCGCTCGGTTTCATTTGTCTGGAGTGCCTGACGTGCCCGCCGCAGCAGGTCCTCCGGGTCCGGCGCCTGCGCCGCCAGCGCAAGGGGCCCGGCGAGCGCGAGCACCAGGGTAGCCAGCGCGAACCGCCTGAGCGTCGGCCTCATCGGGGGCCGCCGGCCGGTGTCAACTGGACCGTCGGGAGCCGGACGCGCTCCTCACGCGATACGGTGATCGTCGTCTCGAAGGGCTCGTAGCCGGGACGCTCGATCTTGATGCGGTGCGGGCCGACGTCCACGGGCAGCTCCGAGACCGGCGTGTACCCGATGGGCCGGCCGTTGAGGGAGATCGTGCCCCACGGCCTCGAGGTGACGTACAGAAATCCGCGGGCCTGCGCGACGGTGCGACGCAGCTGAAACCGCAGTCCCGTGGTGGCCCCGGGGAGCACCTCGCGCGTGAGTCGCGTGCGGAAGTAACCAGGCGCCGACGCGAGGATCGTGTACGTCCCGGCCGGCAGCGTGCGCAGCTCGCCGGCCCTGAGCGGGCCGACACCATCGACGAACAGGCTGAGCTGCACGCCGGCGGCGACATCGAACCGGATGGCCCCTTCGGTCGCGCTGCGGGGGTCGTTCCAGCTCCACAGTGTCTCCGTGTCCACGTCGCGCGAGCCTGATGGAGGGTCAACGACCCGCGAGCGAGCGAGAGCGTACGCCTCGAGCACGCTGGGAGGAAACGCGAGGGAGTCGAGGGCGAGGTCCGGCTTCTGGCGCAGACCCCACCGCAGCCACAACGCGGCCAGCGAGTCCCTCTTCGCTTCGACGAGAATGTGCGCCAGCCGGAACAGGCCACCCTCCCAGATCTCGTCTCGCGGCACGGCGGTCGGGACCAGCCCGTCAGTCAACATGCCACGCGCGGTCACGTACTCCGCGAGGTTGTAGGCCTCGATGCCCAGGCGCAGCTGGTTGCGCGGATCCTGCGCCGCGCTGCGAGCTGCGAGCGCGACGAGGAGGGCGGCGAGGGCGAGCGCACCGCGCTCGATGCGACTCAAGGTCGTCAGGGCTGCTCCTTGCGCATGATCACGCGGACGGTAGTGTCTTGGCCAGCTCTGACGGTGACGAGGTTCTCGCCCCGAAGAAAGCCCGCCCGGACGGCGCTGATGTGGTACTCACCAGGCGGCATGGAGTCTCGATGGGCGGAACCACTGAACACGCTGTTGCCGTTGACGTAGATCTCCGCGGACACCCGGTTACCGGCGGTATCCTGGATCTGGATCAACACCTTGCTAAGGCCGGTGCTCGGGCTCGTCGCCGTGACGGGACGCGGCGTGGGTGGCCGCGGGCGCGGCGCGCGACCAGCTGTGTCTCCGCCACTCGGTGGCGCGAGCGCCACCCTCGGGGGCATGGCCCGGAGCGTGTCGGCGACCATCAGGGGCGGTGCCGCCCCTTCCGCGCCCCCCGGCCGAACCATCGCGATCACGCCCCACGTCGACAACGCCAGGACACCCGTCCCGATCGCCACCGACCATGCCGGCCGGGCCTTGGCCCATTGAATCGCCTGCTCGCCCGAGCGCGACAGCGCGGCCCTGGCCACCGCCAGCTCTTGGGGCAGGGGCGCACGCTTTTGCCAGCGCCGCCGGGCGTGGCGGAGCGCTTTGGTGAACCAGGCTGCGCTCGCCGTCCAGGGCGCGCGCACGCCCCCGGAGATCGCCGCCATGACCATCGTCGTCGCTTCGGTCGGTACCTGCAGCGCCTGCACGAAGGCGGTGACGCTGGGGAACCGGTCGAGCGGCTCCTTGGCCATCGCCCGGTCGATCGCGATGTAGATCTCGCGCGGCAGGTTGGGCCGCAGCACCTCGAGCGGCGGGGCCGGCTCGGAGCAGTGCTTCCGCAGGATATCCACCACCGAGTCGGCCTCGAACGGCACCTGGCCCGCGAGCATGTGGTAGGCCATGACGCCCACCGAATACTGATCCGCGGCCTGCGTGAGCAGCTTGCCGCGCGCCTGCTCGCCAGACATGTAGTACGGGGTTCCCACGATGGATCCCGAAGCCGTCAGCGAGCCGGACTGGTACTGCTTGGCGATGCCGAAGTCCGTGACGATAACGCGGCCTCCGGGCATGATCATGACGTTGGCGGGCTTGACGTCGCGGTGGATCACGTGGTGCTTGTGGGCGTAGTCGAGCGCTTCGGCGACCTGCCGCAGGATCGGCAGGGTCTCGTCGAGCGACAGCCGGTTCTTGCGCTGCAGCACGTCGGCCAGCGACTCGCCCTCCAGGTACTTCATGGCGTACCAGACCAGCTTGACGCCTGCGCCCGGGTTGCTGATCCGGTGGATCGGGATGATGTTCGGATGATCCAGCGCGGCCGCCAGCTGGGCCTCCTGCACGAACCGCCTGGCCGCGCCCTTGCCGAAGGTCAGGTTGGGCGGGAGGACCTTGATCGCCACCTTGCGCTCGAGGTGGATTTCCCTGGCGAGATAAACGACCGCCATGCCGCCCCGCCCCAGCTCCCGCTCGATCTCGTAGTCGGCCCTGGTCTCCTCACGGAGCAGCCGCTCGAGCTCCTGGTAGGCGGCCTCCTCCATGGCGAGGCCTGCCCCGCCGCCAATGGAGGGGTCCGAGACGGGCGTCCCGCACTTCATGCAGTAGACGCTGTCGTCGGGGATGGGCGTGGCGCACTTATCACAGTTCACAAACGCGTCGCGGTCTCCCGGGAATGCCCCAATATTAGCGGGTTCCGCTGGCCGTGGCACCGGTTCGTTAGCCCGATCCACGGTGATCTAGGTCCCAACCACGATGGTGAACGCGTCACTGATGTCCCCTCGTGACCGGGTGCTCCGCGCGAGCGGCGTCGATCCCAACGCGATGCCGATGCTCACCCCCAGAACCGGCCCGGCCCCGACGCCGTTGGCGAGACTTGGGACCGGTTCGGCGCGCAATCCAACCGCCGTGATATCGAAGGCGACGCTCGTGTCCGGCGTGAGACTTCCTGACGTGACCCGCAGCGTGTAGCCGGTGCCTACCAGGTCGATGCTCAGATTCGAGAACGTCGCCACCCCCGCACTCGCTCCCACCGTCAGCGTGCCACTCAGGATCGCGCCGGCGGTTCCGGTTCCGGTCGTGATTTCGATCGTCACGTCGTCCGTCGCTCCGGTCACCGTGTTGGCGAACTGGTCCTGGATCGTCACCTGGACTGGGGGAGTGATGATCTGGCCCGCTACCTCGGTGCTCGGCTGGGCCGTGAATGCGAGCTGGCTCGCCGCCGCCGCCGTGATCGTGAAGGCGCTCGACGTCGCGCCGGTCAGGCTCCCCGAGCTGGCCGTCAGCGTATAGCCGGCATCGGCTTCGTCGATGTTCAAGTCACTGAAGGTCGCCACGCCGGTCAGGGCCGCGACGGCCAGTGTGCCATCGAGCACGCCATCGCCACCTGGGTTGTTCCCCAGGGCCACCGTCACGGTGGCCGTGGAGTTGACGGTGTTCTCGAACTGATCCCGGATCGTCACCTGAACCGCGGGGCTGAGGTTCACCCCGGCCGTCTCATCGCTCGGCTGCACCGCGAAGGCGAGGTGCGTCCCCACGTCGGGCGTGATCCTGAAGGCATTCGACGTCGCCCCGGTCAGGCTGCCCGAGATGGCGGTGAGCGTGTACCCGAGGTCGGCCTCGTCGATGTTCAAGTCGCTGAAGGTCGCGATGCCGGCTGCCGCCGCCAGCGTCAGGGTCCCGTCAAGGATGCCGTCGCCGCCCGGGTTGTTCCCCAGGGCCAGCGTCACATTGGCCGACGAGTTCACGGTGTTATTGAACTGGTCCCGGATCCTGACCTCGACTGCCGGATTGAGGTTCACCCCGGCCGTCGCATCCGAGGGCTGCACGGTGAACGCCACATGGGTCGCCGCCGCCGCGGTGATCGTGAACGCATTCGAGGTCGCCCCCGTCAGGCTCCCGGAGGCAGCCGTCAGGGTGTAGCCGGCATCGGCTTCGTCGATGTTGAGATCACTGAAGGTCGCGATCCCGCCCGACGCCGCCACGGTCAGGGTCCCGTCGAGCTGGCCATCGCCCCCGGGGTTGTTCCCCAGGGCGACGGTCACGTTGGCCGACGAGTTCACGGTGTTATTGAACTGGTCCCGGATCCTGACCTCGACTGCCGGATTGAGGTTCACCCCGGCCGTCGCATCCGAGGGCTGCACGGTGAACGCCACATGGGTCGCCGCCGCCGCGGTGATCGTGAAGGCACTCGAGGTCGCCCCCGTCAGGCTCCCCGAGCTGGCGGTCAGGGTGTAGCCGATATCCGCCTCGTCGATGTTCAAGTCACTGAACGTCGCGATCCCCGCGACCGCCGCCACGGTCAGGGTCCCATCGAGGGCGCCGTCGCCGCCTGGATTGTTGCCCAATGCCACCGTCACGTTGGCCGACGAGTTCACGGTGTTATTGAACTGGTCCCGGATCCTGACCT
>CAZVSO010000025.1:0-15779 GCA_964629425.1 uncultured Gemmatimonadaceae bacterium
GACGGCGGCCGCGCGCGTCGCGCCACCCGCGGCCGCGCCGGCGGAGCCCGTGGCGGCGTTTTTCACGCCGCACGCCGCGGAGGCGGCGCAGTCGCAGGCGCCCCGCATCACCGTGCAGTGGGAGGGCGCGACGATCGACGACGTCGTCGCCGGGTTCGCCGCCTTCAGCGGCCGGACCATCGTCGTGAGCAAGAACGTCACGGGCACGGTGACGGCCGAGATCAAGAACCAGCCCTGGGACCTGGCGTTCAAGGCGGTGCTCGAGTCGCAGGGCCTCGGTTTCCAGCTGCTCGAAGGCGGGATCATCAACGTGGCCAACCTGGCGGACCTGGCGCGCACCGACTCGCTGGTCCCGCTCGAGACGCGGCTGGTGCGCATCAACTACGCGCGCGCGTCGTCGCTCGTCCCGGCCGCGCTGGCCATCGTCAGCCAGCCGCGCGGGCGGGTCGTCGCCGATTCGGTCACCAACTCGCTCGTGATCACGGAGGTCAGCACCCGGATCAACGATGTCGAGCAGTTCGTGCGTAGCCTCGACATCCGCACACCGCAGGTGTCGATCCAGGCGAAGATCATCTTCGTGGATCGGACCGACGTCGAGGAAATCGGCGTGAAGTACGACCTCGGCTCCCAGACGCAGTTCTTCAACCAGCTGGTGCAGCGCCCCGACCCCAGGACCGCGCAGCCGGTCGACACCGACCTGGACGGCGTGCCCGACGCGCTCGTACCCACCGAGACCTTCGATCCCGACGAGACCATCGTGGATCTCGGGGGCAATTCCCTCTCCGCGCTCGGCAACGCCAAGCAGCAGGTGATCAATCCGGCGCTCGAGCTGATCTTCTCCACCGCCATCGGGAACTTCGACCTCACGGCGTTCGTCGAGGCGCTGCAGCGCGTCGAGCTCGCCGACGTCCAGGCCGAGCCCACGATCACCACGCTGGACAACCGGCAGGCCGAGATTCTCGTGGGCGACCGGGTGCCGATCCGCATCATCGACGCGAGCTCGCCCACCACCGATCCCCAGGCGGCCGCCCGGGCGACCGTGCAGTTCGAGCAGACCGGCATCAACCTCCGGGTCACGCCGCACGTGACCGCGAACCGGCAGGTCCTGATGGAGGTCCATGCGGAGCGCTCCAACGTGCGCGCCGCCCCCGTCGACATCGGGTTCACCTTCCAGACCCAGCAGGCCGACAACCAGATTCTGGTCGGGGACGGCGAAACGGCCGTCATCGCTGGTCTCACTGTGACCGAGGTCACGGTGGCGAAGTCCGGAATCCCGTTTCTTGTAGACCTACCGATTATCGGCAAACTGTTCGGGTTCTCCTCGCAGACGGAGAACCGGCGTGACCTGCTGATTCTGATCACGCCGCACATCATCGACGACCTGGCAGCACCGGGCGCCGGGAGGTAATCCGGGAGTCGTTATGCGGCACGGAAGGATCGGGCGGGCCTGGTGGGGACTCGGCGTCCTCGTCGCCGCCATCTGGGCTTGCGAAACCACGCGGAACCCGGGAGGGATTCAACCCGACCTCACCCGGCCCTTCATCGCCCTGTTCAACACGGTGGGCGACACGCAGGACATCTCCACCGGGCTGCAGTTCGGCGTGACCGCCTCCGACAACCTGGCGCTGAAGCAGATTCGCCTGATCTTCAGCGGCGGGTTCGTCGGGCTGCTGGACACGAACTTCACCGGCACGGTGAAAGACGTGTCGCTCGTCAGGACCATCACCTTCCCGCCGGGCTCGGGCGCGGGCGGCACCATCTTCATCGTGGGCCGCGCCACCGACGGGGCCGGCAACTTCGCCGAGGACACGCTCGCCATCTTCCTGGCCAACGTCCAGGCGCTCCAGGTGATCCTCGTCGCGCCGGTGACCGGCGCGGTCGCGTCGACCGGCCGCAATATCCCGATCGACGTCATCGCGGTGCAGAACACCGGCATCCGCAAGATCGGCTTCACCTTCTCGCCCGCCGGCGCGATCACCAACGCGCCGCCGACCAGCGACTCGGTGCTCTTCGGCGTCCCCTACTCCGACTCGGTCCGGTTCGTGGACACCGTGACCGTGCAGGCGACGAGCGGGTCGTTCGTGATCGTCGGCTTCGCGGAGGACTCGACCGGACGGCGGGGCACGAGCGCCACCGTGAGCGTGTCCATCCAGTCGGCCGCGAACGACGTCACCGCGCCGTTCGTCGAGCACATCGTGGGCGCCCGGGTCGAGGTGTCGGACAGCGTGAGGGTCCATGCCACCGACGCGAGCGCCATCGCCTGGATGGGGCTCGAGATCCGCGACGCGGGTGGCGTACGGCTGCGGTTCGACAGCGTCAACGTCGCGGCGGGCAACCTGACCGACGTGTCGCGCAACTTCAGCCTGAACCTGGCCGGCATCATCACCAGCTTCCCGGCGACCATCATCGTCCAGGGGTACGCCTGCGACGCCGCGACGGCGCGGAACTGCGCGTTCTCGCAGACGAGCACCGTCATCGGACTCCCGGCCGGCGCCGTGCTGGGCCCCGAGGGGACGGGCGGTCTCTCGAACGTGACCATGGCCGGACCGGGTGAGGACACGATCGTCGTCGTGGCCGGCGTGACGCGGCCGCTGCCGGCCGGCGGCAGGATCTCCGACGCGATCTTCAACGCGGTGCGCAACGAGCTGTACCTCACCAACACGCCGCTCAACCGCATCGAGATCTTCTCGGTGGCGAACACGGCGTTCGTGGCCAACGGCATTCCCACCGGAGGGCCGCAGCCGATCGGGATCGCGCTCTGGCCACGCGACACGCTGGGGAACTACGGTGACACGATCGTCGTGGCCAACGCGGGCGGCACGTACCTGTCGATCATCGACGTTTCGCCCGCCGTGCGCCGGCTCGTGTGGCGCCAGCACCTGCCGAACTTCATCATCCAGCGCTACAAGGTCCAAAACATCGCTGGGAATTTCTTCGCCGAGATCGAGCCGTTCGACGTCTCGGACCGGCCGCAGTACGTCGCGACGGTCTGTCGCCCCGGCGGCGGAACGGCGTGCCACGCCGACTCCATCTTCGCGCTGTACTCGACCACCCCGACGCTGAGCAGCTCGCCGCCGTTCGCGGGGCGGGGCACCCTGCGGCTGGAGAAACTGATCAACTCGCCGACGAGCCCGGCGCCGCTCTTCGGCCACCTGTTCTGGGAGATCGGGAACTCTGCCTCCGGCCGGAGCAACGACACCCTGCGCGTCGTGCTGCGGCGCGGGCTGCCCTACAACCAGACGCTCGTCATCCTCACCGCCTGCGCGGGCGTCACCCTCGACTTCGACAGCTTCGGGCTCGGCGACAGCACGTTCGCGCGGAACTCGGGGAACTTCACGCACGGCTTCTTCGGCGAGGGCGGCACCGTGCGCGCGGCCTTCGCCCGCGTGATGGCCTACTCGGCGAAACGGCCCCTGGTCCACGGCCCCAGCACGCAGGTCACGTGCTTCACGTCGCCCGACACCATCAACGGCCCGGTGGACATCGGCCAGGATCACGCCGACTCGGGGATGTCGCCCGCCGTGGACGTCTCCGACTTCATCAGCAACACGGGCACCAAGGTCTTTTCCATCGCCACGAACTTCAACGGCGGCACCAGCCTCGTGCGCGCGGACTCGATCTACTTCCTGGACGAGGGCCTCCGCCTCCAGGGCACCGCCGACGCGCCGACCGGCGCACCGGGCATGGACATGAACTACAACCACGCGTTCCGGGCAGGCTCGCCCGGCACGCCCACCTTCCCGCCGCCGCAGGGCGGCCCCGCGAGCCCCAACGACCGCGTGGTGTTCGCGGCGCGCCCCGACGCCAACATCGACGTCTTCGACACGTTCTTCTACGGGCAGGACCAGCTCACCCCCCGGAGCATCGCGATTCGTGACCCGATCATCGGGCCGCTACGCGTCGCCCGGGACGCGGGCGGCAACCAGCTGCTCTTCGGGATCACCGGGAGAGGACTCGTGATGGTGCGCCTGCCGCCCATCGTCAGCACCTACCCCGTGCGGGCGCCGTGAGGCGAAGCGGGCGATGACGCTTCGTCCGTGCCGGCGCGAGCCCGACGAGAAGTCGGGCTCGCGCGTTATCGGCCGCGCGGGAACTCGGTGACCCTACGATTCACGACCGCCGGTGAATCGCACGGTCGCGCCCTGCTGGCGATCCTCGAGGGCCTGCCCGCCGGACTCCCGGTGAGCGCCGACCGCGTCGACGCCGAGCTGGGACGCCGCATGGCCGGCTACGGGCGCGGCGCGCGCATGCAGATCGAGGCCGACCGCATCGAATGGCTCGCTGGGGTCCGGGCGGGCGAGACCCTGGGCTCTCCCATCGCGATGGTCGTCTGGAACCGCGACTGGGAGCACTGGCAGGACATCATGGCCCCCGAAGGCACGCCCGGCACCGAGCGCCGGCGCCAGGTGACCCGGCCGCGGCCGGGTCACGCGGATCTGACCGGGGTGCAGAAATACGACCGGCGCGACGCCCGCGACATCCTCGAGCGCGCCAGCGCGCGGGAGACCGCCGCGCGCGTCGCGTGCGGCGCCGTGTGCAAGCTCCTGCTCGGCCACTTCGGTATCGAGATCGGCAGCCACGTCACGGAGATCGGGGGGGTGACCGCCCGGCCCTGCGCCCCGCTCCCCGCTCCCCTGAACGCCGCCGCCGATCGCAGCCCCGTGCGCTGCCTCGACCCCGAGGCCGAGCGCGAGATGATCGCGCGGATCGACGCGGCCAAGGCCGCCGGCGACACGCTGGGAGGCGTCGTCGAGGTCGTGGGACGGGGCGTCCCCGCGGGCCTCGGGTCGCACGTCTCCTGGGATCGCAAGCTCGACGGCCGGATCGCCCGGGCGATGCTGTCCATCCCGGCGGTCAAGGGGGTCGAGCTGGGGCTCGGGTTCGAGGCCGCCCGGCGGCCGGGCTCGGAGGTACACGACGAGATCCTCCCCGGCCTCGCGCGCGCGTCCAACCGCGCCGGCGGCACCGAGGGGGGGATGACCACGGGCGAAGCACTGGTGGTGCGCGTCGCGATGAAGCCGATCGCGACGCTGATGACGCCGCTGGCCACCGTCGAGCTAGCGACGGGCGCGCCGGCGCGGGCCCAGGCGGAGCGCTCCGACGTGACCGCCGTCGCGGCGATGGGCGTCATCGCCGAGACGATGCTCGCGCTCGTGCTCGCGGAGGCGATGATCGAGAAGTTCGGGGGCGACTCGCTGCGCGAGATGCGGCGGAACTATGAGGGCTACCTGGCGCAGCTCGACGCCGGCCCGAGCCGGGAGCCGGCCCCGTGAGAAAACATATCGTGCTCGTGGGCCTCCCGGGCTGCGGCAAGACGGTGGTGGGCCGGCTCGTCGCCGAGGACCTGCAGACCGCGTTGCTGGACATCGACACGATCGTCGTGCGCAAGGAAGGGCGGCCGGTCGCGGCGATCTTCGCCGAGCAGGGCGAGGCCGCCTTCCGCGCGCTCGAGCGCCACGAGGTGGACGCGGCGCTGGCCCAGGAGCCGGGCGTGATCGTGCCCGGCGGCGGCTGGGCCGCCCAACCGGGCAACCTGGAGGCCGCAAAGGACCGCGGGTTCGTCGTGTACCTCAAGACGCGACCCGAGACCGCGGCCGCCCGCGCGACGCCGGAGGGAACCCGCCCGGTGTTACTAGGCGAGGACCCCGTGCTTCTGATGCGGACCCTGCTGCGCGAGCGCGAGGCGTTCTACTCCCGCGCGGACGCGCGGATCGAGACCGACCGGCTCCTGGCCCGCGGGGTGGCGGCGGACGTGGTCAGGCTTGCGCGGACCAGTGCCGGGTGGTAAAGATGCCGACGATGCGTGAAGTGATTGACGAGAGGTTGACGGGTGCCTGCTAAGAAGAAGGCCGTGAAGGCGACCGAGGCCGCGTCCGCGCCGACTCGCAAGCCGAAGGCCGCGAAAGCGACCGCGCCCGCGTCCACTCGCAAGCCGACGAAGGCCGCGAAAGCGACCGCGCCCGCAGGCGAGCCGGATCGCAAGCCACGGGCACGCGCCGGGGGACTCGCGCTCGTGGTCGTCGAGTCGCCCACCAAGGCGAGAACGATCGGCAAGTACCTCGGGGCGGGCTACGCCGTCAAGGCGACGGTGGGCCACGTGCGCGACCTGCCCAAGCGCGAGCTGGGCGTGGACGTGGAGCGCGGCTTCACGCCCAAGTACGTCACGATCAAGGAGAAGGCGAAGACCCTCGCCGAGATCAAGAAGGCCGCGAAGGCCTCGTCCCGCGTGCTCATCGCCACCGACCCCGACCGCGAGGGCGAGGCGATCGCCTGGCACGTGGCCGAGCAGATCGGCGACGGCGACAAGGTGCGTCGCGTGCTGTTCCACGAGATCACCAAGGACGGCGTGGCGCAGGGCCTCGCGAACCCGCGGGCCATCGACCAGCACAAGGTGGACGCGCAGCAGGCGCGGCGCGTGCTCGACCGGCTCGTGGGCTACAAGGCCTCGCCGCTCCTGTGGAAGAGCATCAAGACGGGGCTGTCGGCGGGACGGGTGCAGACGGTGGCGCTGCGGCTGATCTGCGAGCGCGAGGAGGAGATCCGCAAGTTCGTGGCGCAGGAGTACTGGACCATCGAGGCCGATCTCGACAAGGACGGCCAGTGGTTCCAGGCGCGGCTGCACAAGCTGGACGGGCACAAGCCGGAGATCCGGGACGAGGCCACCGCCCGGGCGATCGTGGCCGACGCGCTCGCCCTGCCGTTCGTCGTGACCGATGTGGCCCGCAAGGAGCGGCGTCGCAATCCCCCGCCGCCGTTCATCACGAGCACGATGCAGCAGGAGGCCGCCAAGCAGCTCGGCTTCTCGGGCAAGCGCACCATGCGTGCCGCGCAACGGCTGTACGAGGGACAGGAGGTGGGCGAGGACGCGCCGGTCGGGCTGATCACCTACATGCGCACCGACTCGACCCGGGTGGCGGAGGGCGCGATCCAGCAGGCGCGGGCGCTCATCGAGGAGCGGTTCGGTCGCCGCTACCTGCCCGACGCCCCCAACACGTTCCGGGGGCGCGGCGGGTCGAAGGTGCAGGACGCGCACGAGGCCGTCCGCCCCACCGACGTGCGCCGGCGGCCCGACGATCTCAAGCCCTACCTCGAGGCGGACCTGTTCAAGCTGTACCAGCTCATCTGGCGTCGCTTCGTGGCCTCGCAGATGACGCCGGAGCTCTACGAGATCACGACGGTCGATTTCGACCTGGGCCGCTACGTGTTCCGGGCGGCCGGGTCGCGCGTGCTGTTCGACGGCTACCGGGTGCTCTACCGCGAGGCGCACGAGGCCGAGGAGGCCAAGAGCCTCGACGAGCTGGCGCCCATCCCGCCGCTCGCCGCGGGCGACCGGGTGACCGTGAAGCAGATCACGCCGAGCCAGCACTTCACCGAGCCGCCGCCGCGCTACAGCGAGGCGAGTCTCGTCAAGAAACTCGAAGAGCTGGGCATCGGCCGTCCCTCCACCTACGCCTCGATCATCTCGACCCTCCAGGACCGGTGGTACGCCACCGCCAAGGACAAGCGGTTCTCGCCCACGCCGCGCGGCGAAATCGTGTGGAAGGTGATGCATCGCTGCCTGCCGAACACCTTCGAGGTCGGGTTCACGGCGCAGATGGAGAGCGAGCTGGACAAGGTGGAGGACGGCGACCTCGCCTGGCGCAAGGTGCTGGAGGACTTCTGGGGGCCGTTCGCGCAGCAGCTGGCGGCGGTGGACGTCCCGGGGCTGATCCGCGACGTGCACGACCTGGGGAATCTGAGCCAGGAGCAGTGCCCCACCTGCGGATCGGGGCTCGAGGTGAAGAGCGGGCGCTTCGGACCCTACATCGCCTGCGTCCGGCGGCCGGAGTGCCTCTACAGCCGGCCGCTCAAGCGGGACCGCGTGCCCGATCGGCCCACCGACGAGGTGTGCCAGGAGTGCGGCGCGCCCATGGTCATCAAGACGGGGCGGTTCGGCGAGTTCCTGGCCTGCACCCGCTACCCGAAGTGCACGCACACGCGCTCGGTGCCGCTGGGGATCCGCTGTCCCAAGTGCGACCAGGGCGATCTCGCGGAGCGGCGCACCCGCCGGCGTCGTACCTTCTATGGCTGCCTGCGCTATCCCGAATGCGACTTCACCACCTGGAACAAGCCGGTGGCCGTCGCATGCCCGAGCTGCGGGTTCGTGGGGATGGAGCAGCGCGAGACCAAGACGATGGGGGTCACCCGCAAGTGCCTGAAGTGCGCGCACGAGCTGAGCGTCGAGGAGGGAGTCCCGGCGGAGCCGGTGGCGAGCTGAGCGCCACGGTCGTGGGCGGCGGCCTCGCCGGGAGCGAGGCCGCCGTCGCCTTGGCCGAGCGCGGGGTCGCCGTCACCCTGCACGAAATGCGGCCGGTGAAGATGACGCCGGCGCACCGCACCGACCGCCTCGCCGAGCTCGTCTGCAGCAACTCGTTCAAGTCGGTCGAGCTCTCCAACGCCCACGGCCTGCTGAAGGCCGAGATGCGGCGCCTCGGCAGCATCGTGCTCCCGGCGGCCGACGCGGCCCGCGTTCCCGGCGGGGCGGCGCTGGCGGTGGACCGGGCGGCCTTCGCCGACGCGGTGCAGGGCCGCGTGACCGGGCACCCCGGGATCACCGTCGTGCGGGGCGAGGTGACCACCCTGCCGTCGCCGGGGATCGTGGCCACCGGCCCCCTCACCTCCGACGCCCTCGGACGCGCCATCGCCGGGCGGCTGGGCACGAGCGCGCTCGCGTTCTTCGACGCCATCGCGCCCATCGTATCGGCCGACTCCCTCGACCTGGGCGTGCTGTTTCGCGCCTCGCGCTACGGCAAGGGAGCGGGCGACGACTACCTCAACGCCCCGCTCACGGACACCGAGTACGACGCGTTCCTCGCGGCGCTCACCGCGGCCGACCAGTTCGAGCCGCACCACGAGTTCGACCGGACCCCGTACTTCGAGGGCTGCCTGCCGGCGGAGGAGATGGCGCGGCGGGGGCGGGACGTGCTGCGGTTCGGGCCCATGAAGCCCGTGGGGCTGCGCGACCCCCGCACCGGCCGCGAGCCGTACGCCGTGGTCCAGCTGCGCCAGGAGGACCGCGCGGGCCAGATGTGGAACCTAGTGGGCTTCCAGACGCGCCTGAGGATCCCCGACCAGCAGCGGGTGTTCCGGCTGATCCCGGGGTTGGGCCAGGCGGAGTTTCTGCGCTATGGCAGCCTGCACCGCAACTCTTACCTCAATTCCCCGGCCGCGCTCAGTCCCCACCTCGCCTCGCGGGACGAGCCGCGGCTGCTGTTCGCCGGGCAGCTCACGGGCGTCGAGGGATACACCGAGTCCGCGGCGACGGGACTGCTCGCCGGAATCAACCTCGCGCGCCTGCTCGGAGGGGAGGAGCCGCTGGTGCCACCCCCCACCACCATGCTCGGCGCGCTGTACCGGTACCTGCGCGAGGCGGAGCCCGCGCACTTCCAGCCGATGAACGCGAACTTCGGGCTGCTCGAGCCCCTGGATCCGCCGGTGCGCGACAAGCAGCGGAAACGGGAAGCCCTGGCGCAGCGCGCCCTGGCCGACATCGACGCGTTCGCCCGGCGGATCGACGCGCCGGTTTCCGCGTGACCGCGAACCCGCGACGCGAGGTCGCGGCCTTCGTCGCGTTCCTCGCCAAGGAGCGCAACGACTCGCCGCATACGGTCCGGGCGTACGCGAGGGACGTCTCGGCGTTCGCCGGGTTCTGCGACCGGTTCTACGGGGAGGCGTGGACCTGGGGCGGGGTGGACCGCCTGGCGATCCGGGGATTCCTGGGGGAGCTGCGGGGGCGGGGCCAGGGCGCGCGCTCGGTGGCGCGCGCCCTCTCGGCCCTGCGCACGTTCTACCGCTTCCTCGATGCGACTGTGGGCGTGACGACGAATCCCGCTCGCGCCGCCCGCACGCCGCGACCGGAGCGCCGGCTGCCCACGCCGCTCGACCGGGCGGAGGTGGCGGCGCTGTTCGCCGAGGCGGAGCGCCGGGCCGAGGCCGGCGGGTTCCGGGAAGTGCGCGAGCTGGCGATGCTCGAGCTGTTCTACTCGACGGGTATTCGGCTGTCCGAGCTCACCGGCCTCTCCCTGCCGGACCTCGATCTCGTGTCCGATCAGGTCAAGGTGCGGGGCAAGGGCCGCACCGAGCGCCTCGTGCCCGTCGGGGGCCCGGCGACGCGGGCGCTGCGCCGCTACCTGCGGCAGCGCGACGCCTTGCTGGCCGCGGCGCCGGCCGGGGCCGACCGGCGCGCCGTGTTCCTGAACGCGCGGGGGCGGCGACTGTCGCCGCGCGGGGTGCAGCTCGTCGTCAAGGCGCTGCTCGCCACCCTGCCGCGCGGACCCGAGCTGCGCGTGCACTCGCTCCGGCACTCCTTCGCGACCCACCTGCTCGACGCCGGCGCCGACCTGCGCGCGGTGCAGGAGTTGCTGGGGCACGCTTCGCTGGCGACGACGCAGGTGTATACTCATACGTCGGTGGAGCGGCTCAAGCGGGTGTACCGCCAGGCCCATCCGCGCGCGTAACGAAAGGATCCGAATCGGTGCACCGCCGCGTGCGCAGCACCACCATCCTCTGCGTCCGCCGCGACGGCCGCGTCGCCATGGGCGGCGACGGCCAGGTCACCGTCGGCGACGCTATACTCAAGGCGAGCGCCACGAAGGTGCGGACGCTCAAGGGTGGCAAGATCCTGGCCGGCTTCGCCGGCGCTGCGGCCGATGCGTTCACCCTGTTCGAGAAATTCGAGGAGAAGCTGGAGCGCTATCCCGGCAACCTGGCGCGCGCGGCCGTCGAGCTGGCCAAGGACTGGCGCTCGGACCGCGTGCTGCGCCGGCTCGATGCGCTCCTGACCGCCGCCGACCGGGAGCACGGCTTCGTGATCAGCGGCTCCGGCGAGCTGATCGAGCCGGACGACGGGATCCTGGCGATCGGCTCCGGCGGCCACTACGCCCTGGCGTCGGCGCGGGCCCTGCTCGGCGCCACGAGCCTGCCGGCGCGGGACATCGTCCAGCAGTCGCTTGAGATCGCGGCGGCGATCTGCGTGTACACCAACGCCAACCTCACCATCCTCGAGCTCTGACGCGCATGGCCCAGCCTACCCGCACCCCCGACCAGCCCCCGCCCCGGACGCCCGCCGACGGGCAACCGCCCGAGCCGCTCCCATGGCTCGAGGAGCTGGCACCGCGCAAGATCGTGGCGGAGCTGGACCGCTACATCGTGGGTCAGGAAGTGGCCAAGAAGGCGGTCGCCATCGCGGTGCGGAACCGCTGGCGCCGGTCCCAGGCGCCCGATGAGATCCGGGACGAGATCATGCCCAACAACATCATCATGATCGGGCCCACCGGCGTGGGGAAAACCGAGATCGCGCGCCGGCTGGCGCGGCTCTCGGGCGCCCCGTTCCTCAAGGTGGAGGCCTCGAAGTTCACCGAGGTGGGCTACGTGGGGCGGGACGTGGAGTCCATGGTGCGCGAGCTCTTGGACGTGGCGATCAACATGGTCCGCGAGGAGCGGGAGGACGAGGTGTACGACCAGGCGGTGGAGCGCGCCGAGGAGCGGCTGCTCGACATCCTGGTGCCCCCGCCGCCCCCGGGCCCGCCGCCGGCCCCGGCGCCCGCCGCCGAGGCGCGAGGGGAGAAGGGGGAGGGGCGGCAGCTGTTCGTCGTGTCGGCGAAGGGCGAGGTGACGCCCAAGTCGTCGGAGGCCGATCTCGAAGCACAGGAGCGGCGGCGCCGCACCCGGGAAAAACTGCGCCAGCAGCTCCGCGACGGGAAGCTCGAGGAGCGCGACGTGGAGGTCGAGGTGCAGCAGCAGAGCTACTCGCCCTTCGAGATGATGCAGCCGCCGCAGGGGATGGAGGGCCCGGACTTCAACTTCACCGAGTGGCTCCAGGACATCCTGCCCAAGCGCAAGAAGCGCCGCACCGTGCACGTGCACGAGGCGCGCCGGCTCCTCATCGACGAGGAGCTGAAGAAGCTCGTGGACATGGACGACGTGGTGAACGAGGCGCTGGATCGGGTCGAGAACCACGGCGTGATCTTCATCGACGAGATCGACAAGATCGCGGGCGAGCGCGGCACGGTCGGGCCCGACGTGTCCCGGGAAGGAGTGCAGCGCGACCTGCTGCCCATCGTCGAAGGCTCGACCATCCAGACGCGCTACGGCTACGTGCGGACCGACCACATCCTGTTCGTCGCGGCCGGCGCGTTCCACGTCTCGAAACCGTCGGACCTGATCCCCGAGCTGCAGGGGCGGTTCCCCATCCGCGTGGAGCTCAGCCCGCTCACCGAGGACGACTTCGTCCGCATCATGACGGAGCCGGAGAACGCGCTGACCAAGCAGTACGCGGCGCTGTGCGCCGTCGAAGGCGCCACCCTCGAGTTCACGCCGGATGGCGTGCGGGAGATCGCGCGGATCGCGGCGAAAGTGAACGAGCGCATGGAGAACATTGGCGCCCGCCGGTTGCACACCGTCATGACCACCCTGCTCGAAGAGGTTCTGTTCGAGCTCCCCGACTACCCCATCAAGCGGATCGTCTTCGACGCGCCCGCGGTTCGGGAACGGCTCATGAAGATTGTGGAAGACGAAGACCTGCGCAGGTACATCCTCTAGGGACGTCAACGCACAGACATCACGCAGCGACGTCGCGCAAACACGTCACGCAAAGGCGTCACACGAAGACGTCCTTTACTTGGCCGCTCTCTTGGCGTAAGATCCTGCCATTCTGACCGCCCCCCTGGAATTCATGGCCAAGCGCGACTTTCTCACCATCACCGACTTCTCGCGCGAGGAGATTCGACGCCTGTTCGAGCTCGCCCGGCGCATGAAAAAGGGGGCGTACGGGGC
The DNA here is from genome assembly GCA_964629425.1 of uncultured Gemmatimonadaceae bacterium. Lineage (GTDB taxonomy): Bacteria > Gemmatimonadota > Gemmatimonadetes > Gemmatimonadales > GWC2-71-9 > CAZVSO01. Next base: position 12,814 of record CAZVSO010000025.1, read on the forward strand.
CACGCCCCTGGCCGGAAAGACGCTCGCCATGATCTTCGCCAAGTCGAGCACCCGCACACGCGTGTCCTTCGAGGTCGGGACGTTCCAGCTCGGCGGGCACGCCCTGTTCCTCTCGTCGCGCGACATCCAGCTCGGCCGCGGCGAGCCGATCGCCGACACGGCGCGGGTCCTGTCGCGCTACGTCAGCGGGATCATGATCCGCACGTTCGACCACGGGGAGGTGGAGGACCTCGCGCGCCACGCCACCATCCCGGTGATCAACGGGCTCACCGACCTGTCGCATCCCTGCCAGGTGCTGGCCGACCTGCTGACGGTGCAGGGGGAGGTGGGTGACTGGGAGGGCAAGCGCGTGGCGTGGGTGGGCGACGGGAACAACATGGCGAACTCGTGGCTCGAGGCCGCCGAGGTGCTGGGGTTCGAGCTGCGGCTCGCGTGTCCCGAGGGGTTCGAGCCGAGCCGCGAGAAGTTCGAGCGTGCCTGCCGCAAGGCCCGCGTGCTCGTCACCGAGGTGCCGGAAGAGGCCGTCGAGGGCGCGCACGTCGTGAATACCGACGTGTGGGCCTCGATGGGGCAGGAGACCGAAGCCGAGGCGCGCCGCAACGCGTTCCGTGGCTACACGGTGGACGGCGACCTCATGCGGCTCGCCGCGCCCGAGGCCGTGTTCCTGCACTGCCTGCCGGCGCACCGCGGCGAAGAGGTCACGGCCGAGGTGATCGAAGGCCCGCAGTCGCGGGTGTGGGACGAAGCCGAGAACCGGCTGCACGTGCAGAAGGCGCTCCTCGCCACCCTCATGGGATGACCGGAGACCCCCGATGGCCGATGCGACGCTGAAACGCACGCCGCTCCACGCGATCCACGTCTCGCTGGGCGCGAAGATGGTGCCGTTCGCCGGGTTCGACATGCCGGTGAGCTACCCCGCCGGGATCGGCGCCGAGCACCGGGCGGTGCGCGGGCGCCTCGGCCTGTTCGACGTGTCGCACATGGGTGAGTTCGAGGTCACGGGCCCGGACCGCAATGCCTTCGTGCAGCGCGCGACCTGCAACGACGTGGGGGCGCTGCGGCCCGGCGAGGCGCAGTACTCGGCGATCCTCACCGACCGCGGCACGTTCGTCGACGACTGCCTGGTCTACCGGTTCGAGGACAAGGTCATGCTCGTCGTCAACGCGGCGAACATCGCAAAAGACTGGGCGCAGCTGGTGGACGAGAAGGGCGGCGCCAACGTACGCCTGCGCGACATCTCCGACGAGGTCGCCCTGCTGGCGCTCCAGGGCCCCGGGGCCGTGGAGCTGCTCGCGCCGCTCACGCAGGTCGGCGTGAAGCTCCTCCCGTACTATCACTTCGCCGAAGGCAAGGTGGCGGGGCTGCAGTGCTTCCTCTCGCGCACGGGCTACACCGGCGAGGATGGGTTCGAGCTGTACTGCCGCGCGAAGGACGCCGAGACCCTGTGGCACGCGCTGGCGGGCCCCGGGCGGGCGGACCCCTGCGGGCTCGGCGCTCGCGACACCCTCCGCCTGGAAGCGGGGCTGCCGCTCTACGGCAACGACATCGACGACACCGTGACCCCCTTCGAGGCAGGCCTGAGCTTCATCGTCCGGCTCGACAAGGGCGCGCCGTTCACCGGGCTGGCAGCCCTCAAGAAGCAGAAGCTGGAGGGCGTGACCCGCAGGCTGGTGGGCTTCCGTCTCGCGGAGCCCAGGGCCGTGGCGCGGCCGGGGTACGACGTGTTCCTCAACGGACGCAAGGTGGACGTCGTGCGCTCGGGCACCGTGACCCCGACGGTGGGCTCGGCCATCGGCACCACGTACCTGCCGCTCGAGGCCGCCAGGGCCGGAACCCGGTTCGAGATCGACGCCCGCGGCAAGCGCGTGCCGGCCGAGGTGGTGCGCATGCCGTTTGTACCGCACCGGACCGTGCGAAAGTAGGACCGGCGACGAGATGAGGGTCGCCATCCTCACGGTGTCGGATCTCGGAGCGGTGGGGCGGCGCGCCGATACCTCCGGCGATGCGATCCTCGATTGGGCGGCCGCGCGGGGGCACGAAGTGGTGGTCCGCAGCGTGGTCCCGGACGAAACCGACCGCATCGCGGGCAAGCTCGCGCGCTGGGCCGATTCCGGGGAGGTGGACGTGGTTCTCACGACCGGCGGGACGGGCCTCGCGCCGCGAGACGTGACGCCCGAAGCGACTCTCGCGGTGCTCGAGCGCCGGGCCCCGGGGATCGCCGAAGCGCTTCGCGCCCGAGCCGCCCCGGGATTTCCCCGGGCCTGGCTGTCCCGCGGCGTGGCGGGGACGCGGGCGCGGACCCTGATCGTGAACCTCCCCGGCTCGCCCGGAGGGGTCGAGGATGGGCTCGAGGTGCTCGATGACTTCCTGGACCACGCTGTGGATCTCGTGACCGGCGCCCGCACTGCCCACGGTGACAAAGCTGACGTCTGATGTCTGACGTCTGCCGTCTATGACAGATCGCGCCCTGATCACCGGCGACGACCTCGAACAGGCGGTCCGCATCAACGCCCACCTGGAGGGGGCGGGGTTCGACACCGTCCTGACCACACCGCTGGACGACGTGCTCGAGCTGCTGCGGCGTCGCGAGCCCGACTGCGTCATCGTCACCGGCGGCCTGCACGAGGCCGGTCTCGGCCGCCTGCTCGCCGCGGCGCGCGACCGCTCGATCTCCACGCTGGGACTCGTCGAAGTCACCGATCCCGACCCCAAGGCCCTGGCCCGGAGCATCGGCCTCACCGCCTGGCTCGCCAAGCCGGTGGATCCGGCCGAGGTGACGGCCACGGTGCGGCGGCTGCTGGAGCGCCGGCGGCTGCAGCACCGCACCGGGATCGTCGGCGAGTCGGCGGCGGTCCAGGAGCTGCTCGTCAAGATCGAGCACATCGCGCCGGTGAGCTCCACGGCCCTGATCGAAGGAGAGTCGGGGACCGGGAAGGAGCTGGTGGCGCGCGCGATCCACGACCTCT
>CAZVSO010000025.1:15789-22880 GCA_964629425.1 uncultured Gemmatimonadaceae bacterium
GCGAGCTGTTCGGCCACGAGAAGGGAGCGTTCACCGGGGCTGCCGAGCGGCGGCTGGGACGGTTCGAGCTGGCCGACGGCGGCACCATCTTCCTGGACGAGGTGGGCGAGATCCCGCCCTCGACCCAGGTGAAGCTCCTGCGGGTGCTCGAGGACCGCACCTTCTTCCGGGTGGGCGGGACCCAGCCGATCAAGGTGGACGTGCGGGTCATCGCGGCCACGAACCGCTCGCTCAGGGATGCCGTCGCGCGCGGCGAGTTCCGCGACGACCTCTACTACCGGCTCGCCGTCCTGTCGATCTACCTGCCTCCCCTGCGCGAGCGGCGCAGCGACATCCCCCTGCTCGTGCGGCGGTTCATCGTGGAGCTCGCCACGCTGCACGACCGGAAGTTCCACGGGATCACCCCCGAAGCGCTCCAGATCCTGGTGGACGCCGACTGGCCGGGCAACGTGCGCCAGCTGCGCAACCTCGTCGAGTCCATGGTCGTGCTCGCGCCCGAGGGGGAGATCCGCGCGAGCGACATCCCGCGCGAGATCCGCGAGCGGGGGCGAGGGCTGCCGATGCGCCTCCCCGTGCCGGCGCGCGACGTCGTGGGGCACGAGCTGGCGTTCATCTTCCACAGCCTCGTGGACCTCAAGCTGCAGGTGGAGGAGCTGCGGCGGCGGCTGCGCGAGCGGCCGGCCGAGCGCGTCGAGGTGATCGAGGTGGGGCGCGGCGAGCGGCTCGGCGCGGTCGAGGCGGAGCCGGTGCCCGAAGCGCCGGTGCTGTACCGCCCGGGGATGACGATGGCCGAGGTGGAGCGTGCCACGATCGAGGCGGCGCTGCGCGAGACGCGGGGCAACCGTCGCAGGGCCGCCGAAGTGCTCGGGATCGGCGAGCGCACCCTGTACCGCAAGCTGAAGGAATATTCGCTGGCGTGAATAAACTCCGCTGGCGACATGGTGTGTCGTCAGTGGCACCTCTTGACTTCCCCCCAGCGAACTCTCATTTTTGGGCCGCCTTCGAGGCCGATGCGCCCTGGCCCGGGTTGTCGTGATTGCGGCAGGTACCTATGGCGTACCTGCCGGCGTAAACGCGCACGAGACGATCGTCGCCCTTGGCGGTCGGTCTCGCGCGGGGCTGGTGCCGGGGTGCGGGGCTGGCGCAGGGTCTCCAGGCGCCGGTGTCTGCGGCCGTCTCTTCTCGGCTGAATCCCCGAACCATTCCTGTCATCGCGCGGCTGCGTCGCGGCAGTCTCCCTGGGTCGTCCCGGCGCCCGTTGGAGCGTTCGGCCTCTACCAGCGCCCCCCTCGGGGGCAGAATGCCCCGGTGCGGCCGTTCCCGCTCAGGTCGTTCGGGCATGATGGCGCGGCGCCCGTGGCCATGGAGGAGAACACGTGAATCCATCGAGGCTGCCGCGGGCGTCGGAGGACGACTCCCGGCCGCAACCCGAGCAGCAGTCCAAGCCGGGGTCGTCGCTCGCCCCCGCGGCCACGCCCGACCCCTGGGGTCTGAAGCGCGCCGAGAACCTCATCACGAGCCTCACCGGCGTGCTCTCCGCGCGGGTGGTGGCCACGCCGATCGGCGAGATCAGCGAGATCCACGTGCTGACGCGCGCCGACTTACAGCCCAAGCAGGTCGTGCGCAACGTCGAGTCCGCGCTGCTCGCGCAGCTCGGCATCAAGGTGGACCACCGCAAGATCAGCGTGGCGCAGACGGCCGACGTCCGGCCGATCGAGCAGCTCCAGGAGGAGGCGATCGCGGCGCGCGCCAAGAAGCGCGCCGTGGTCTTTCGTGGTTTGGAGGTTCGTCCCGCCGACCGGCCGCACCGTATCCAGGTGCGCGTCCAGCTGTCGTTCGGCGAGCGTGAGGCCGAGGCTGTGGAGCAGGGGACCGACACGCTGCGCAACCGGGTGGAGGCCGCGGCCCGGGCCGCGGCGACGTGCCTCGATGAGCTCCTGCCCGACAATTCCATCGCGCTCGAGGGTGCCATGTTGCTCGACGCGTTCGACCGCAAGCTCGTGCTCGTGGCGGTGCATGGGCTGGCGGGGCGGGAGGCGCAGCTCCTCACCGGTACCGCTGAGGTGCGGGAGAGCGCGGAGCGCAGCGCGGTGTTTGCGGTTCTCGCTGCGACCAATCGCTGGACCATGGCGCGGCGGTAAGTCCAGGCGGCGCCGGCGCGATGGTGCACCGGCTGATGCGTGCAACGCGGGACGTGCCAGGTGAGTGGGCGGCCCGTTCACCTCAGGATGAGAGATCGGAACAAGGGGGGGCCCCGGGCGGCGCTGTAGTTGAGCGGATCTGAGCGGACAGCGGATTAGCGGAGCGTCGGGTGCGCCATAGCGAGGCGTGCCACTCCAGGTCTACGAGGTTTCACGCGTAGGTCGTGTAAAGGGGGTGACGCTCAATGTTGGGATTCGGCTGGTTCGCCGCGATTCTGGGTGCCATCGTTCGGATTCTGATGGCAAACGCTACGGTAGGTTGGTAGTCGCGCAATCGGGGCCACTCTCTCACCTGCTGATGCCTGATTCAATGGACACGACAGCGTCACGAATTGGACTGCTCAGGATCTACGTCACCGCTGTGGTGGCAGCCGCGGTGGTGGCACTAGGTGTTGGAGCCGCAAGTACGGCGTGGACGCCCTCCAATGCTTTCCTGAACGGTCTACTGTCGATTTTGGCCGTCGCTCTTGCTGCGGAGCTGAGTTCCGTCAGCCTCCATGTCGGGACCGCGACCATGTCCATCTCCTTCATACCCTTTGTCTCCGCGGTACTGCTGTTTGATCCTATCTGGGCGATGGCGATTGGCGGCAGCACGTTCTTCTTGGTCGATCTCGTAGTTCGCAAGAAGCCCTGGATCAAGATTGCATTCAATGCCTCGAAGGAGGTCCTCGCTATCGGACTCGCGGCCCTCGTCTACAGCATCCTTGGGGGAACTCCCTCGACCACGCAGATTGAGCTCTCTGCGCCCGCAATCCTCGGCGCTGGTGTTGCCTACTCGGCGACCAGTTCTGTCTCGGTGTGCCTAGCTGTTTCATTGTCCGAGAGACTGCCGTTCAGAGAGGTCTGGGCGCGACTCTTCGGGGGCTCTGTGGTATATGACTTATTCGCTCTACCATTGCCTGCGTTGTTGGCATACCTCTACAGCGGGTGGGAACTTCTCGGCGTGGTGGCCGTGGCTGTGCCCCTGTTCATCGTGCGGCACATTTATGTCATGAATCGACGCCTTGAGCAGACGAGCCGAGAGCTGCTCGAGGTGATGGTCAAGAACATCGAAGCTCGAGATCCCTACACATCGGGTCACTCGCAGCGCGTATCCCAGTACGCCAGGATCATCGCGAAGGAGGTTGGCCTCTCGAGTCGCCAGGTGGAGCAGATCGCCATCGCGGCGCTTCTTCATGACGTGGGCAAAGTCCACAGCGAGTTCGCTCCACTGTTGCAGAAAGACGGAAAGCTCACGATCGAGGAGACCCAGCTGCTCCGGAGTCACCCGGTGCGAAGTGCCGACCTGGTGAGGACCATATCGAGCCTTCGGGGCGCTGTTGAGGCTGCTGTGCGGCACCACCACGAGAACTTCGATGGTACCGGCTATCCGGACGGCGTAGCGGGCGAGCAGATCCCGGTCGGCGCGCGCGTTATCATGATCGCAGACACACTAGACGCGATGACGACGGACCGCCCCTATCGCAAGGCTCTATCCTTCGAGAGGGTCGTTGAGGAGTTCCGCAGGTACGCAGGTCGCCAGTTTGACCCCCAGCTCACCGAGATTGCTATCAGGTCGTCGGCGATCCATCGGCTTGTCGTGGGAGCTTCCGCTTACACCCCTCCCCTCCCACTTCAGCGCCCGGCGCTTGTTCGACCGGAAAGGGCTCGGGCGTAGCGCGACCTCTCCAAGTTGGGCTGCGGCGATCGGCGGTTCGGACCTACGGCTAGGAAACGGTGTGCACATGCCTGGGGCAGGAACCCCTCGGCGGCCAGCGTGGCGATCTTCCCGCTAGCGCCGCGTTCGACAAACCGCTGTCATTCTCAGGCGGTCGCATCGCTACACCTGCCACCACCTTGGTGTTCGAGCCAAGCGGCTGCGCCCGGCGCCGTAGGCAGCGGTCGTCGTCGGACGCGAGAACGGCCTGGGGGTTCCCGGGGCGTCCCGTTGTGGCACCGCAACGGTCCGCGTATCTTTCGTTCCGCTCAAGGAAGCTCCCACATGGCAACGACCTGGACCGTGAAGTACCAAGCGCCCAACGACAAGACATTGCAGATCACCACCGTGGACGTCGCCGACACGATCAAGACGGCGCGGGAGGTCCAGAACGCGATCGAGAAGGGCGAGATACCGGACCTCTACATCGGGCCGGGGATCATCGTGTCGGTGCAAAAAGGCGGCTTCAGCATTGCGTAGCCGGGCCCGGGGCCTTTCCCTACGTGCTACCCTTCCGGGGTATTTCGCCTTTGAGGTAGTACCTCATTCCGCGACGCCGTCCTGTGGTCTCCACCTTCCTGCCAATGAGCGGCTGCATCACCAGCTGAGCGACCCCGATCTCCACACCGAGTAGCTGGGCTATCGCCTTCATGTTGAGCCCCGCTTGTTTGCGAAGGCTTTCGAGCACGAGCGCGCGCTGAGAATCGAGGTAGGTGTCGATCCCCTCTGGTCTGCGCTTGGGATAACGCTGTTCAAAGAGGGCGCTGAGCTTCGCTTGCAGCTCGGTGTATGACCCATACTGGATGCGGTCAATCCCGCGAAGGTCTGACGGTACCTCGTTCATCTCCGTCTTACTCGGGTCAAAGCAGATGTACCAGCCATCGACGCTCGCCATGGCCCAACCCAGCTCGAGCGTGACGTTCGGATTCCACCCCGAGATGTCGAAGAGGGAAAAGTCGGACGAGCGGATGTAGCTGATAATCTTCTGCATGATGTGCATGTTCGTGATCTTCTCGTCCGCGAACACGAACCGCACATCATACGTCTTCTCCAACTCGTTGAAGACACGGCGATAGTCGGCCTTCGGGTAGACCTTGTAGGAATAGGCGACGAAGACCTGCTTCGTGGATGGCGGACCCTCCGCCACCACCCCTTCGGCCTCTTCCGTTACGGAGAGGTCTTCCTGCGCGGCGAGAGGGACGACCGGAATCGGATCTCGGGGGCGGTCGTCGGTCACTTGCCGGTTCTCTCGCTCAGTTTGGTCCACATGGTCTTCGGTAGGAAGCCCGTGTACTTGCCCTGCATCAGCGGGGTTATCACGTAGCGAACCGTCCCCGCATTCGCTCTCGCGAATTGTAGCAGTCGCGCATGGATCTCTGCCCGGTCGGCTTCGCCGCCAACCTGGATCACGTAGTAGGAATCAAGCGGACGGACCCACGAATAGCCCTTGAGGACTTCCCGGATCGCGTCACCCACGGTCTTGGCGGGCTCGCCACCAACTCTCACGTGCCAATAGACGGCCAGATGCATCCACATGCCCCTTGGCGAAGACGAAGCGCTCCCGTCCGACGATAAAAGCTGCAGCGCGGCGTCGCTATTAGGAAGCCGCCACGGCGCGAGTGGACGGGGCAGCGGCGCCGGTTCCCGCGAGCGTACGCGCGCGCGGATGCCCCTGTCCCAACAAGGCGTTATGCTAGGAACCGGGGGAATTGGACGTCGTTGGCCCGCCCCCTTCCGGTGCGGTGCTGAGGTCCAACTAGGCGTGTGCGCTCGGCCTCGCAGCTGAGGCGGGACCGGTTAGGCGACTGCGACAACCGAGAACGATCGGCCTCGGCCAGTTCCTCGGCCCCATGCTCGACCGACCCGCACTCAAGGGGGATCCTCACCGCAGCGCGACGCGAAGTCCTCCAACTAGTAGTAGGCGCATGAGGTTCTCGTGGCGAAACACAAGAAGAAGTTTCCGTTCCCGCAGCAGCAACGCGTTCAGGCCTCGCCAAGCAGGCCACGTGTGGATTCGCTGCTTGATTCAATGCAAGACGGCAACGGGTACTGGTACAGTTTGACCTAGGCTAGTTTGGCCGCCAGGTGTTCGTCGAGGATCTCCCGCACTGTCAAGGGAATGATGACCTTCCCAGACTTGCGGAAGAAGGCGTCAATTTCGGTCAAGGCGTCGCGCGAAAAGGCGAAGGACACAAAGAAGCCTTTCGTTCGGTCCGTCCGAGCCATGACCGCCTCGAAGGCGTCAACATCTGGACGCCCGACCTTCTCCTTCTGCTTCACTTGGATAGGGTACCACACGTCCATGAAATCGAAGGCTGGGGCCTTGGTGGGTGCCTTGGCAGGCACCGCCGAGACGGGATAGATCCGCCCGTCAATCCCCATGTCGCCGACTTGCGCCTTGTTCGGGATGCCCCCTAGCGCGATCACGGCCCAATTCTCAAACTCGAAAGGAGGTATCCGGCGAAGCTGATCTTCGGTCCAAGGGAGGTCACGGACCACGAACCCACGCCCGGCCTTCCAGAGCGCTTCATCCTCCCGAAGCCCGCAATCTTTCCGCAGCCGCTGCGCCATGACCCGGCACGCCGTCGGGGAAATATCAATACCGATCCACTGGCGCTTGAGGATCTGTGCGGCGACAAGCGCTGTTCCGCAGCCGCAGAAGGCATCCAACACAATGTCGTTCTCGTTGCTGCTCGCCTCGACGAGACGTTCCAGCAAGGCCAGCGGCTTCTGAGTCGGATATCCCAGGCGCTCGTCGGCCTGTGCCTGAACGGGTGGGATATCGTCCCACAACGTGTCCACGGGTTGCCCCTGCATCTCATCGAGGTAGCGCTTTTGTGCGGCTAGGCCCGTTGAGGAATAGTGAATGATCCCGGCCGCATCAGCCGCCTTCATGCGTTCTTTCGTCCAGCGCCAAACGCGCTTGTGACCCTTCCACTCATAGGTGAGGTTGGGGCGATTCCGGTTCGGGTTGGTCAGATCACTCAAGCGATATCGGCGGTCCGTTCCGGGCTCGACGAAGCGGTAGAACTTCGCGATGTAGTCGGGGTCATAGCTCCGAAAGGGGCGGTTCCAAGTGAATCCTTCCGTCCCCACGTAGTAGAGGATCGTGTCGTGATTGTTCGGGAAGCCTTTGAAGGCAAGGCCCTTGGCATTGGTTCGCCGCCAAATGATTTCGCTCCGAAACTGATTCT
>CAZVSO010000026.1:0-12288 GCA_964629425.1 uncultured Gemmatimonadaceae bacterium
CTTGGAAGGCCCGTGCATGCAGCTCGCATCGAGCTGCACGACCCCCTCCTCGTTCGGCAGTCCCCCGTAGCCCACTGAGTCGTCGTTCGGGTCCAGCTCCTGGATCTTCACGCCCTCGACCGCGGCGTCCAGCGTGTCGCGCCCGCGCTTCATCAGGTCCAATGCCACGCGCACGCCGAGTAGCCCGTTGGTCGAGCTCACCGCGGCGAACTTGGAGGCGCGGCTGCGTTTGACCCAGGGACTCGCGGGCGTGGCGGCGGCCATCGATTCGGGGAGCGCGGTCCCCGCGGCGGCGAGAGCGGCAGTGCCAAGAAAGGCGCGGCGGGTCACAGTGTCCAACACGGGATGCTCCGGGCAGGAGGAATCACGGGCGTGGAACAGAGAATCAGGGGCAGGAGCGCACTCCTGTCAACTTGCCGGGTCCGGGGGCCGCCTCTACCTTCGGAGCGTGCCGTTCCTGCCTGAATCCCTGCGCGGCCGCGCAGAGAGCGTCGAAGCCGATCCATTCCGCTATCTGCGAGGCGTGCTGGCCTTCCTGGTGGGCGGCGGAGCCGTCGTGGCCCTGGTCCTGGGCCTGACCGGAATCTCCCCCAAGGCGCTGATCCTGGCCGGGGTGCTGTGGACCCTGCTTGGCGTGCTGTCGGGACTGGTGGACTGGCTGCTGGAGCCGATGATCGACTTCAGCGTCAAGGTCCTCTCGAACGTCGGCTTGGTCCGCGCCGGCGGCGGGTTCTCCGCCGAAGAAACCCTCGCCGCCCAGGGCCATACCGAGGCCGCCGCCGAGGCGTACCGGTTGCGCGCCCAGGTGCCGAAGGACCGGGTGGCCGCCCTGATCCGCCGCGCCGAGCTGATGGCCGGGCCCCTCAAATTGCCCCATGCCGCCGTCGGGGAGCTCGAGAACCTGCAGCAGGAAGCCGATCGCCTGCGGCCCATCGAAGACATGCGCCTGGGGCTGGTGCTCGCCGAGCTCTACGAGCAGCGGCTCGATGATCCCGGCCGCGCGATGGTGGAGATTCGGCGCCTCATCGACCGGTATCCGCAGGCGCGACAGAGCTGCGAGCTCCGCGGCCTCCTGGCCGTGCTCCGGCGGCAGCACCGTCCCCGTCTCGACCCCGCGATCTTCAACCTCCCCGTGGACAAGATGCGGGCCGGGTACTACTCGGATAAATACTTCACCCGCGCCCGGGAGATTCTGCGGGCGGACGGTTACCGGCCCCGGGTCACCATGCAGGTGTTCGGGAAGTCGGCCGCGAACCTGGGCGGCGTCGATGAGGCCATCGCCATCCTCAAGCTCTGCGCCGTCGACTGGCCCGAGCTGGACGTGTGGGCGCTCTACGACGGCGATACGATCGAGCCGTGGGAAACGGTGCTCATGATCGAAGGGCCGTACGATGCCTTTGCCCATCTCGAAACCCTCTACCTCGGCGTGCTGGCGCGGCGGACCAAGGTCGGCACCAACACTCGCCGCGTGGTGGAGGCGGCCCGGCCCAAGGAAGTGATGTTTTTCCCGGCCCGCCATGACCACTGGCTGGTGCAAACCGGCGATGGGTGGGCCGCCCACATTGCCGGCGCGATCGGGGTATCGACCGACGCGCAGGCCTCCTGGTGGGGCTCGGAAGGCATCGGCACGGTACCGCACGCGTTGATCGCCGCCTACGGCGGTGACACCGTCCTGGCGTCGCGGAAGTTCGCCGAGCACATGGACCCGGAGATCCGGCTCATCACGCTGGTGGACTTCGAGAACGACTGCGTCGGCACCTCGCTCCAGGTCGCCCGGGCGCTCGGTGCCAAGCTCTACGGCGTGCGGATCGACACGTCGGAGACGCTGGTGGACAAGTCGGTCCTGCCCCAGATGGGCACGTTCCGTCCCTCCGGGGTGAACCCGCAGCTCGTGTGCAACGTGCGGCGGGCGCTGGACCAGGAGGGGTTCCGGGACGTGCAGATCATCGTCTCGGGGGGGTTCACCGTGGAGAAGATCCGCCAGTTCGAGGAGCAGGGCGTCCCCGTGGACGTCTACGGGGTGGGATCGAGCCTGTTCCAGGGCCGCTACGACTTCACGGCCGACGTGGTACGGGTGGACGGGAAACCGTGCGCGAAGGTGGGGCGGTCGTACCGGCCGAATCCGCGGTTGGAGAAGGTGGAGTGAAGCGCCGGGAGTCACGGCGCACCCGTGAGATGGCGTCTCGCGAGTTCTCTCGTGAGCGCGCGCACATCCTCGCCTAGCCTCGTGATTGCGGCGCGAGCCTCGGCGATCTCCCACTGCAGCTGCCATGCGGAGTCGTACGACCAAGAGTCCGCGCGTCGGCAGTACGCCGCACGGGGTTGAGCGCGCTGATAGTCGTACACCTGGTTGATCCACGCCGCGAGCTGGTCGACGACGTCTTCACCTAGCGTGTCGTACAGCTTGCGCGACAGCCTGGCCATGACCGGCATGCGAGCCCTCGGGGGGAGGGGTTCGCGGTGGAACGTAGCGATCAACCGCGCGGCCCGCATAGGCCCAAAAAACGCGGATCCTCGGGACACGATGCGCATGCATGGGACAGCCCCGGTTCGCGTTTTCTTGCTCGACGCGTCGGCCCAGCGTATGGTTATGCTGTCACCCGCACCATCCCCAGAGGGCCCTGATGCCGGTGACTGCGAAGTTGTCCCGAAAGTTCTACGACAAGCTCGGCGAAGACGTCGCCAGCGAATTGGTGGAATGGTTCAATCAGGTGGACGCTACCTACCGATCCGAGCTCCGTGACCTGTTCGCAGTGCACTTTGACCGATTCGATGCGAAGCTTGAGCAGCGCGTCGGCGAGCTGACGGCCAGGCTGCTACAGGTTCTGGCGGAGATGAAAGGGGATCTCCGGGCCGAGATCGCCGCCTCGAAGGTGGAGACGCTCCGCTGGAACTTCGTCTTCTGGGCGGCGGCGCTCGGAAGCCTGGTGGCGCTCCTGAAGCTCTGAGGCTCCCTCACCCCAGCGCCCGCTTCGCCGCCCTGACCGTCGCGCAGTGGATCTCGACGGTGTCGTCGGGGTTCCGCGCGTAGCCGCCCGCCAGCGTCACCGCCACCGGTACCCCCGCCCGCCCCAGCAGCTCGAATACGAGGTCGTCCCGGGCGCGGAGCCCATCCCGCGTCAGGGCCAGGCCGCCCAGCTGGTCGTCGGCATAGGGATCGGCCCCCGCGAGATAGAACGCGAGCTCCGGAGCGTGGCGCGCCACGATCGCCGGCAGATGGGCCCCGAGCAAGTCGAGGTACGCGCGGTCCCCCGTCCCGTCCTCGAGGCCCAGATCGAGGTCGCTCGGCGGCTTCCAGGCCGGGTAGTTGTGCTCCTGGTGCATGGAGAAGGTGACGACGTCTGAATCGGCGGCGAAGATCGCCGCGGTGCCGTTGCCGTGATGGACGTCGCAATCGATCACGAGCGCGCGGCGCATGACGCCGTCTCGCTGCAGCATGCGGATGGCGATCGCGACGTCGTTGATCAGGCAAAAGCCCTCGCCGTGGTCGGGGAAAGCGTGGTGGAACCCGCCCCCGAGGTGCACGGCGACCCCCCGCTCGCGGGCCAGCCGGCCGGCGAGCGCCGAGCCCCCGGCGCAGCGCCAGGCCGCCTCGCGCAGCGCCGGCGAGAAGGGCACCTCGAGAATCAGCTGGTCCTCCAGGGTCAGCGCCCCGGTCTGCATCTTGGCGAGATACTCCGCGGTGTGGATCAGGGCGACGTCGGCGTCGGTGGCCGGCTCGGGCCGGACCACGTCCGCGGGCTGGATCGTGCCCTCGGCGATCAGCCGGTCGCGCACCAGGCGGTACTTCGCCGTGGGGAAGACGTGCGGCCCGATGTCGATTTCGTAGGATTCGTGCCAGACGACGGAGACGTTCACATGGGCCGACGCCGGCCGCTCACGCTTCGGGCAGCGGCCGCGGGCGACCGACGACGATCGTGATGTTGTCCGTGCCGCCCCGCGCCAGCGCGTCCGCCAGCAGCGCCCGGCACGCCTGTTCCGAGGACTCGAGCGCCAGGAGCCGCGCGCGGATCTCGTCGTCCGAAACGTGCCTGGTCAAGCCGTCGCTGCAGAGCAACGCGACGTCACCCCACTGCACGTCGATCTGCGTGACGGCCGGCGCTGTCTGCTTCCCGCCGATCGCGCTCGACAGGACGTGGCTCATCGGGGACGTGCTCGCCTCATCCGGGCGCAGGGCGCCGAGATCCACTAGCTCCTGCGCCATAGTCTGGTCCCGCGTGACCTGCCGCAGCGCGCCGTGTCGCAGCTGGTAGAAGCGTGAGTCGCCCACCTGGAGCACGTAGGCCCGCGGCCAGACGCCAAGAACGAGGGTGAGCGTCGTCGCCATCCCCTCCCACTCGGGGTGCTCCTGCGCCTGGGCCAGCACGGCCTCGTGGGACGCCAGCGCCGCGCCGCGCAGCGCCTGCAGAAACTCGTCCTCGCGTGTCGGATCCCCATTGTAGTAGCATCGCATCGTCTGCGTCACGTAGCGTGTGACGGCTTCGAGTGCGCTGCGGCTCGCCTCCCGCCCCGCCGCGCGAGCCCCGACGCCATCCGCCACCATGGCGACGAAGGCCAGGCGCTCGTCCTCGACGAGCTGCCGCGGGTCGGGCAGGCTCGTGCCATACAGCCGGATCTGCTTGTGCAGGGAGCAGATCAAGAACTGATCCTGGTTGTCCTTGCGGACGTTGCCGGGATGGGTCAGGCCGAAGACGTCGATCTCGTCGTCGAGCGGCTTTCGCTCGGTCGCAACGGCGACGCTCGTCGGGTTGGGTGCGGTCATGGGTGGCTCCCTTGGGGCCGCTGCCGATGCCTGGCCGGAGGCCGGCGCCGCGGTGCGGCTCGTCTCTCGTCCTACCGCCCCGCGCGGGCGCCGTCAAGGGCCGTCAGCTCGGCCCTTGCGCCCCCCTCGGTTCTGCATAACTTTCCGCATCAATGAATAATCATGCACCCGTCCCCGTGGGTGTGCTGGGGGCCTCGGGGTATGTGGGCCAGGAGCTGCTGCGGCTCCTCGCCCGGCATCCCGGGGCCTCCGTCGTCTTCGCCACGGCCGAGTCGGCCGCCGGCGAGTGGACCGACGGCCACCAACTGGTCCGGGCCGAGGATGCGCCGCTGGAGCGGGCCGACATCGTGCTCGCGGCGCTGCCTCCCGGCGTGTCCGCGCGCTACGTGCCGGAAATCCGGGCGCGCGGGTGCCGCGTCGTGGATCTCTCGGCCCACTTCCGGCTGTCGCCCGACGCGGTCTACGGCCTCACCGAGTTCTGCCGCGCCGCGGTGGCCGGGGCGCAGCTCGTGGCGAACCCGGGCTGCTATCCCACGGCGGCGCTGCTCGCGCTCCTCCCGCTCGCCCGCGCCGGGTTGATCGACAGCACGCGCGAGGTGGTGATCGACGCCGCGTCGGGCGTCACCGGCGCCGGCCGCAGCCCGCGGCGCGACCTGCTCTTCGCCGAGGTGGCCGAGGACTACCGGGCCTACGCGGCGGGCAACGCGCACCGGCACGTGGCGGAGCTGCGCGCGTCGCTCGCGCGCGACGGCGGCTTCGACGGCGATCTCGTGTTCACCCCCCATCTCCTGCCCGTGAAACGGGGGATCCTCGAGACGATCCACGTCCCGCTCACCCGGGTGCTGGATCGGACGACGGCCGAGGGTCTGTACGCGATGGCCTACGACGGGGAGCCTTGCGTGTCGGTGATGCACGGAGCCCTGCCCTCGCTGCGGGACGTCGTGTACCGCAACCGCGTGGCGCTCGGCGTCGCCGCGGTGGCCGACGTCCGGCGGCCGCGTCTCACCGTCATCGCCGCCATCGACAACCTGGTCAAGGGCGCCGCCGGGCAGGCGGTGCAGAACATGAACGTGATGCTGGGGCTGTCCGAAACGATGGGCCTGGTGTGCTGACCCGAATCGTCAAGATTGGCGGCAACCAGCTCGACTCCGCGGCCTGGCTCGCCGATTGCGCCCGCGCCCTGGCCCGCGTACAGCCGCTCGTTGTGGTGCACGGCGGCGGCAGGGCCGTGGACCGCCTGTGCGCCCGGCTCGGGTTGCCGGTCGAAAAGCGCGAGGGGCTGCGCGTGACGAGCCCCGAGACGGCGGCAGTGGTCGAGATGGTGCTCGCCGGCCCCGCGAACCGGGCCGTCGTCGCCGCGTTGCGCCACGCGGGCGTGGATGCCATCGGGCTCGCCGGAGTGGACGGGGGACTGCTCACCGCCGAGCCCCGTAGCCCCACCGGGCTGGGCCTCGTCGGCGAGATCACGGGCGTGCGCCGCGGGCTCATCGAGAGCTTGCTCCTCGCCGGCCTCACGCCGGTCATCGCGCCGGTGGCGCCGGCGCCGGACACCGGGGCCCTCCCCCTCAACGTGAACGCGGACCACGCAGCCGCGGCGATCGCGGCCGCCCTGGAAGCCGACGAGCTGCTCTTCGTATCGGACGTGCCGGGCGTGACGGTCGATGGGCTCGCGCAGCCCATCGTCGCCGCGTCCGAGATCGAGCCTCTCATCGCGGCGGGCGTCGTGGCCGGCGGCATGGCCGCAAAGCTGCGCGCCGCCGCGCGGGCGCTCGGGGCGGGTGTCCGGGCCGTTCGGATCGGCGATCTCGGCTTGTTCGAGAGCGCCACCGCCGGCACCCGCCTCCTCGCCGCGACTCCATCCGCCCAGCCCGCGTGACTGCGGTCCCAACGCCCACGTCCGCACCCTCCTCCCCGGAGCAGGGAGCGGGGAGCGCTACCGTACGGCTCAATCCGCGGGGCCGGTCCGCACCGTCAAGTACCACTCCCCTCTCCCCGCTCCCGCAGGCCAGCGAGCAGACCAGGTCCGCGTTGCTGGACGTGTACGCCCGCGTTGGCCCCCGCTTCGTCGCCGGGGACGGCTGCGCGCTGATCGCCGAGGACGGGACCCGCTATCTCGACTTCGTGGCCGGCATCGCCGTGAACGCGCTGGGCTACGGTCATCCCGCGATCCGCGAGGCCGTGGAGCGTGCACTGGACACCGGCCTGGTGCACACCTCCAACCTGTACCGCAGCGAGCCCGGTGAGCGGCTGGCCGACGCGCTGGTGCTGCGCTCGTTCGCCGACCGGGTGTTCTTCTGCAACTCGGGTGCCGAAGCGAACGAGGCCGCCTTCAAGTTCGCGCGCAAATGGTCCGGCAAGACCGAGATCGTCGCGTTCAGCGGCGCGTTCCACGGCCGGCTGTTCGCGTCGCTCGCGGCCACCGACCGCCCTGACTACCGGCGGCCGTTCGAGCCGCTCGTGCCGGGGATCCGGATCGTACCGCTCGCCGACTGGGCCGCGGCGGACCGGGCCGTCTCGGGCGTCCGCACTGCGGCGGTCATCATCGAGCCCGTGCAGGGCGAGGGCGGCGTGCGGCCGGTGCCCGACGACTGGCTTGCCTTCCTCCGGGAGCTGTGCGACGAGCGCCAGGCCGCCCTGATCTTCGACGAGGTGCAGTGCGGCCTCGGCCGCACCGGGACGCTCTTCGCCTACGAGCAGACCGCGGTCGTGCCCGATCTTCTGACCCTGGCGAAGCCGCTCGCCGGCGGACTCCCGATGGGGGCGGTCCTGCTGCGGGACACCGTGGCCCGGGCGCTGGTACCGGGCGACCACGCCACCACGTTCGGCGGCGGCCCCCTGGTCGCCTCGGTGGCGCTCGCCGTGCTCGAGACGATCGCCGAGCCCGGCTTCCTGGACGGGGTGCGCGAGCGCGGTGCGTGGCTCGGCGACGCCCTGCGGCGGCTCGCCGCGCGGCGCCCGCGGGTGCGCGACGTGCGGGGCCGCGGTCTCATGTGGGGCATCGAGCTGGCGGAGCCCGCCGCGCCGTTCGTCGCCGCCTGCCGCGAGCGCGGTCTGCTGATCGCGACGGCCGGGCCGACCGTGCTACGGCTCGTCCCGCCGCTCGTGATGACCCGACCGGAGCTCGAGCGGGGAACCGCGATCTTGGAGGAGGTGCTTTGACCGCCCGGGCCACCCTGCGCGTCCTCCCCACAGTCGCGCCGGGATCATCGGTCCGAGCCGCGACGCTCTCGGACATGCCACAGCTCGAGGCGCTCATGGCGCCCTTCGTGGCGACGGGCGATCTCCTGCCGCGGAGCACGTACGATCTCTGCCGTCACATCAAGGAGTACGTCGTCGCCGAGGCGCCGGACGGCTCGGTCGTGGCCTGCGGCTCGCTCAAGGTGTACTCGCTCGACCTGGCCGAGGTGGCCGGACTCGCGGTGCGCGAGGACCATCAGGGCACGGGGCTGGGCCGCGCGCTGGTCGAGGCGCTGGTGGCCGAGGCCCGGGCGCTGGGCCTGGGCGTCGTGCTGGCGCTCACACGCAAGCCGGTGTTCTTCTTTCGCCTGGGCTTCGAGCCCGCCGACCGTGAGAGCTTCCCGCTCAAGGTGTGGGCCGATTGCCAGCGGTGCCCGCGCCAGCACTCGTGCGATGAGGTGGCGGTGGCGCTGCGGCTGTAGGGGATTCGCGACCGCACCACCCGTTGCGACCTTCCGTGCACCCCGGGCTTGCGCCCGGGGTCAGTGCTGGCTCCCGGTCTGAGCAGGGCCGAAGTCCCCTGGGCTCAGGGCGTCAGGGGTCCCTTCGCCTTCACACGGTGCGCCCAGGGCCTTCCCGGGCCGCGAAACAGACGTACCGGCTCCCGCTCTCCCACGCCACGGGGTTGTCGAGGACTCCCGGGATCTCCTCCGCCGGTACGGCTTCGAACGGAATCGAAGGCGCCCAGCGCTCGCAGTACAGGCGGACCTTCCCGGCGTCAAGCAGCGAGCGCAGCGCCGCCCGGGCCGCGGCGAGCTGGGCCGCTTCGGCCATGGACGGATACCGCTCATGGAGAGCCCGAACGATCTCGTGGAGGCCGCAAGCGTCTTCCCTGACTCTTTCCATGATCATGGCCTCGACGGCCTGACGGTCTACCATCGCCGGCGGCTCAGAACGGCAACGGACCGGTAATGCTCTCGATCCAGGCGACATACCGCGAGACCCGGACGTAATACTCGACCACGCCGTAGCGCCCCCGCAGACCCCCTGTCGCCCGGCTGCTCTGTCCGGACGATACTCCGACGAGCACCGGACCCTCAACTCCTTGAAGGAAGGCCGGTCCGCCACTATCGCCGGGCCCACTCACTCCCTCCAGCGGCGTCGTCCGGGAGCTACCAGGAGCACCGAATGCGAACGTGAGCCAGAGATCCGTGGCTTCGTCCACCTGATTGGTGGCGCCGCGCACCTGTCGGTCATTGCCCTCGGGGCCGGTGACGCCGGTCCCGTAGTCCCCGTAGCCGAGCAGGACGATCACCCGATCGAGCTCGGCGGACTCGCGATAGAGCCGGGCGGGCCGGATGCCTTCGACGGGCTGCGCCAGCCGGAGCAGGGCGACGTCATGCGGGCCGTCGCTCCAGCTCGGGTGAATGACGATGGAGTCCACCGAATAACCGGCGCCGGCCACCGTGATGCGATGACCGCGCGTCACCTCGGCGCCGACATGCGCGGCCGTCA
Organism: uncultured Gemmatimonadaceae bacterium; assembly: GCA_964629425.1. GTDB lineage: Bacteria > Gemmatimonadota > Gemmatimonadetes > Gemmatimonadales > GWC2-71-9 > CAZVSO01. The sequence continues at coordinate 9,455 of CAZVSO010000026.1, forward strand.
GGACCCAGCGCGGGGCGATCAGGGCGCCCTCGCCGTCGGCGAAGCCTTTGGGCGTCGGCAGGTTGATGTGGACAAGGGCGGGGTACCCGCGACCCAGCGCGATGTACAGGCTGTCCGGCTGGTCGTGGCGTCGGATGATCCGGTCGTCCCGCGAGGGCAAGGCGCCCGTGACCAGCCCGCACAGAGCGATGGTGAGCTTCACCGCGCTAATCATACAGCCTGAGCCGCCGGATTTCGGTGAAGGAATGCTGCATCAACACGCCGCCGCGTCAAGACTTGCGGTGCCGCCTCCCCCCCGGTGACCGCCTCGCATAGATTCAGCGTCCTGGTCTCGCCCCGAGGTAGGCAGTCATGGCCCGCGTCATCTTCTGGGATGTCGACACGCAGTACGACTTCATGAAGGCCGACGGCAAGCTGTACGTGCCGGACGCCGAGCACATCATCCCGAATCTCCGCCGGCTCACCGATTACGCGCACGCGAACGGCTTCCGGGTCGTCGCCAGCGCCGACGACCACACGCGCGAGCACGCCGAGATCACCGACACCCCCGATTGGCGGACCACGTTCCCCCCGCACTGCATGCGCGGCACCCCCGGCCAGAAGAAGATTCCCGAAACGGTCCTCCAGAGCCCGCTGGTGATCGAGCCCGCGAGGACCGATGCCCAGGCCCTGGCCGCGCGGGTGGCGGCGCACCGCGGCGACGTGCTGCTCCACAAGCACGCGTTGAGCGTCTTCACCAACGAGAACACTACCGCCGTGCTGGACACCCTCGCTCCCGACGACATCGTGCTGTACGGCGTGGCCACCGATTTCTGCGACCGGGCGGCCATCGAGGGTCTGCTCGAGCGCCGCTCCCACACCAGGCTGTTCGCCGTCACCGACGCCATGAAGCCGATCGACAAGGACGATGGCGAGCAGCTGCTCAAGGAGTGGGGCGAGCGGGGCGTGCGCCTCGTGCGCACGGAGGAGGTGGTCGAGGGCGGGCTCGTCGCCGAGCTGGCCCGCGCCACGGCATGACCGCTGCGACGTCTGCGCCCCCCGCCGCGGCCTTCGGGCGGTTCTTCCTCCCCGGCCCCACCGACGTCCATCCCGAGGTGCTGGCCGCCATGCAGCGGCCCATGATGGGGCACCGCTCGTCTGCCATGGAGCAGATGCTGCGCGACATGGCGCCCCGCCTCGCGGCGCTGTGCCGCACCCAGCGGCCCGTGATGGTGGGCACCGCCAGCGCCACGGGCTTCATGGAGATGGCGGTGCGCAACGGCGTGCGGCGACGCGCCCTCTCGCTCGTGAACGGCGCGTTCAGCGAGCGCTTCGCCCACCTCGTCACCGCCGCCGGCAAGGAATGCATCCGGCTCGACGTGCCCCTCGGCGCCGCCATCGAGCCCGACCTGCTGCGCGACGCCCTGCGCCGCACTCCCGTCGACGCGGTGACCGTCGTCCACTCGGAGACCTCGACCGGCGTGCTCCAGGACGTGGCCGGCATGGCGCAGGTCGTCCGCGAGTTCGACGACGTCCTGCTCCTGGTGGACGCGGTCACGTCGCTGGCCGGGTCGCCCGTCGAGTCCGACGCCTGGGGGCTCGACTTCATGCTCGCCGGCTCCCAGAAGGCGCTCGCGCTCCCGCCGGGGCTCGCGCTCGGCGTCGCCTCGGCGCGCATGCTCCAGCGGGCCAGCGGGCTCGAGGGGCGGGGGTTGTACTTCGACCTGGTGAGCTTCGATCAGGCCACCCGCAAGTTCCAGCCGACCAACACGCCGGCGCTGTCCCTGTTCTACGCGCTCGAGGTGCAGCTCGCGCGGATCGAGCGGGAGGGCGGGGTGGAAGCGCGGTGGCGGCGGCATGAGGCGATGCGCCGCGCGGTGGAGGCGTGGAGCGCCAAGCGGGGGCTCGAGTACCTGCCCCGCGAGGGGCGCCGCAGCTGGACCGTGTCGTGCCTGCGGCTGCCGCCGCCGCGCAGCGCGAAGACGGTCGTCGCCGCGCTCAAGGCGCAGGGGTGGACCATCGGATCGGGCTACGGCGCGCTCAAGGACTCGACGATCCGGATCGGGCACATGGGCGATCACACGGTGATCGCGCTCGAGGAGCTGCTCGCGGTGCTGGAGCGCGCGCTGGGATGACCCGGCGGGTCGTCGTGGCCGACCGGCTGGCCGAGTCGGGGCTGCGCCTGCTGGAGGCGACGCCCGGGCTCGAGGTCGTGAACACCGCCGGGCGGCCGCGCGAGGAGCTGGAGCGGGCGCTCGCCGGCGCGCACGCCCTGATCGTGCGGAGCGAGACCCATGTGACGGCCGACTTGCTCGCCCGGGCGCCGCACCTGCGGGTGATCGCGCGGGCGGGGACCGGAGTGGACACGATCGACGTGCGCGCCGCCACGCGGCGCGGCATCGCCGTCATGAACGCCCCGGGCGCGAACACGGTCAGCGCGGCGGAGCACGCCATGGGGCTGCTGCTCGCCCTGGTGCGGCACATCCCCTGGGCGGCGGCGGCGATGCACCGCGGCGACTGGGACCGCAAGCGGTTTGAGGGCACCGAGCTGCGCGGCAAGACGCTCGGCATCGTGGGCCTGGGGCGGATCGGCGGGCACGTGTTCCAGCTCGGCCGCGCGTTCGGCATGACGGTGATCGGACACGATCCCTACCTCTCGGCGGAGCGGGCTGCCGAGCTCGGGCTTCGGCTGCTGCCGCTCGAGTCCCTGCTGCAGGCGGCCGACGTCGTGACCCTCCACGTGGCGCTGACCGACGAGACGCGCCACCTGATCAACACCCAGCGCCTGAAGCTCATGAAGCCCACCGCCGTGCTGATCAACACCGCCCGCGGCGAGCTGGTGGACGAGGCCGCGC
>CAZVSO010000026.1:12298-22684 GCA_964629425.1 uncultured Gemmatimonadaceae bacterium
CCGCGCTGGCCACCGCGGTCACGGAGGGACGCCTCGCCGGCGCCGCCATCGACGTATTCGCGGTCGAGCCGCTCCCCGCCGACTCCCCGCTGCGGAAGCTCGATCGGGTCATTCTCACGCCGCACCTCGCGGCCTCCACGGCCGAGGCGCAGGAGCGCGTCGCGCTCGAGATCTGCACCGCGGTGCGGGAGGCGCTGCTCGAGGGCGATCTGTCGTTCGCGATCAACGTGCCGGGCATCGGCGGTGAGCAGCTGCGCCGGCTCGGGCCGCTGCTCGAGCTGGCGCGGCGCATCGGCCGTCTGGCCGGCGCCCTCGCGGGCGGCCGGGTGGCCGCGGTGGAGGTAGCCTACGGGGGCCGCGACGAGGCGGCCGCGCGCCCCGTGCAGCTCGCCGCCGTAGAAGGACTCCTGGGACAGCTCGACACGGCGCCGGTGAGCCTCGTCAACGCGGTCCTGCGGGCGGAGGAGCACGGCATCCAGATCGCGCGGCGGGCGGGCGCGTCGCAGGGCGGCTTCGAGACCACGGTCGGCGTGACGCTCGACACGCCCGCCGGCCGCAGCCGCGTGACCGGCGCGATGGCCGGCAACGGCCATGGCCGGGTCATCGCGATCGACGACTATCATGTGGACGTGGCGCCGACGGGCTGGCTGCTCGTGATCCGCAACCGCGACGTGCCTGGGGTCATCGGGCGCGTCGGGACCGTCCTCGGCGGCGCGCGCATCAACATCGCCAGCTACCATCAGGCCCGACGTTCCACGCCGGGCGACGAGGCGCTCGCCGCCATCAACGTGGACCAGGCGCCCACGAACGGCGTGCTCGACGAGCTGCGGCGGCTGCCGGATCTGCTCGAGGTGAGGCTGGCGAATCTGGGGGACTGAATCAGGGGAAGGGGGAAGGGGGAAGGGGGAAGGGTACCCCGGGCTCGCCGCCGGGCGAGTAGTACCCTTCCCGCTTCCCCCTTCCCCATGTCGCCATGTCGCCGTTATTGCCCCGCCCCCAGATCCCTCACGACCCCGGCCAGCGCCCGCACTTTGGCCGCATCGGCCGCGGCGGCAGCGTCGGCGCCCAACTGTCCCACCAGCTGCGTCAGCGCGTCCCGGCGCTGTTGGCCGGACAGGCGCTCGGCCCGGGCAAGCTCGTTCCGCACGGCGGACACCCGCTCGGCCGCCAGGCCCTTCGACCGGTCCAGCTGATCGAGGTAGGCGCGCGCCACCACGAAGCTCGCCGGCCAGACGATCTGCGGCTGCGACTGCGCGTTGAAATGGTCCAGCCGCACGAGCTTCGCCGCCTCGATCTCGTTGCGTGACAGCAGGCCACTCGGCACCAGCTCGAAGACATCGAGCCCCCGACCGATCTCGGAGCTGTAGATGTACCCGTTGTACCAGTACGCCGACCACGAGCCGGCATCGCCCATCTCCGTCGAATCCGCCGGCCCCCGGTCGAAGAACGCGATCTCTTTGGGGTGCGCCGCATCGGTCCAGTCGAACACCGAGATGCCGCCCTGATACCAGGCCTGGACCATGATGTCCCGCCCCGGGACGGGGATGAGCGAGCCGTTGTGGGCCACGCAGTTCTCGAGCTGCGTCTGCGCCGCCGGCAGCTTGTAGTAGCTCCCGAACGTCATCCGGTTGTCGGCGAGCGTGAAGATCGCGTCCGCTCCCCACTCGGGCTTGTCCGTGGCACGGCACTTGGGCGCGCCACCGCCGCCCCACTCGTCGGTGAAGAGGATCTTGGTCCCGTCGTGGCTGAAGGTCGCCGAGTGCCAGTAGGCGAAGTTCGAATCGGCCACGGCGTCGATGCGCCGGGGATTGACCACGTCCCGGATGTCGAGCAGCAGGCCGTACCCGCCGCACGCGCCGCCCGCCAGGCCGAGCGCCGGGTAGACGGTGATGTCGTGGCATTGGCTGGGGCCGGGACGTGCACCGGGGGGCGTGCCGGGGGGAGGCGCTGGGGAGACCATCGCATCGACGATGCCCTGGAGCGCCGCGCGCAAGGCGGCGCTGTCCGCAGCCGCCGGCGCACCGGTCCCCTGCCGCGCCTTCACGATGCTGTCCAGCATCGGCTGGGTGTAGCGCGGCGGGATGACGTACTCCATGCCTTCGATCATCGCCGTGAACCCGCCCTTGGCGCGCGCCTCCGCCGCCGTCCGCGCGGCCTCCGCGACGTCCTCGGGCGCCTCCCCGTGGCTCGCGGCCTCGGTGAGCCCCGCGAAGATCCGGGGCGAGCTCACGATCTTCGCCTGCTCGGGGTGCGCCAGGGGAACCTTGATGACCTCGATCCGGAACAGCGCCGAGTTGGGGTCGGCCTGGGGCGCCATGCGCGAGCAGCCCGCCAGCTCGTTGGGAGAGCGGACCTGCGCTGAGCCCGAAACGTAGACGTATACGTTCTCCGAGTCGTTCGGATCGATCACCACGGTGTGGGTGTGCGAGCCGCGGCAGGTCTGGACGCCGCCGACGAACTTCGGATGGGCGATGTCAGTGATGTCGAAGATTCGGATGCCCCGGATCCGGTCGGCGCTCACCGAGTCGCGCACGCCTTGGGCGCCGCAGTCGAGTCGTCCGCCCATGCCCTCGGCGGACACGAACAGCAGGTGCTTGTAGACCGATACGTCATTCTGTGACGCCGGACAGACGTAGCCGATCGTGAGCACCGGCTTGGCCGGGTTCGAGGCGTCCCAGACCTGGAAGCCGTGGTAGTTCCCCTGGATGACGTACTTCCCGGTGAACGCGAGATCGGAATTCGTGATGCCGACGAACGGTGTCGGCGGCGGCGTCTTCGAGACCACGCGCAGATTCCACGAAGCCTCGGCGGCGTTCATCGTCCCCGCGCGCAGGCCGACCCGCGGGTCGGGATTCGGGGCCACGGCGGACATGGTGCCGCCGCCCGACGAAGAGGCGCACGCCACGAGGGCCAACGGCGCGGCGGCGAGGATCAGGGATCGAAGCGCGGCCTTGGATGCGAGTGCCATAATGGGTTCCTGTGTGTGGAAAGAGACGACCAGCGTTAGGGTCGGCGCCCTTCGGGTGGAAGGGCGGCGAGCATCTGCTGCATGCGGGCGATTTCCGTGGACTGATCGGCGAAGATGTCGGAGGCGAGGCGGAAGACGGTCTCCTGCTCGCCCCCGCCCTGCGAGCCGAAGAGCTGATCGACCATCGTGATGGCGCCCTGGTGGTGCTGGATCATGAAGGTCAGGAAGAGCCGGTCGAACTCGGTGCCTCTCGCGCCCTCGAGCTGCGCCAGCTGCTCGGCAGTCAGCATTCCGGGCATCGGCGTCGAATGCTCCATCCCTGCCATCGTGTCGTGCGATCCATCGCCGTCCGGTACGGATAGGTTGCGCTCTCGGAGCCACTGTTGCATCAGCACGATCTCGTCGCGCTGGCCGACGACGGTCCGTTCGCACAGCGCGCGCACCGACGAACTCGCGCCGCGCGGGGGCGCCCAGCCGGCGATCAACACCGCCTGGGCGTGGTGCGCGATCATGCCGGACATGAAGTGTACGTCCGGCGGCGCATAGTCGACGGGCCTGGGGACGGACGAAGGCTGCCGGCCGGCGGTGGCGCACGCCGCCGCGACGATCAGCGCCAGCGCGGCCGAAGCGCCGAGACTCGGGAATGGTGGGCTCAATCCGCCGCCTGTCTGGCCTCCGCCGGCTCGTCCGCGAGCAACCGGAACGTTTTCACCGCGCCGGTCAGGCGATCGGCGGCCTCGGCGAGCTGGTTGGCCGACGAGGCGATTTCCTGGGTCGAGGCGCTCTGCTCCTCGCTCGACGCCGCGAGCTGCTCGGTGGACGCGAGCAGGCTGTCGGTCCCCTGGGCGACCGTCGTGAGGCGTCCCGCGATCTCTTCGACCAGGCCCCGCATGTCGCTCGCCGCGGTGGCGATCTCGCGGCTCCAGGCGTCGTTGGCATCGGCCTGGACGGCGACGGTCTCGAGCCCCTCCGCCGCCTTCTGCGCCGCCTGGCGCGCCGCGGCACCGCCCTGCGCCAGCCGCACGAGGCGGTCGCGGGTCGCCTGGACCCGGGCCAGCACGCCGCGCACCGTGTCGGCCGTCTCGGTGGCGCCCGCCGCCGCCAGCGACGCGAGCTTTCGCACCTCGTCGGCCACGACGGCGAAGCCCCGCCCCTGCGGGCCGGCGCGCGCCGCCTCGATGGCGGCGTTCAGCGCCAGCATGTTGGTCTGCGTCGCGACGGCCTTGGCCTGGGTGACGAACTTCTGAATCTCGGCCGAGGCGCTGGCGAGCGCTGCGGCCTCCTGCGCTCCCTGCTCGACCTCGCCGGCCAGCCGCCCCAGCTCAGCCGAGCTCTGGTCCAGCAGCTCGCGGTGGTGGCGGGCCAGGCGGGCGACGTCGCTGTTGCGCCGCACCGATTCCTCGGCGCCGTGCGCCAGGATGGTCGCGATCTCCAGGATGCGGCCGGCGTCTCCCGCCGCCGCGCGCACGACCTGCGCCTGCTCGCCCGCGCGGCGCGCCAGGTCCTGGGAGGTCGCGGCCATCTCCTGAGTCGAGGCGCTCATCTGCTCGGTGGACGCCGAGATCTCGGCCGCCATCGCGGCCGCTTCGTCCGCCGCGCCGCGGATCGCCCCTACCAGCCGTCGCAGGGCCACCACCATCGATTGCACGGCGGAGAGGAGCTCTCGCACCTCGCCCGACTGCTCGCGCGGCGCCGCCACCGTCACCGACAGATCGCCTGCCGCCACCCGGCTGGCGATCCGGCCGGCGGCGCGCACCGGCTCCGTCACGCGGCGGTTGAGCCACGTCGCCACGCCCCAGATCACCCCCACCATCAGGGCGAGCAGCGCGGGCGCGCCGATCAGGATGGCGCGCCGGGTCGCCCGCGCCGCCGCGTAGGCGCTGAACGTCGGCTGCCGCAGCACCACCCACCACCGCCGTCCCTCGGTGGGCATCGAGGTCACGAGCTCCTCGCCCGTCGCGGCCTGGACCACCACGACCGCCGCGCTGTCGGTGCGCGGGATGCGGTCGGCGTTCGGCAGCTCGTTCAGCAGCTGCGCGGCGTTCGGCGTCACCACCAGGTGCCCGTGGTCGTCCACGACCTGGAGATAGGCGTTCTCGCCCAGATCCGCCGGCGCCAGGAGCTGCGACAGCCGACCGAGGTCAAACGCGGCCTTGAGCACGCCCACGGGCCGGCTCTGCCCGCGCGCCCGGATCGCCACGTCGTACTCCATGGCCACCATCGCCGCCGAGGAGTCGTAGGCCGGCTCGCCCTCGAACACGCCCGCGGTCATCGCTTCCCGCCACCATGGCTCGTCGGCCTGGACGAAATCGGACGTCCGTCCGGAGGCGGCCACGATCAGGCCGTGCCGCTCCGTGAAGAACACCTCGGCGAAGTCCGATTTCGCGACGTAGTCGCGGATGAAGGCCGTCAACGCGGGGTCGGCGCCGAGCGCCCGGGTGGCGGCGAAGGCGCGCTCCAGGTCCGCCGCAGGCATCTGGTCGAGCCCGCGGGCCACGGCCTGCCGCGACGCCGCGTCGGCCGCCCGCGCGATGTCGGGGACGGCGCCCAGACGCTCCGCCTCGAGCCGCCGGTCCTCGAGGTACTGGCTCACCTGGACCACCGCGCGCCCCGCGAGGTTCTGGGCCCGGTCACGGGCCTGGCGCTCGAGGATCTGATCCGAGGCTCGGCCCGCGACAATGGCGATCGCGGCCACCAGCGCGGTGGCGGCGATGGCGCCGGTGACGAGGAAGCTCCGCCGTAGCTGCTGGCTCTGGCTTGCCATGAAGGGTGGACCGGCTAAAGTAGGCAGGGTTTCACGGGGCGGCAAGTCCGTTTAGTTTCAGGCACTTATGAGCGCCGTGTCGACCTACGACCCGCAGGCCGTCGAGGCGAAATGGCAGGCGGTGTGGGCAGCGCGCCACACCAACGAGCCCGACCTCGACCACCCGCGCCGCCCGTTCTACAACCTGATGATGTTCCCCTACCCGTCGGCCGAGGGACTCCATGTCGGGAACATGTTCGCGTTCACCGGCGCCGACATCTACGGCCGCTTCCAGCGGCTCCAGGGACTCGACGTGTTCGAGCCGATGGGGTTCGACGCGTTCGGCATCCACTCGGAGAACTACGCCCTCTCGGTCGGCACGCATCCGGCGAAGCTCATCCCCCAGAACATCGCGACCTTCCGCCGCCAGCTGCAGCGGTTCGGCGGGATGTTCGACTGGCGCCACGAGCTCTCGACCACGGACCCCGCCTACTACAAGTGGACGCAGTGGATCTTCCTCCAGCTCTTCAAGGCGGGGCTGGCGTACCGCAAGCAGGCGGCCGTCAACTGGTGCCCCGCATGCAAGACCGTGCTCGCCAACGAGCAGGTGATCAACGGCTACTGCGAGCGCCATCCCGACACCCGGGTCGAGATGCGCTCCCTCGAGCAGTGGTTCTTCGCCATTACCCGCTACGTGGAGCGGTTGCTCGGCAACCTCGACGGGCTCGACTGGTCCGAGAGCACGGTCACGCTGCAGCGCAACTGGATCGGGCGCAGCGAGGGCGCGGAGCTCGTGTTCACGGCGCCGGGCGGCGTGACGCTGCGGCTGTTCACCACGCGGCCGGACACGGTGTTCGGCGCCACCTACGTGGTGCTGGCGCCCGAGCACCCGCTGGTGGACGCGCTCACCGCCGGCGCCGAGCGCGCGGCGGTGGACGCCTACCGGCGCGAGGTCCAGGCCAAGGACATCGTGTCCCGCCGCGTCGGGGACAAGGCCAAAACGGGGGTATTCACCGGCGCCTTCGCCCGGAACCCCGCCACGGGCGAAGACGTGCCGATCTGGATCGCCGACTACGTCCTCGCTCACGACCGGCGGGATTTCGAGTTCGCGCAAGAGTTCCGCCTCCCGATCCGCGAGGTGGTGCGGGTCGAGGGCGGCGAGCCGCTGCCCCGCGTGACGCTCGAGGGCGTGTTGGCCAACTCCGGGGCGTTCGATGGCCGCTCGTGCCGCGAGGGCGGCCGCGCCATCGTCGAGTGGCTCGCGGCGCGGGGCCTCGCGACCCCGCGCTTGTAGTACCGGCTGCACGACTGGTGCATCTCGCGCCAGCGTTACTGGGGGCCCCCGATCCCGATCATCCACTGCGGGCGCTGCGGCCCGGTCGCCGTGCCCGACGCCGACCTCCCGGTGGAGCTGCCCTTCATCGAGGACTTCCGGCCTGACGACACCGGGGTCAGCCCTCTGGCCCGGCACCGCGAGTGGTACTTCGTGAAATGCCCGCAGTGCGGTGGCGATGCCCGCCGCGAGACCGACGTGTCGGACACCTTCCTCGACTCGTCGTGGTACTTCCTGCGCTACCCGTCCACCGAGTTCCAGGACCGGCCCTTCGACCCGGCCCGCACGAAGACCTGGCTGCCCGTGACGAGCTACATCGGCGGGAACGAGCACGCCGTGCTCCACCTGCTCTACTCGCGCTTCGTCACCATGGCGCTTCAGGACCTCGGTCATCTGCACTTCGAGGAGCCGTTCCCCAGGCTGCGGGCCCACGGCCTGATCGTCAAGGACGGGGCCAAGATGTCGAAGTCGCGCGGCAACGTCGTCATCCCGGACGCCTACATCCAGCGCTGGGGCGCCGACACCTTCCGCACGTACCTGATGTTCCTCGGCGCCTTCCAGCAGGGCGGCGACTTCCGCGACGAGGGGATCACGGGGATCCGCCGGTTTCTCGAGAAGGTGTGGACTCTGGTGCATGAGGCGGCCGCCCCGGGCTCGCGCCCGGGGTCAGTACAAGCTCCCCTGACCCCGGGCGCAAGCCCGGGGAGCCCGGGGATACCCCAAAAGCTCCACCAGACGATCAAGAAGGTGACCGCCGACACCGAGTCCCTCGATTACAACACGGCCATCGCGGCGATGATGGAGTACGTCAACGCTCTACGGGAGGCGGGAGGCGGGAGGCGGGAGGCGCTCGAGCCGCTGATCGTCATGCTGGCGCCCTACGCCCCCCATATCGCCGAAGAGCTGTGGGAGCGATTCGGCCACCCGACCTCGGTGTTCGAGGCACGCTGGCCCGGCTACGACGAGCGGGTCGCCACGGCGGACGACGTCACGGTGGTCGTTCAGGTCAACGGGAAGGTCCGCGGCCGCCTCGACGTTCGCCGCGGGCTCTCGGAGCGCGAAGTAGTCGAGCTCGCGCTGCGGGACGAGACCGTCCGCAAGTTCGTGGACGGAAAGCCGGTACGGAAAGTGGTCTATGTGGCGGATCGGCTGGTGAATCTGGTCGTTTGACGACGGGGACGGGGGACGGGGGAAGGGGGAAGGGTACTGCGAACCGTGGCCCGCCTTACCCGTCCCCCGTCCCCCGTCCCCCGTCCCCTTAGAGCAGCTTGGCGATCAAATCGCCGACGACATACCCCACCGCCGCGACCCCGAGGCCGACGACAAACATGTCGATCCCGCTGCGGAACACGCCGCGGCCGGTGAAAAAGCTCCGGGCGGCGCCCACGGCGAAGTGGGACAGCATCGCGAGGGCGAAGGCGGCCCACCCCGCGGCCGCCCCGTCCAGCACGAGGAACGGCGCGACGGGGATGAAGGCACCGACCGCCGTCGCGACGCCGGTCACCCATCCCTCCTTGAGCGGCGTCGCATGCGCCTCGCTGATGCGCAGCTCCTCGCGCACCTTCTCGGCCAGCGCGCGCACTGGATCCTTCATCACGTCCGCGGCCAGCTGGCGGGCCGTGGCCGCCGCGATCCCCTTCGCCTGGTACACGAGCGCCAGCTCCTCCTCCTCCACCTCGGGCATCAGGCGCAGCTCCTCTTCCTCCATGGCGATCTCGTGGGCGTACACCTCCTGCTCGCTCTTCGCCGCGAGGTAGCCCGAGGATCCCATGGACAGCGCGTCCGCGATCATCCCCGCCACGCCAGAGATGAGCACGACGTGCGGCGCCACCGCGGCCCCGACCACGCCGGCCAGCAGCCCGAAGTTCGCCGTCAGTCCGTCGTTGAACCCGTACACCACGTTGCGCAGGAACCCGCCCGACGCCGTGCGGTGCCACGGCTCCGCGCCCGGCCCGGGGCCCGGAGGCCCCACGAGGGTCGCCAGCGTCTGGGCGTGCTGCGCCGATTCCCGTGCCAGCGTCAACGACACGTCCCGGCCCGCGTCGCCGGCGCTCGACGCCTGCGCGAGACCGAGATAGCCCTTCACCTCGCGCCCCTCCTCGCGCAGCAGCAGCGGCAGCAGGTAGCGCGACCCGAGGCGCGCGCCCAACCAGGCGAGCACGCGGGCCTGGAGCGAGGGACCCGGCCGGCCGAGCACGGGGTGACCCTGCTCGGCCAGCAGCTTCGCCCACATCCCGGTGTGGCGCTCCTCCACCGCGGCCAGCCCCGTGTAGACCTCCCGTCGGTTCTGGTCGGGTTCCTGCGCGGCCAGCACGCCGTACAGGTAGGCCGCATCGGACTCATCCTGCCAGTGGTGTCGCCAGCGTTCCAACATCTTGGGGTCGGTCGGCATGCGGTATCGTAACTGACTACGGGATGGGTAGATAGGGGACGGGGGACGGGGGACGGGGGAAGGGGGAAGGGTAAAACGGCGACCGCTTTACCCGTCCCCCGTCCCCCGTCCCCCTTCCCCAGCTTGTCGCGACCCTCCCCGCCTTCCCAGCATCCTTACTTTCCGGTGATGACTGTCGCACTCGCCGTTCCCGACATCCTGGTAGCGCGCGCCAAAGCGGGTGACGAGGAGGCGCTCGAGGCCCTGTACCGCGCCTTCGAGACGCCCGTGTACAACCTCGCGCGGCGCATGCTGCGCCACTCCGAGGACGCCGAGGACGTGCTGCAGGAGACGTTCCTCGAGGTGCTGCGCAGCATCAAGAGCTACCGCGGGGATGGCCCGCTGTGGGGTTGGGTGCGGCGGATCGCGGCGTCGAAGGCGCTGATGCGCATCCGGCGCAACCAGCTGCGGGCCACCGAGGAGCTGGGCGACGAGGTGGGGGCCCATGCCCCTCTGCCGGTGGGCGCGCGGATCGACCTGGAGCGTGCGTTCGAGCGGTTGTCCCAGACATCGCGGGCGGTCGTGTGGCTGCACGACGTCGAGGGCTACACCCACGAGGAGATCGGGGAAATGATGGACCGGTCGGTGAGCTTCTCGAAGTCCCAGCTCGCGCGGGCGCACGCCCGGCTGCGGGGCATGCTGGCGGCGGGATCGAGGGGGGAGGCCTGACCATGCACTGCACGATGGACGATCTGGTGGCGTTGCGGGGCGGCGAGGGCTCGGTCTGGGCGCGGCGGCACGTAGTGGACTGCGGCGCCTGCCAGGCGGAGCTGGACGCGCTGTATCAGCGGGTGGCCGCGCTCCGGGCGCTGCCGCCGCTCGGGCCCGCGCGCGATCGCTGGCCCGTGGTGCGGGACAGCCGGCGCGCGGAGCGCCGCCGCCGCACCTGGCGCCTGATGGGATTGGCCGCC
>CAZVSO010000027.1:0-22585 GCA_964629425.1 uncultured Gemmatimonadaceae bacterium
ACACCCAGATCACCGCGACCGCGGACCTGGCGATCACGAAGACCGACGGCGTGGTCGCGGTCAATCAGGGCGCCGGGCTGACCTATACGATCACGGTCTCGAACGCCGGGCCGAGTGCCGTCACGGGCGCGACGGTCAACGACGTCTTCCCGGCCCAGCTGTCCGGTGTCACCTGGACCTGTAGCGCCTCGGCGGGCTCGAGCTGTCCGGCGAGCGGCGCGGGGAACCTGGCGGCGGTCGTCGATCTCTTGAGCGGGGGCTCGGCGACGTTCCTCGCGACGGGGACGGTCACGGGCACGGGCACGATCACGAACGTTGCCACGGTCACCGCCCCGGGCGGCGTCAACGATCCCGCCGGGAATAACTCGGCGACGGACAACGACACCCAGATCACCGGCGCGCCCGACCTGGCGCTCGTCAAGACGCACTCCGGTACGTTCACCGTAGGCATCAACACGGTCTATCAGCTGACCGTGAGCAACGTCGGTCCCTCCGCGACGACGGGCGCCATCACGGTGACCGACGTCCTGCCCGCCGGGCTCACGTTCGTGACCGGCGCCGGCGCCGGATGGTCCTGCGGCTCGCTTGGGCAAGCCGTGACCTGCACCTCGCCTGGCCCGATCGCGCCGACGGCCAACCGCGCCCTGAGTCTCACGGTCGCCGTGGGCGGCGCCGCGGTGCCGAGCGTGACCAACGTGGCCACCGTCGCCACCGCAGGCGACATTGTGGCGGCCAACGACACCGCCACCGACACGGCCCCCGTCGGCGCCGTCAACCTGGCGCTCGCCAAATCGCATGCCGGCAGCTTCACGGTGGGCGGCTCCGGCCAGTACACCCTCGCCGTGACAAACACGGGCTCGGTGGCGACCATCGGCCCCATCACGGTGGTGGACACGCTGCCGCCGGGCCTCACGTTCGTCTCCGGCGTCGGGGCGGGGTGGGCCTGCTCGGCGGTGAGCCCGGTCGTGACCTGCACCGCGGCCGGCCCGCTCGGGCCGACGGCGAGCAGCGCCATTAGCCTCACCGTGGGCGTCGGGCCCGCCGCCTATCCGAGCGTGACGAACCAGGCCAGCCTCACCACGCCGGGCGACACGGTGGCGGGCGGCGACAATCTCGCGATCGACTCACCCACCGGCGTGACGGGCGACTTCCGGCTCACGGTGGCGAAGCGTGCCTCGCGCGAAGTCGTCGAGATCGCCGAAGTCGTGGACTACCGGGTGGCCGTGCAGGCCGTCGGCGCCAGCGCCATCCCCGACGTGATCGTCGAGGACGCGCTTCCCGCGGGCTTCGCCTACCTCGCCGGGAGCGCGCGCCTCGACGGCACGCCGCTGCCGGAGCCCGCGGGCGCGCCCGGGCCGCAGCTGGCTTTCACCGTGGGGGTGATCGCCGCGGGCGACAGCGCCGTGCTCACCTACCGTGTCCGTGTTGGGCCGGGCGCGGAGAGTGGCGATGGCGTGAACCGCGCTCTCGCTCGGAGCGGGACCGTCTCGGCAGTGTCCAATACCGCCGTCGCCCAGATCGACGTCCAGCAAGGCGTGTTCACGGACCGTGCCCTCATCGTCGGCAAGGTGTACGTCGAGTGCGACTGCGACAGCTCGAGCCACCGCCGCCAGGATGCCGAAGAGCTCGGGATCCCCGGGGTCCGCGTCTTCCTCCAGGACGGGACCTCGGTCGTGACCGACGCGGAAGGCAAGTTCAACTTCGCGGCCGTGATCGCCCGGCTCCACGTCGTGCGGGTCGATCCCACGACCTTGCCGCCCGGTGCTACGCTCGTCGTGACCGACAACCGCAACGCCGGCGATCCGGCGAGCCGCTTCGTGGACGTGAAGAAGGGTCAGATCCACAAGACCAACTTCGCGGTCCGGCTCACGCCGGAGCTGCTCGCCGCCGTCAAGGCGCGACGGGTGCCGGGCGGGCTCGAGGGCTTTGTGCTCGACACCCTGCCGGCCGGGGAGACGGCCCCGACCGACACCGGCGCGGCGCTCGCGGACTCGGTCGCCGCGCCCGAGGGAGAGGCGCAGCCGGCACGGATCGTGGGCGTGTACCGGTCGCTGCTCCCCGAGCGGACCCTCAGCGACGCGAACTCCGGCCTCCCGCCCGCCCCGCTCCGGGCGGACACCGGAGCTGGCGCGGCCGGAGCGCCGGCCGCGCGCCTGGACCTGCGCGTGCCGCGGACCCCGATCCCCGCGGACGGCGCCACGGTCGTCCCGGTCGCCATCCGGCTGATGGACGAGCGCGGATCCGCGCTTCGGGTCCGCACGCTCGTGACCCTGGAGGCGAGCCTGGGTCGCTGGCAGGGGGAGGATCTCGATCCCACCGAGCCCGGCTTCCAGGCGGAGCTGGTGGACGGCCGCGCCGATCTGCGGCTGGTCGCGGCGCCGCGCGAAGGCGCCGGCCAGATTCGGGTGACGGTGGGTGGGGTGAGTCGCACGGAGCCCATCTTCTTCGTCCCGGCCGACCGCTCGCTGATCGCGACCGGCGTGGTGCAGGGCCGCTTCAGCATCCGCTCGCTCGAGACCGGGGCCATCACCCCCGCGCGGGCCGACGATGGGTTCGAGGAGGAGCTGCGCGACTTCGCGGTCTCGAGCGACAACGGGGACGTCCAGGCCGGAGCCCGGGGCGCGCTGTACCTCAAGGGCAAGGTCAAGGGCAAGTACCTGGTGACCCTGGCCTTCGACTCCGAGCGCGACGGCGACGAGCGGCTGTTCCGCGACATCCAGCCGGAGGAGTTCTACCCGGTGTACGGCGACGCGTCCGTGAAGGAGTTCGACGCCCAGTCGGCCGGCCGGCTGTACGTCCGCATCGACCGCGAGCGCTCGTTCCTGCTGTACGGCGACTACGCGACGCCGGCGGCCACCGAGACGCGCCGGCTCGGCGCCTACGACCGCAGCCTGACCGGCTTCCGCCAGCATGTTGAGGGCCGCGGCGGCGAGGTGGACGTGTTCGCCAGCCAGGGCCGGCTCACACAGCTCGTCGAGGAAATCCGCGGCCAGGGGATCTCCGGGCCGTACGCGCTCGGTCGTGCCGATGGGCGTCTCAATACCGAGCAGGTGGAGATCGTCACGCGCGATCGCAACCAGCCGAGCGTCATCCTGCGCCGCGTGCCGCAGGTCCGGTTCGCCGACTACACCTTGGAGCCGTTCACCGGCCGGCTGCTCTTCCGCGTCCCGGTGCCGAGCCTCGATCCGAACCTGAATCCCGTGTTCATCCGGGTGACCTACGAGGTGGAGCAGGGCGGCGACGCGTTCTGGCAGTACGGCGCCACAGGGCAGGCGCGGCTCGGCGAGCGGGCCGAGCTCGGAGGCACTCTGGTGCGCGACGACAACCCGCTCGGCTCGTGGCAGGTCGTCGGCGCGCACTCCACCGTGCGCCTGGCCGACGGCACGTTCCTGCTCGGCGAGGTTGCCTACACCGACGGCGACACCCTCGAGGGCGGGGCGGCCGGCCGCGTCGAGCTGCGGCATCACTCGGCACGGCTCGACGCCCGCGTCTACGGGCTCCGCAGCCAGATCGCGTTCCAGAACCCTTCCGCCACTTTCAACGGGGGTCGCGGCGAGTACGGCGCGCGCGGGACGTGGCTGCTGAACCCCCGCACCCGGCTGCTCGGCGAGGCGCTGCGCACCGAGGATGTCGCGACTGGCGGCCGCCGCGACGGCGCGCTGCTCGGCGTCGAGCGGCGCTTCGGCGAGCGCGTCACCGTCGAGCTCGGCTATCGCTACGGCCGCGAGTCGGCGACACCCGCGTCGGACGGCTCGGCCGCCACGACGGGCGCCACCCCGAACGAAACGAACGCGCTGCGCACCCGGCTCGGCGTGGAGCTGCTCGATCGCCGGCGCGCCACCGTGTTCGGCGAGCTCGAGCAGGATCTGGTCGAGACGGACCAGCGGCGCGCCGCGATCGGCGGCGACTACCTGTTCGCCCGGCGCGCCCGGCTGTACGGTCGTCACGAGTGGATCAGCTCCTTCGCGGGTCCATACGCTCTCAACGGCGCCCAGCGGCTCTCCACCACGGTCCTCGGCCTCGACGCCGACTACTACCGCGGCAACCGCCTGTTCAGCGAGTACCGGGCGCGCGACGCCTTCAACGGACGCGAAGCGGAGGCGGCGATCGGCCTGCGGAATCGCTGGCCCGTGGCGCCCGGCGTGGTGTTCAACACGTCGTTCGAGCGGGTCGAGCCGCTGCGCGGCGGCGGCCAGACCGCCACCGCCGTCACCGGCGCCGTGGAGTACACGCGGAACCCCCTGTGGAAGGGGACCGCGCGCGCCGAGCTGCGCAGCAGCGCGTCGGGCGACAGCTGGCTCGGCACCGTCGGGTACGGACGCAAGTTGAGCCGCGACTTCACCCTGCTCGGCCGCGGGCTGTTCAGCACCGTGGGCGACGCCGAGACGCGGGCGCGCGCCCAGCTCGGACTGGCGTGGCGCCAGACCGACGTCGATCGCTGGAACGCGCTCGCTCGCTACGAATACCGCTACGAGCACCTGACCCCGAGCGGATTCCCCGAGGCCACGCGGGGCGCCCACGTCTTCAGCACGGACGTCAACTTCCAGCCGAGCCGTCGCGTCGGCCTGACCGGCCGCTACGCGGGCAAGATCGCGACCGACGAGAGCGACAGCCTGCGAACCCGCCAGACCGCGCACCTCTTCTCCGGTCGCGCGGTGGTGGACCTGACCGAGAAATGGGACGCCGGGATGATCGGCAGTATCTTCGGCGACGGCGACTTCAGCACCCGCGAGTACGGGCTCGGGGTCGAGGTCGGGCGTCGCGTGGCGCGCAACCTGCGCATCGCGCTGGGCTTCAACCTGTTCGGGTTCCGGGACGCCGACCTCACCGGCGTCAGCTCGACCCAGCAGGGCCTCTACATCGATCTGGGGTGGAAGTTCGACGAAAGCCTGTTCGGCCGGCGCGCCGCCCCGAGCGCGGGCCCATCGGGGGAGCGGCCGCAGCCATGAGTCGGGATCGGGTGAGCCTTGCCGGGGCACGAGTCCGCGGCGCCACGACGTGGGCGTTGCTCCTGGCGGCTGCGACCGCGTGCGCCGGCGGCCCGGTGCAGTCCGGCAGCCTGACGCCGCCGCGGGACCGCATCACCGACGAGGCGATCTCGTCCGATCTCGCCCTGTTCACGGCGCTCCAGCGGCGGCTCGACACCCTGCCGCCCGACACGGCTCCCGGCGCCGTCTACCAGCGGGCCAAGGCGGGCGGCTGGCTGGCGTTCGCGCGTGAGGAGTACGGCGATAACGACCGCACGCAGGTCGTCGCCGACGCCTACGGACAGGCGCTGACGTTGGTCGAGCATCTCGAGCGTGGCGAGACCGACTCCGCTCGCACCACGCCGCTGGTGACCGGCACCGCACGCGTGCGGCAAGACCTGTGGGACCAGGCCGAGCAGTGGAAGGCGGACTCGACCTTCGTGTGCGCGCCCGCGGAGCTCGCCGGGCTCGAGATCGAGCTGCTCCGTGCGGGGCACGAGACATCGGACGGGGCCACGTGCCGCGCGGCCCCCCACCTGGCAGCGGCCGAGAGCATCGGCCCGGTCATTGCCGGCCGGCGCACCTGTCTCGCCTTACGGGACGAGGACCGCGACGGCGTCGTCATCGGCCTGGACCGCTGCCCCGGCACGCCCCTGGGAGAGACCGTCGACGGCGTGGGCTGCCCCCTGCTGCGGGATCGCGACGGCGACGGCGTCCCCGACCCGCGCGATCGCTGCCCCAACTCCTCCCCTGGCGCCACCGTGGACTCCCTGGGCTGCCAGATCCTGTTCGAGGAGACGCGCCGGGTCCTGTTCCTGCGGGGCGTGACCTTCATCATCGGCCGGGCGACGCTCACGGACTCGGCCCTCGCCATCCTGGTGGACGTGGCCGAGTCCCTCGTCGTCAATTCGGACATCCGCGTCGAAATCGCGGGCCACACCGATAGCACGGGGACCCGATCCCTGAACCGGCGCTTGTCGCAGGCCCGCGCGGAGTCGGTCCGGGCCTACCTGATCGGGCACGGAGTGGCGGGGGATCGCCTGGTCGCCCAGGGCTACGGACCCGACCGTCCGGTCGCCCCCAACACGACCGTCACCGGCCGTGCCCAGAACCGCCGCGTGGAGCTGCACAAGCTGGAATAAGGAGGAGAGGGAAGGGGGAAGGTAAGACGGAATCCGGCCTTACCCTTCCCCCTTCCCCCTTCCCCATTTCCCGCTCCCGGCCCCCAGTCCCTCACCTCGTCCTCGTCGGTGGCGTCCCGCGCCTCCCGCTCTGCTTGCTCCAGCTCCGCGTGATCGATCCGGTCGTCCGGCCGGCGATGCACGGTGGGCTCGTGGTCCGAGCGGCGGCCGCCCAGGAAGACGAACGCCAGGAGGGCCAGCACGACGCCGAACAGGATCAGAGCAGGAAGCATGGGAGGTTAACGGTCAGCGGTCGGTGGGGCCCGCGACGGCCGCCGAGCACGGCGTTGCCGCCGGCCGGAGCGGGCTTCACCGACCGCCCGTCTGGGCCCGCGGGTCAGACGTCCAGATTGCGGACGAACTTGGCGTTTTCTTCGATGAACTTGCGCCGCGGCTCCACCTCGTCGCCCATCAGCGTCTCGAAGAGATACGACGCCTGGGCCGCGTCCTCCATCTCGACCTTGAGGATCGTGCGCGTCGCCGGGTCCATCGTGGTTTTCCACAGCTGCTCGGGGTTCATCTCCCCGAGGCCCTTGTAGCGGCTGATCATGACTGAGCCGTGTCCCTCGGCGCCGTTGGAGAAGCGCTTCACGAACGCGTCGCGCTCCTTGTCGTCGTAGGCGTAGTACTCTTCCTTGCCCCGGGCCACGCGGAACAGCGGCGGCTGCGCGATGTAGATGAACCCCGCCTCGATCAGATCCCGCATCTCCTTGAAGAAGAACGTCAGCAGCAGCGTCCGGATGTGCGCGCCGTCCACGTCGGCGTCGGTCATGAGGATGATCTTCTGGTAGCGGGCCTCGTCGAGCTTGAAGTCCTCGCCGACGCTGGTGCCGATGGCGGTGATCATCGCCCGGATCTCCTCGTTCGACAGGATCTTGTCGATCCGCGCCTTCTGCACGTTGAGAATCTTGCCGCGCAGCGGGAGGATGGCCTGGAATGTCCGGTTGCGGCCCTGCTTGGCCGACCCGCCGGCCGAGTCGCCCTCGACGAGGTACAACTCGCAGAGCTTGGGGTCAGTGAGCGAGCAGTCGGCCAGCTTGCCGGGGAGCACGCCCGCCTCGAACCCGCTCTTCTTGCGCACCAGCTCCCGCGCCTTGCGCGCCGCCTCGCGCGCCCGGGCTGCGCTCGTCGCCTTCGCGATGATCGCGCGTGCCACGCTGGGGAGCTTGTCGAAGAAGCTGCCCAGCGCCTCGTTCACCACGCTTTTGACGATTCCCTCGACTTCCGAGTTACCCAGCTTGGTCTTGGTCTGCCCCTCGAACTGCGGCTGCTTGATCTTCACGTGCAGGACGCAGTTCAGTCCTTCGCGCACGTCGTCGCCCGTGAGGGTGAAGTCCTCCTTCTTCAGGAGCCCGTCCTTCTTCGCCCACTCGTTGATCGTGCGGGTGAGCGCGGCCTTGAAGCCCGTGAGGTGCGTCCCTCCCTCGTGGGTGTTGATGTTGTTGACGAACGTGAAGGTGTTCTCGCTGTACTGGTCATCGTACTGGATCGCACCCTCGACCTCGACGCCGTCGCGCGTCGCCTCGAAGGTGATCGGCTTCGCGTACACCGGCCGGCGGTTGCCGACCACCCATTTCACGAACTCGGCGAGCCCGCCCTTGTAGTAGAACGTCTCCTCCCGCTGCTGGTCTTTGCGCTCGTCCTTGAGCGTGATCGTCAGCGCCTTGTTCAGAAAGGCCAGCTCACGCAGCCGGTTGGCCAGCGTACCGAAATCGAAACGCGTGTCGGTGAAGATCTCCGTATCGGGCTTGAACCACACGGTCGTGCCCGTCCCGCGGGCCTTGCCCGTCGCCGTCAGCTTGTTGGTCGTGTCGCCCCGCGCGAACGCCATGTGATGGCGTTGCCCGTCGCGGTCCACCCACACCTCGAGCTTCTCCGAGAGCGCGTTGACCACCGACACGCCCACGCCGTGCAGCCCCCCCGACACCTTGTAGGAGCTCTTGTCGAATTTCCCGCCGGCGTGCAGCATCGTGAGCGCCACTTCCACGCCCGGCTTCTTCTCGGTCTTGTGGAGGTCCACCGGGATCCCGCGGCCGTTGTCGACCACGGTCACCGCGTTATCCGCGTGCAGGGTGACGTCGATCCGCGTGCAGAAGCCCGCGAGCGCCTCGTCCACCGAGTTGTCCACCACCTCGTAGACCAGGTGGTGCAGCCCGCGCGCCGAGATCGAGCCGATGTACATCGCCGGGCGACGGCGCACCGCCTCGAGGCCCTTGAGGACCTGGATCGCGTCGGCCTTGTATCCCGTGGTGACGGCCTTGTCCTTCGACGCCTTCGCGGCCCGCGCCGCGGTCGGCTTAGCTCGTGCCATGGCTCTCTAGCGTGCGAGAAACCAGCGTATCGTCTTGATCCGTCCGGCGGCCCGGCCCGCGTTGATGCGGGCCATGATCTCGGGCGCCATCAGCTGCAGCTCGTTCATCCAGGCGCTCGTCGCGACCCGCACGAACAGCGTGCCGTCGGGCGTCACGGCGTCGGCCTCCGTGACCGCCGCGATCTGTGGCCCGACCAGCTGCGGCCACTCCCAGACCACCTGCGCCTGCCCTAGCCGACGCCCGAGCCCCGTCCGTGCCAGGTAGGATTGGAGCGCTTCCCCCACCCGCACGGGGAACCGCGTTCGCTTGTCCGCCATGCCCCCCGACCTCCGCCCACGCTGCCAAAACGCGCCACGGGACGGCTGCCCCGTGGCGCGTCGCGGGACCCCGCGAGAGCCTCCAGACAACCCCTTCAATGTACCCAGAAGTTGTTGTCAGGGCAAGACTTACTATGGTCCGGCGACGACCCGCACGGAGTCCGAAATCGTGTGGGAGAACCCCGCCAGGTCCCGTCCCCGCAGCGAGATGGCCAGCACCTCCCCGGGGGCTCGGCGCCCGAGGACCTCGACGGCGAAGGCGCGGTCCAGCACGAGGTCGAGCAGCCCGTCGGCCGCCGACGTGTCGCCCTCGAAGCTCAGCCACACCGAGTCGATGCCGTCGGGATCCTCGGCGCGCACTCGCCCCGTGAGCGTATCGGGTGAGAAGACCGTGTCGCTGTCGAGGGTGAGCGTGAGCGTCGGGGGGCCGACCCGATCTCGCTCGTCGAAGCATCCGCCGCCCGCGGTGCCGAGGCACCCGGCCAGGACGATCAGCGCCCTTCGAATCGCGCCGGCCGCTTTGCCAGGAATGCCGCCAACCCTTCCTTGGTATCCGCGGTGGAGGCGAGCAGGCCGAAGTGATTGGCCTCCAGCAGCAACCCTTCGTCCAATGACATCTCCGACCCCCGATCCACGGCCTCGATCGCCAGGCGCACCGCCAGCGGCCCCATGGCGAGGATACCCCGCAGCATCTTCTCGGCCTCGGCCGCCAGGTCGGCGACGGGCACCACCTTGTTCACCAGCCCGATGCGGTAGGCCTCCTGCGCGTCGATAGGCTCGCCCGTGAGGATGAGCTGGAGCGCGATGCCTTTCCCGACCAGGCGGGGAAGGCGCTGCGTCCCGCCGTAGCCCGGCGCGATCCCGAGCTTCACCTCGGGCTGGCCGAATCGGGCCGTGTCCGCCGCGATGCGCAGGTGGCACGCCATGGCCAGCTCGCACCCGCCCCCGAGGGCGTACCCGTTCACCGCCGCGATCACCGGCTTGCCGCAGGTCTCGAGGCGTCGCAGCACAGCCTGGCCGCGCAGCGCGCGGGCCTTGCCGTCGAAGGCGCCCTGCTGGGCGAGCTCCCCGACATCGGCGCCCGCGACGAACGCCTTGGGGCCGGCACCGGTGAGAATCGCGCCCCGCACCTCGCGCTCGTTGGCGATCCGCTCGGCGGCGTCCGCCAGCTCCGCCATCACCTGGTCGTTCAGCGCGTTGAGCTTGTCGGGCCGGTTGATCGTGACGAAGGCGATGCCGTCCCGTACCTCGAACAAGAGGGTTTGGTAGGTCATGGGGGTCAATCCTACATCGGGGCTCGTCGCGGGCCAAGTGGAGCAAGAGGGTACGTGGTGTGTGGTGCGTGGTGCTTGCCGGTGCTTACTCAACGTCCGCGTCGCTCGGCCGCGCACCGTCAGATACCACTCACCACGTACCACGCATTGTCCCAGGCGCTCCCGCTTGCCCCCCGCTCCGATCACCCCTACGTTCGCCGTCATGACCGTCCAAGCCATCGCCTGGAGCCCGAGCGGGGGCGTACGTATCGTGGACCAGCGGGCGCTCCCCGAGACCTGTGTGACGCGCGAGCTCGAGAGCGGCGAGGACGTGGTCGAGGCGATCCGCACCATGCAGGTCCGCGGGGCGCCGCTGATCGGGATCGCGACGGCGATGGGTCTCGTGGCCGGGCTGCGGGAGCTGCGCGGCGCCACGCGCGACTCGTTCCTCGAGCGGCTACGCGGGCTCGCCGATCGCCTGGACGCCGCGCGCCCCACCGCGGTCAACCTCCGCTGGGCGCTGGACCGGATGCGGCGGGTGGCCGACGCGACGCGCGGCGGCGGACCGGAGCTGTGGGACCGACTCCACGCGGAGGCCACGGCCATCTGGGAGGAGGACCGGGAGATGTGCCGCCGCATCGGCGAGCATGGGCTGCCGCTGGTGCCGGATGGCGCCCAGGTGCTGACGCACTGCAACGCCGGCGCGCTGGCCACGGGCGGCATCGGGACCGCGCTCGCGCCGGTCTATCTCGCCCATGCGGCGGGCCGGCGCCTCCACGTCTTCGTGGACGAGACCCGTCCCCTGCTGCAGGGGGCGAGGCTCACCGCGTGGGAGCTGGCGCAGGCGGGGATCCCCTGCACGGTCATCGTCGACGCCGTCGCGGGTGCCCTGATGCGCGCCGCCGCCGTCGACGTCGTGCTCGTCGGCGCGGACCGCATCGCCCGCAACGGCGATGTCGCGAACAAGATCGGCACCTACACGCTCGCCGTGCTCGCGCGGCACCACGGTGTCCCGTTCCATTGCGCGGCGCCTTCTTCCACGATCGACGCCGCGCTTCCCGACGGCGACGCCATCCCGATCGAGCAGCGCCCGCCGGACGAGGTGACGTCGCTCGCCGGGCGGCGCGTCGCGCCCGCGGGCGTGCGCGCGGCGAACCCGGCCTTCGACATCACGCCGGCGCGCTACGTCACCAGCTACGTCACCGACCGCGGGCTCGTGCAGCCGCCCTTCGATCCGTGACGGCCGTCCTGGCGCTGGATCAGGGGACCACGGGATCCACCGCGCTCGTCGTCGCCTCCGACGGCCGGGTCCTCGGCCGCGGCTACCGCGAGCTGCCGCAGCACTTCCCCGCGCCCGGGCAGGTCGAGCACGACCCCGACGACATGTTCCGGGTCACCCTCGAGGCGGCCCGCGACGCGCTCGCCCAGGCGGGCGTGACGCCGGTCGCGCTGGGGATCACGAACCAGCGCGAGACGGTCTGCGTCTGGGACCGGGCCACCGGCCGGCCGCTGCATCGCGCCATCGTCTGGCAGGACCGTCGTACCGCGGCGCGCTGCGCCGAGCTGGCGCGGCAGCGCCGTACCGCGCTGGTGCGGGAGCGCACCGGTCTGCTGCTCGACCCCTACTTCTCGGCCACCAAGATCGAGTGGCTGCTCCGGCACGTGCCGGAGCTCGAGCGCCGCGTGCGCGCGGGGGAGGCGGTGTTCGGCACCGTGGACGCCTGGCTCCTGTTCCGCCTCACCAACGGGCGCGCGTTCGCGACCGACCACACCAATGCCGCCCGCACCATGCTGTACGACAGCGGCCGCCGTACGTGGGACGACGATCTGCTCGAGCTGTTCGGCGTCCCGCGCGAGGCGCTGCCCGAAGTCCGCGACTCGAGCGGGTCGTTCGGCACGGCGGCGGCCGCGCATCTTGGCGTGGATCTCCCCGTGACCGGCATCGCCGGGGACCAGCAGGCGGCGCTCTTCGGCCAGGGCGCGTGGCGCGCGGGGCAGGCGAAGAACACGTACGGGACGGGCGCGTTTCTGCTGCTCCACACCGGCGAACGGCGCGTGGAGTCGAAGCGGGGGCTGCTCACCACGCTCGCGTGCGGTCCCCGTGGCGAGCCGGCGTACGCGCTCGAGGGCAGCGTGTTCATCGCGGGCGCCGCGGTGCAGTGGCTGCGCGACGGCCTCGGCATCATCGCGAC
The DNA here is from genome assembly GCA_964629425.1 of uncultured Gemmatimonadaceae bacterium. Taxonomy (GTDB): domain Bacteria; phylum Gemmatimonadota; class Gemmatimonadetes; order Gemmatimonadales; family GWC2-71-9; genus CAZVSO01. The sequence goes on from CAZVSO010000027.1 coordinate 12,223, forward strand.
CGCCGCCGAGACGGAGCGCCTCGCCCTCGACGTCGCCGACACCGGCGGCGTGTACTTCGTGCCTGCCTTCGTCGGCCTTGGGGCGCCGCATTGGGAGCCCCAGGCGCGGGGAACCATCGTGGGGCTGACCCGCGGCACGGGCCGCGCCCACCTCGCCCGGGCCGCGCTCGAGGCCATGGCGTTCAGCACCAAGGAAGTCCTCGACGGCATGACCGACGACGCCGACCTGCGCCTCGCCGCTCTCCAGGTGGATGGCGGCGCCGCCGCCAACGACTGGCTCATGCAATTCCAGGCCGACCTCCTCGGCGCTCCGGTCCTGCGCCCCGACGTGGTCGAAACGACCGCGTTGGGCGCCGCCGGCCTGGCGGGACTGGCCGCGGGGGTCTGGCGTGCCCCCGAAGAGTTTCTCGCCGGCCGGACCTTCCGCCGGTTCGTCCCGGGGAGCGCGGCCGCGGCGGTGCGGGCCCGCGAAACCGACTGGCGCCGCGCGGTGGCGACGGCGCTCTTCTGGGCCGCGGGCGGCGGCCGGAAGCGCGGATGAGGCCGATCGTGGCGGTGATCGGCGGGAGTGCGTGCACCGCCGACGAGGAGGCGTGGGCCGTGGAGGTGGGCCGCCGGCTCGCCGAGCAAGGGGCGATTCTCCTGTGCGGCGGACTGGGCGGGGTCATGGAGGCCGCGGCGCAGGGGACGAAGGCGGTCGCCGGCGGGCTCGCGATCGGCGTCTTGCCGGGCAGCGACCCCGCGGACGCCAATCGCTTCATCGACGTGCCGCTCGCCACCGGGATGGGGGAGATGCGCAATGCGCTGATCGTGCGGGCTGCGCAGGCGGTGATCGCGATCGGCGGCGGCTGGGGGACGCTGTCGGAAATCGCGCTCGCGCGGCGCATCGGGACGCCGGTCGTCGGGCTGCACGATGCGTTCGCCGGGTCGGTCGAGATCCCGCGCGTCGCCACGCCGGAACAGGCGGTGCGCTGGGCCCTCGAGCACGCCTGAGCGCGCCTTCACGGAGGCTTCACGCGGCGGCGGCGATACTGGACTGGAGCGGACCCGACAGCGGGTGGTATACTGTCTCTCATGCACGCAGGCGCCAAGTTCGCAATCGGAGCCCTCCTCATCGTCGGCGCGGTCGGCTACCTCATGGCATCCGGGATCAAGGAAACGGGGCAGTATTTTCTCACCCCGAGCGAGCTGTCGCGCAAGATCGCCGTCGACCCGTCGTTCTACGATGTCGGCATGAAGGTCGGCGCCCGGGTCGTCCCTGGGTCGGTGGACCGCGACATCGCCGCCCAAACGCTCCGGTTCCACGTGACCGACGGCGGCGCCACGTACCCGGTCGTGTTCCGCGGCGTGCCGCCCGACACGTTCACCGATTCGGTCGAGGTCGTGGTCGAGGGCCGGCTCCAGCGCGACGGCGTCATCCACGCCACCGACGTGCTCGCGAAGTGCGGGTCGCGCTACGAGGCCGTGCCCAAAGCCTGACGTGACCACGCTCGGCAATCTGGCGCTCTGGATCGCCCTCCTGGTCGGCCTGTGGGGGGCGGTCATGGGCATCGCCGGTGCCCGCGCCGGCCGGCCGGATCTCCAACGCAGCGCGCGCCACGCCGTGTTCGCGCTGGGGGGCCTGCTCCTCGCCGCGGTCGCCGCCCTCGAGATCGCGCTGTTCCGCCGCGACTTCAACGTCGAGTACGTCGCCGCCTACACCAGTCGCAACCTGCCCACGTTCTACACGTGGTCCGCGCTGTACGCTGGTCAGAAAGGCAGCCTCCTCTTCTGGGCCACGGTGCTCGCGGTCTTCGGCGGTGTCGCCCAGCTCTTCACCGCACGACGCCACCGCGTGTACCTGCCGTACGTGGCCGCGGTCGTCTGTGCGGTCGTCGTGTTCTTCGTGGCGGTGATGCTCGCCGCCGCCAACCCGTTCGACCGGCTGGCGTTCACCCCGGCCGACGGCCGGGGGCTGAACCCGCAGCTCCAGAACCCGGGGATGGTCTTCCATCCCCCCATGCTGTACCTGGGCTACATCTCGCTCACGATCCCCTACGCGTTCGCCATGGCCGCGCTGCTCACCAAGCAGCTCGACGCCGACTGGCTCGTCGCGATCCGGAAGTGGGCGATCGTGTCGTGGCTGTTCCTCGCGATCGGATTGCTCCTCGGCATGTGGTGGGCCTACGTGGAGCTCGGGTGGGGCGGCTACTGGGCCTGGGACCCGGTGGAAAACGCGGCCCTCTTGCCCTGGCTGACCCTCACCGCGTTTCTCCACTCCGTGATGATTCAGGAGAAGCGCGGGATGCTCAAGAAGTGGAACCTCGCGCTCATCATCGGGTCGTGGCTGCTGTCGGTCTTCGGGACCTTCATCACGCGCTCCGGGGTGATTTCGAGCGTCCACTCGTTCACCCAGTCGGGCGTGGGGTACTTCTTCCTGGGGTTCCTGGTCGTCGCGGCGGTCGGGAGCTTCGGCCTCTACGCCAGTCGCCTGCCGCTGCTCGAGGCCGACGCCCGCCTCGAGGCCATGGTGAGCCGCGAAGCGGGCTTCCTGTTCAACAACCTCCTGCTCGTGGGCATCGCCTTCTCGGTCCTGTGGGGCACGCTGTTCCCCATCCTGTCCGAGCTCGTGCAGGGGACCAAGGTCACCGTCGGTCCGCCCTTCTTCAATCAGGTCAACGTGCCGCTCGGCCTCGCTCTGCTCGGGTTGACGGGCATCGGCCCGCTCGTCGCGTGGCGGCGCGCCTCGGTGGCCAACCTGCAGCGCCAGCTCGCGGTCCCGGCCGCGGTGGGTGTGCTGGTCGGACTCGCACTCCTGGTGGTCGGGATGCGCGATCTCTTCGCATGGCTCGCCATGACGCTGGGCGCGTTCGTCCTGGCCGGCGTGGCCCAGGAGTTCACGCGCGGCGTGGCAGCGCGGCACCGCCAGTACGGCGAGCCGGCGCTCCTCGCGCTGGTGCGGCTCGTCGGCCGCAATCGGCGGCGCTACGGTGGCTACATCGTGCACGTCGGCATCGTCGTGCTGTGCGTGGCGTTCGCGGGAATGGCCTTCCGCACGGAAACGCAGGCGAGCCTGCGGCCGGGCGAAACCGCCACCCTGCGGAGCCCCTACGGCCACACCTACACGTTCACGCACCTCGGCGTCTCGCAGGACAAGGTGCTGAACCGCCACGTCACGGCGGGGCTGGTCGAGGTGCACCTGAACGGCCGCCGCCTGGGCTACCTGCGGACCGAGAAGCGCCAGCACGTGGACGGGTTCGGCCAGCCCACCTTCGAGCCCTCCACCGAGGTGGGTATCCGCAGCACGCTCCGTGAGGACATCTACGTCGTGCTCGCCGGGGTCGTGGGCGGCACCGAGCAGGCGGTCTACCGCTTCACGCTCAATCCCCTGGTGTGGTGGGTGTGGTTCGGCGGCATGATCCTCGTGGCCGGCGGGCTCGTCGTGCTGTGGCCGGGGGGCGCGCCCGCGCTGCGGCGGCAGGCGGGCTACGCGGTGCGGCTCGTGGGGCGGGAATGAGGGCGGACGGGCGGACGGGCGGATCGGCGGATGGAGGTCGCCGAGACTTTCTGGGAGCCATCGCCGGGCTGCTGTTCGTATCCGCCTATCCGCCCATCCGCCAATCCGCCCGCCCGACCGCGCAAGACTCCCTTCCCGGCACCGGCCCGTCCGGCAAGCTGTTCGCGCCGCAATGGGCCGGTCGCCCGCAACAGCCGGTCACCGAACAGGACAACGACGCGGGCCTCCAGGCGATCGAGAAGCGCCTGCGGTGCACCTGCGGCTGCAACCTCGACGTGTACACCTGCCGCACGACCGACTTCACCTGCGGCGTCAGCCCGGAAATGCACCGCCAGGTGGTGGCGCTCGCCGACGCCGGGATGGGCGGCGAAGAGATCGTGAACGACTTCGTGAGGCGACACGGCGTCGCGATCCTCATGGCGCCGCCCCGCCGCGGCTTCAACCTCGCCGGCTATTTCGTCCCCTCGGTCGCCATTCTCGCCGCGGCCGCCGTGCTGGTCCTGGTGCTGCGGCGCCGGACCCGGGCACGGACCGTCGCCCCGGGGGCGCCGCTCGACGCCTCGCCGGCGGAGCTGGAGCAGCTGGCACGCGAGCTCGCGCGGCTCCCCGACTGACGCGTCCATGATCGAGCTCCTCCTCGGCGTGCTGCTGGCGGGCGCGGCGGTGTGGTTTGTCCTCGTTCCCGTCCTGCGACCGGAGCGTCGGGGAACGGGGAATGGGGAAAGGGGAATGGTGGAGGAGGGGGAGGATCCCGACGACGACCTGTCCCCGCGCGCCGTCGCGCTTCGCGCGCTCAAGGAGATCGACTTCGATCGCGCCACGGGCAAGCTCTCCGACGCCGACTACGAGGCGCTGCGGGCGCAGTACACGGTGGAGGCGTTGGCGGCGTTGCGTGAGGGGGACGCGGGAAAGGGGAAGGGGGAAGGGTCGCAGCGACCGAAGTACCCTTCCCCCTTCCCCCGTCCCGCTTCCCCCGTCTGCCCCACCTGCGGCTCGCGTCCCGACCCCGACGCCGTCTTCTGCGCGTCGTGCGGCCGCCGCCTCGCCGCGTCGCCGGGGTTCTGCAGCCGCTGCGGCACGGGCCTCGAGGCCGACGCTCGGTACTGCGGCCGCTGCGGCGTCCCCGTCGCCGCGTGAGACCGGTGGCGCCCGACCTCGCACACGGGCGATGCGAACGCTCCTGATCATCGCGATGCTGACGCTCGCCGCCGCCCCGGCGGACGCGCAGCGCCGGCGCGAGCGGGCGGCTGTCGCTGCGCCGGCCCCACGCTTCGGCGGCCACGCGGGCTACAACTTCGACGTCGACGAGGTGGTGCTCGGCGCCCAGCTTAGCTACCCCATCACTTCCCAGGTGGAGCTCTATCCGTCCTTCGACTATTACGTCGTCGAGGGCTCGCTCTGGTCGCTCAACCTCGACCTCAAGGTGCACCCGCCCACCCGCGCGGGCGCTCTCTATTTCGGCGGGGGGCTCGACTACACGCGGGCCGACGATGGGGCGGGCGGCTCGAGCACGGGCCTCAACCTCCTGACCGGCCTGGAGGGGCGGCGCCGGGCAACTGTCCCGTACGTCGAGGCCAAGCTCGTGCTGGCCGACCAGAGCGCGTTCCAGCTGGTTGGCGGGTTCAGCTTCAGCTTCCGCTAGAACTCGAACTGCTCCATCCGCCGCAAGCCCACCCGCAGGGGGACCACGGTCGCGGTCGCGCACACCGTAGCCGCCAGTGCGAAGGCGGCCACCATCGTGCCGTCCACCGCTACGGAGCCACCCGCCTGGGTGGCCTGCAGGTAGGCGTAGACCGGCCCCGCGAGGATCACGATGACCACGGCCAGGAGCGCGACCGATGCCATCATGAAGAGCAGCCCGCCGAACGACGTCGGGATCTGCGCGGCGTTCTCGGTCTCGAACTGCGGGTACAGAGTGCCGAACCCGAGCGCCATCGCGCTGATGGCGAGGGTCAGGGCGGCGATTGTTACCAGGCTCACCGTCATCATGAACGGCGAGGCGCGGAGCAGCAGGTTGGTGAGCCCGGTCAGCAGGAGCGCGAGTGCGAGCAGCGGTACGGTCCCCACCCAGTACTTGGACCACAGGAGGGCCCGCAGGTCCAGCGGACTGGACCGCAGCAGCCACATCTGACGGCCCTCGAGCGACACCGCCGGGAAGATGAACCGTGCGGCGATCGAGGCGAGCACGAACCCCGACAGCCCGAGGTTGAGGAACGAGACCAGCGTGACGTAGAAGAACGGCACCCGCTCACCCTGGAACAGGGGCAGGGCCTTGATGTTGAAGATGTACACCACGACGAGGACGGCGAGCAGGATCAACTGGCTCCACTGCGTCGTGTCGCGGAAGAACAGCTTGATGTCTTTGAGCACGAACTCGCGACGCGCCACGGGCAGCGGCCGGAGCAGGGTCCCCACGGTGGCACGCCACAGGACGCCGCGCACGAAGCGCTCCGCGCCCTCCTGGGCGCGGGTGAACCCCTGCGCGAACAGCGCCCGGTGCAACAAGGCGCCGAGTGTGATGAACCCCGCCGCGGTGGTCCACAGCAGCGCGACCGGGAGCGGGTCGAAGCCACCCTGGAGGAAGTTCATGATCGCGTCGGTGGCCCACTCGCTCGGGAGGAAGGGAGACGTCGGCGTGCGGAGCACGGTGATGAAGTCGAGCAGGTTGCGGAACCCCTCCGGGCGGGCGAGCTGCTCGGGGCGGATCAGCCGGAACAGGAGGATCACCGCCCCGGCCGCTCCCAGGGCGACGATCGACAGCAGGTCGCGGGTCCGGCGGGCGGGGAAAACGTTGACCAGCGTCAACGTCACCGCGTATCCCAGCACCGCAGGCAGCACGAGCAGGGGCACGATCGTCACCGGCGCCCAGAGCGCGAACAGCCAGCCGCCGCCGTACACCACGCCGTACGCCGAGAGGATGGGAACCGTCATCAGCGCCACCATCCACGAGGAATGCACGAGCGTTTCCAGCAGCTTCGCGAGATACAGGCGGAGCCAGTCGATCGGTGCCGACACCAGGAGGTCGAGGTCCCTTGCCAGGAAGAAGCTCGACAGGGCGGTGATGACGTTGGAGAGGACGAGGATCGTCATGAAGGACAGGAGCACGAGCCCGAGGAGCTTGCCCCCCAGGAATGGCCCCAGGTCCTCGACCTGGCGGAAGTAGCCGAGGGTGCGGTACAGGACTCCGAAGACCGCCGCCCAGAATCCCAGCCCCACCACGGTCAGGAGGAGCAGCTTCCCGCGGCCGCCCCGCGCGCGCTCTTCGCGGAATCGCTGCAGCGCCGTGCGCCACTTGGGCTGCAGCACGTGGGGCAGGGTCGGCTGTTTCACCTGCCCGGCTCCTCGCCCAGCACCGCGGCCAGCTCGCGCCCCTCGACCCCGCCGGTGAGCCGGAGGAACAGCTCTTCGAGACTGGCGCTCCCGGCGGCCGTTTGATTCCGGATCTCGGCGATCGTCCCCTGCGCCACGATGCGGCCGTGCTGGATGATCGCGACCCGGTCGCACATCGCTTCGGCCACCTCCAGCGTGTGCGTGCTCATCAGCACCGTCCCTCCGCGACGCACGAACTCCCTGAACATGGTCTTGAGCAGTCGCGCGCCCCTGGGGTCGAGGCCGACCATGGGCTCGTCCACCACGATGCACTCGGGCCGATGGATCAGGGCGCTGGAGATGATCAGCTTCTGCCGCATTCCGTGGCTGTACGCCTCCACGAGCTCGTCCTTCCAGCTCGTGAGCTCGAAGAGCTCGAGCAGCTCGGCGATGCGACGCTCGATGATGTCGCCTTCCTGGCCGTAGAGGCCCGCGACGAAGCGGAGGAACTCCGCGCCGGTCAGCTTATCGTAGACGAACGGGCGGTCGGGGATGAAGCCCAGTCGTTGCTTGGCCGCCAGCGGCGAGGCCTGGACGTCGTCGCCGCCGATCAACACGCGGCCGTTGGACGGCCGCAGGATGCCCGCGATCATGCGGAGGGTCGTGGTCTTGCCGGCCCCGTTCGGTCCGAGGAAGCCGTAGAGTGCGCCGGGCGGCACGTGCAGCGTGAGGTCGTCCACGGCCACGAAGCTGCCGTACAGTTTGGTGAGATTCTCCAGCCGGATCATTGGATGTCGAGCCTCAGGCTGGCGGTCACCCGGAGCAGGTCGAGGTGGCGGGCGAGGGCGTCCACCGCGAGCCGCAGGCGCGCGGCGTCCGCGGGGAAGCGGTCGAACAACGGGTCCACGCCCACCCAGTCGCGCAGGTACACCTCGGGCCAGGCGTGGTAGTAGAAGCGGTCGTTCACATACACCAGTCCTGCGACCGCGCGGGCGGGCAGCCCGGCGGCGCGCGCCAGCGCGACGTAGAGCACCGTCGCCTCGTTGGCGTCGCCGATGCGCCGCTCGAGCGCCTCGACCGCGCTCGGCGGCCCCGTGGGCGCCGTCCGCCGCAGACGCCGGTGCACCCAATGCACCAGCTCCTCCGCCACGCGGCGGGCGTCGCGCTCGCGACCCACGAGCTGGCGCGCCTGTGCCTGGATCCGCGGGTCGTCGCTCTCGATCAGCGGCTCAGCCCGCAGCGCGGCAGTGAGCGCCGAGTCGCGCAGCGTCAGGGGCAGCGTGGGCCCCGGCAGGTCGGGGGTCTCCTGCCGCACGATGAGCGTGTCGCCAGCGAGGACCTGTCGCCCGCCCCCGAGCTCGATCCCGGTCAGGTCCACACCGAGCAATCGCACCCGAAACGCGCTCCGGGGCTCCGGCGGCCCGGTGACCCCGGCGCGCAACGCCGTCGCTGCGACGATCGCGCCTGCCGGCGGCGCAACGGAGCCGCGGACCGCGAGCGCCACGTCGCGCCGCCGAAAATTCTCGTACGCGATCTCGAACGCGGATCGCTCCAGCGCGAGCCCCGCGGGGCTCGCCGACCGAGCGAGCCGTCCGGCCCGGTCCGCCCACGCGGTGACGCGCACCCCGCCCGCCGTTTCATCGAGCCGGAGCGCGCGCAGCGAATCGAAGTGCGCCGGCACCCACGCCATGGCCGTCGAATCGTACTCGGCGCTGTCGGGCACCACGAACAGCGACTCCGTGCCGACGCTCACCACCGTCCGCCGCGTCGTCAGGACGACGGGGTCGAGCACCCGCACGTCGTGGGTCTGCCCACGCCGCAGCTGGCCCGCCAGCGAGAGGCGCAGCGGGAGGAGGCTCGGCAGCACGAGGGCCTCCCGGACCGGGAGCCGCGTCACGTGCGAGTCGGCCGCCGACACGATCACCAGTCGGAGCACGCTGTCGCTCACCACATGGCCTCGCGCCCAATAGCGTCCCGCGTCGCTGTCAACCCGGACCACCAGGCTCCCGAGCCGCAGCGTCCGCGACAGCATGGCCACGCTGCGCGCCGCGGTCCGCTGCATCCGGCCCAAGACCGGAACGTCCAGCACCAGGAGGTCGGACACCCGGAGGGAGTCGGGCAGGGTGTCGATGGTCGAGGAGGCGAAGCCGACCTGGCGTCCTTCCACCTCGACGCGGTAGTAGGCGGCCTCGGGCGCCACGGTGAAGGCCGCCTCGGCCAGCCGTATGTCGGTGGGGCGGAACATCTCGCGCCGCACCAGCCAGCCGAGCGCCAGACCCCACACGGCGAGAATCGCGCCCGCCCAGCGGCGTCGCGTCACGCCTCCCTGCCGTGCGCCGCCAACGCCGCTGCGAACGTGTCGCGATCCCCCGCCGAGTCGACGACCACCGATACATCCGTGGGCAGGGCCGCGCTCCCGCGGTGTGCCCGGAGTCCCGAGATCATGATTTCGGCGGCGTCCTCGAGCGACAGATTGCCGGGGCCCACGCCGATCGGCGGTGCCGCGAGCCGCGCGAACCCCCAGCGCTCCGCTTGCTGGAGAACCGAGAGCCAGGCGCGCGCCACGCCCGAGCGGCTCACCGGTTCCGTATCGCTCTGGATGATGGCGTGAATCACGAATTCGGCCCGGAGATCGCCGCCGCCCCCGGTCACCACCGCCGCCCCGACCTCGAGCTCGGCGTTCACCCGCAGGCGGGCGCGAAACTCCTCTCCTCCGACCTGCTCCACGCGCCGCGCGGACCGCTGCGGCCCGTCGAGTCGGGTCGTGGCGGGGCGGACAATCGCGTCGGAGTCGAGGTGGGTCAGATCGTCCACCGCCACCCGCATCACCGGCCGGCGACCTCCCGGGAGCGGCGGTACATCTGCGTGGCTTCCTGGGGCCGGTTGAGCCGGTCGAGGACGATGCCGAGGCCGTAGAGCGCCTTGGGGTTGTGCGGCTGGAGCTCCGCTGCGCGCTCGAACGCCGCCAGCGCGCCGGCCAGGTCGTTGATGCGGTTCAAGGCTTCGCCGAGATGATACCACGCCCCCGCGCGCGTCGCGTCGAGCTCCACGGCGCGGCGCAGCTGCGGCACGGCCGCGGCCCAGAGTCCCTTGCGCGCGTATACCACGCCAAGGTTGGTCAACGCCTCTACGTTCCCGGGGTCGGCGTGCAGCACGCGCTCCAGGTCGCGTTGCGCCGCGGCGTACTGACCCATCGCACCCAGCACGGCGGCCCGATTGACGAGCAGGGCCGGGCCCTCGGGATCCGTCTCCAGCGCCCGATCGAGCTCCGCCAGCGCCGCCCCGCGATCGCCGCGCGCCTCGAGAATCAGCGCCAGGTTATTGCGCGCCCGGACGTGGCCCGGCGCCGCGGTGAGCAGCTCCCGATAGGCGGCCAGCGCGCGATCCATTTCCCCGCGGTTGCTCGCCTCGCGCGCGGCCACGTACAGCGGGTGCTCGACCGGCGCCGGCTCGGCGGCGGGCGGCGGCGGCTCCGATGGCAGCCCGGCGGCGGCGCCCGGCGGCGGCACCGATGCCGGCCCGTCCTCCGGCTCGCCGGCGCCGGCCGCCTTCGGGGGC
>CAZVSO010000028.1:0-21856 GCA_964629425.1 uncultured Gemmatimonadaceae bacterium
GCCAGGGCGGCCAACACGTGCGGGTGCAGGCGGTCCTTCATCGACGCCCCGCGTGGAGCGCGCGGCGCGCGCGATTCCAGATCGTTACCGCCAGGAGGGCCACGACGACCCACAGCAGCGCCGCCACCCACGCCCCGGCAGGCGCGCCGAGCCCCAGCGCGAGGGCGAGGGCCCCGAACACGAACGCCCGGTCGCTCTTGCCCATGGGCCCGTCGTAGCGACGCGCGGCGCCGATCTGCACCGCCACCACTCCCGCCATCTCGGAGACGACCGCCAGGACGACCGCCAGCACGGCGGGCGCCCAGGGAACCCCGGGTACCAAAGCGAGCGGCAGGTAGAGCGCGACGTCCGACAGCACGTCGCCCAGCTCGTTGAGCACCGCGCCCAGCCGGCTGGCCATCCCCAGCTCACGCGCCATCATCCCGTCCAGCGCGTTGAGGGCCATCCGCACGAGCAGCGCGGCGGGCAGCAGGAGCAGCGGCCAACGCGCCGCCGGCCGCCAGGCGATGAGGGCGCCGATCGCGAACGACAGCACCAGCGCCGCGATCGTCACGTGATTCGGGGTGGCTCCCGCGCGGGCCAGGCCCCGGACCAGGGGCCGCAGCAGGTTCTGGAACGCCGGCTTGAGGTCGTAGATGCTCGCCAGCGCCCCTCCCCCGCTCACGCCACCGAGAGATCAGCCGTCGCCAGGAACCGCGGCGGCCGGCGCAGCTTCGTTGCCTGCTCGTAGGCGTAGGCCAGCCGGATCAGGGTGGGTTCGCCCCACGCCCGGCCGATGAACGTGATCCCCACCGGCAACCCAAAGTGATGGCCCGCCGGCACCGACACGCTCGGGTAGCCCGCCACGGCCGCGGGCGTGGAGCTCGCGCCGAGGAAATGATCGCCGTTGACGAGATCGATCGTCCACGGCGGGCTTCCCGTCGGCGCGACGATCGCGTCCAGCCTGTGCTGCGTGAACACGGCGTCCAGCCCCTCCGTGCGCGACAGGCGGCGGCATCTGGCCAGTGCCTCGACGTACGCGTCGTCAGTCAGCGGCCCTTTTTCCTGGGCCATCGTAAAGATCTCCTGCCCGAAATAGGGCATCTCGCGGTCTCGCTCCCGCTCGTTGAACGCGATGAGGTCGGCGAGTGTGCGCGACGGAGCGCTCGGCCCGAGCCCCGCGAGGTACCCGTTCAGATCCGCCTTGAACTCGTACAGCAGGACCGTGAACTCGGCGTCGTCGTACTCGCCGGCGTGGGGGATGTCGGCGGGATCCACGATCACCGCGCCGAGGCGGCGCATCGTCTCGATCGCCGCCTCGACCAGCCGGTCGGCCGCCGGGCTGTAGCCGAAGAACTTCGCGCGCGCCACGCCGATCCGCGCGCCACGGAGCCCATTCGGATCCAAGGAGCCCGTGTAGTCGGTCGCCGGCCCCGCCGGTCGCGCCCGCGTCGCCGTATCCGTGGCGTCGGCCCCGGCGAGCGCGCCGAGCAGGATCGCCGCGTCCGTCACACTGCGGGTCATGGGTCCCGCGGTGTCCTGGCTGTGGGCGATTGGGATGATGCCGGAGCGGCTGACGAGGCCCAGCGTCGGCTTGAGCCCGACGAGCGAGCAGGCCGTGGCGGGGCACACGATCGAGCCGTCGGTTTCCGTGCCGACGCCTACCGCCGCGAGGTTGGCGGCGATCGCGGCCCCCGTCCCGGAGCTCGAGCCGCAGGCGTTGCGGTCGAGCGCGTAGGGGTTGCGGCACAGGCCGCCGCGCCCGCTCCAGCCGCTCGACGAGCGTGTCGACCGGAAGTTGGCCCATTCGCTGAGATTCGTCTTGCCGATGATCGCCGCGCCCGCGTCGCGCAGCTTGCGCGCCACGAACGCATCGCGGGGCGCGGGCGCGCTCGCCAGCGCCAGCGAGCCGGCGCTGGTCATCATCCGGTCGGCGGTCGCGATGTTGTCCTTGATCAGCACCGGGATGCCGTGCAGCGGCCCGCGCACCCGGCCCGCCTTGCGCTCGGCGTCGAGCCGGTCCGCGATCGCCAGGGCCTCGGGGTTTACTTCCATCACCGAACGCAGCGTGGGGTCCACCGCCTCGATGCGCGCGAGATATGCCGCGGCGAGCGAGCGGGCCGTGTGCTTGCCGCTGCGCATCCCCTCCTGGAGCTGAGCGATCGTCGCCTCGTCGAGCTCGAAAGGCGTGGGGACGTGGGGTGGTGGGGTCGTGGGGGCGCGGGACAGCGGCGACGTGGAGGCGCCTGCTACCGCGGCCAGGCCACCCAGCGTACCGGAGATGAGGAAGTCCCGGCGGGAGACGTCGTGATCGCCGGGTGCGCTGAAGCGTTTGGTTGAGTGCATAGGAGTGAGAGTGATGAAGATCAGAGTGCGTGGACGCCCTCAACTCAACAAGATGGGCGGCGGCGGGGACGTTTCCGGTTTCCCGCCTCCCGTTTCCCGTGTATGCCCGACCGCGATCGCGACCACGATCCCGTATGCCAGAAACAGCGCCGCGCACAGCGCGACGGCGATGGGCCATACGCCAGGCCCCCTGACGGGTCCATCGAGCTCGCGCCCGACCGTGAGCATCGACGCGGCGAATCCGATCCCGCCCAGCACCACGCCACGCAGCAGTCGCGGCCGCGTGACGAATCGCTCGAGCACCAGGGCGATCGGCCCTCCCGGCGCGCCCCACAGGCCGCCGAGCAGCACGACGTCGAGCGTGCCGCCGACGCTGAAACCGGGTGCCTGCGCCGCGAGGATCGCGATGACCCGCATTGCGATGCGGCCGCCGACCCCGAGGAACACGAGGCCGCCGCCCGCGCCCGCGAGCAGGGCGATCACGAACCGGCGCGCGGCACCGGGCTTCACGCGAATCGCACGCAGTCGTTCTGGGTGAAGGTCACTCGAGCCACGCTCAATCCTACGGGCCGCCGCGAGCGCGCGCCAGGATCGCTGGAACCCGACCCGCGCACGCGGCGTTGCGAAACGGGGACGGCTTGTGTACGAACACCGGGGAGGAACAACCATGTCGATCCGACCGATCAGACGAATCATCGAGTCGAAGCCAACGATCGAGGGCGCGGGGGTCAAGCTGCGCCGGGCCTTCGGGTTCGGGAGCACCAGCGACTTCGATCCGTTCCTGCTGCTCGACGACTTCCGCAACGAGAATCCCGACGACTATCGGGCCGGCTTCCCGTGGCACCCGCATCGTGGCATCGAGACCATCACCTACGTGCTCGCCGGCGCCGTGGAGCACGGGGACAGCCTCGGCAACACCGGGGTGCTCGGCTCGGGCGACGTGCAGTGGATGACGGCCGGCCGCGGCATCCTCCATCAGGAGATGCCGCACGGCGATCCCCGCGGCCAGATGCACGGCTTTCAGCTCTGGGCGAACCTGCCATCCTCGCTGAAGATGACCGTGCCGCGCTATCAGGACGTGTCGGCGCGCGACATTCCGGAGGCGATCGACGACGACGGCACCCGGGTGCGGGTCATCTGCGGCAGCTTTTGGGGCAAGACCGGTCCCGTCGACGGCGTCGCGGCCGATCCGCGCTACCTCGACGTCTCGGTCCCGCCCCGCCGGCAGAAGCGATTGGCCGTCGAGACGTCGAACAACGCCTTCGCCTACGTGTTCGAGGGGTCCGGCACGTTCCGCGACGCGTCGCAGCCGCGCGCCGTGCGCACCGAGCCGATCGCGGGAGCACAGCCCATGCCGCCGGAGGAGGTGGGAAACCGCTCGCTGGTGCTGTTCGACCGCGGCGACGAAGTGGTCGTCCAGGCCGGGGAAGCCGGGATCAGGTTCCTTCTGGTCTCGGGGAAGCCGATCGAGGAGCCCGTCGCGTGGTACGGGCCCATCGTGATGAACACCGAGGCCGAGCTGCGGCAGGCCTACGCCGAGCTGCGCGACGGGACGTTCATCAAGCAGGGCTGAGCGCGCGCGCCTACGGCTTCCTGACGATCGAGAAGTCCACCCGCCCCCGCGACCCGAACAGCTCGAGTGTCACGGTCCAGGTGCCCGCCTGGCCGACCGCGGTCTCGTTGTCCAGGTCGTACTCGAGGGGCACGAACCGGTACACGGTGTCCCCGACGGCATCGAGGATCGTGAGCCGGGCCACGCCGTGGTGCACGAAGCTGCGGTGAAGTACCAGGGCCTGCATCCCGGTGATCGTCAGGCTCCACGTGCGAGTGTCGTGCACGTTGTCCAGGTCCCACGCCTGGAACCGCATGCTATCCGCCACCACGGTCTCTACCTCACGGTTCTCCGGCCCCAGGTACTTGACGATCGTGTCCTGGCAACCGATGGCCGCCGTCGCGGCGGCGAGCGCCGCGAACACAGCGACTGACCCCGGGCGCAAGCCCGGGGATCCCGGGGTCAGGCGGAGCCCCGGGGATTTCGGGATCGGCATGTTCGGCCCCCTCATGGCTGCCACCGCGGGACCGCGAGGCTGCCGTACGCGCGGATCTGTGTGCCGTCCGCCGAGACGTCGGCGAAGTCGTCGTACACGCTCTTGCGGTGGTACCACGTGGCGGAGGCGCCGATCCCGATGCGGCCCCGGAAGTACAGCCGGCCCTCGAGCGACCCGACGTACTGGTAGTGATCCCCGTTGAACCCACTGATGATCGGCTCCCACAGCATCCGGCCCCGGGCCTCGATCGCCCCGACGCCCTCCCAGATGGCCGCGAGGCTGGCGTTGCCCCCCAGACCGAGCCCGTAGTCGTAGTCGCGGCCCTCGAGCGTCACGAAATAGTCGGATTGGGTCGCGACAATGGGATAGCCGGCGGCGAGCAGCTCACTCTGGATCCGGAATCCGTGCGGGTCCCCCCACCGCGACACGACCCCACCCTGGAATCCCTGGCCGCCGAACTCGACCGCCTGCGTGCTGAGGAACTCGTAAATCATGAACGCCGCCAGCTGATGCTGGGTGCGCTCGCTCTTGCTCAGCTCATGAGCCCCCAGGTTGCCGCGGGCCGTGAGCCGCGCGAACCGGCTGCGCTCCCCCTGCTTCTCCGTGGCGATCTCGAAGCCCAAGGTGAACGCCGAGAACGGCGCCTTGCCGAGATCCGCCACGTGGTCCCCGTAGAAGAGGACGGCCTGGACAAAGCCGACCTCCGTGGTCCCGCTCTTCCCGAGGTTGTCGCCGCCCGTCGCGGAACGAACCCCCACGTCGAACGACGCGAAGATCCGGCTCGGCCGCCAGTCGGGGGGATTGGCGACGATGTCGTTCATCTGTCCGCGCACCAGCCGGTTGAAGCCCCGCACGGGGTTGAGGAACGTCGCGCCGATCTCCCGGAACGTCCGCTCGCTCCCGGTCGCCCTGTTGTCGAGCGTGAGCGACGAGACCTTGAACAGCATCTCACCAAGCGTGATGCCGCCCAGGCTCGTGTTGAACCAGTCGTTGGGGGACGGCGCCCACGCCTCGCCGAACCACTCCCACATCAGGCTCCCACCGAACGCCCACGGCACGGATTCCCAGAAGTTGTAGCCGTTGGTGCGTGCGGCGTTGAAGTACAGGTTGCCGTGATAGGGGTGGGAGAACTGGTTGTTCAAGAACTTGTTGTTGTCCCATACCCACGGGTTCTCGATGTTCGTGGCCCAGGTGGAGGGGCTCACGTCGGCCCATTCGGCGTCGCGCAAGAAGTGGTTCACCGAAAACGGGACGAGCTGCACGATCATCAGCTCCCCGAACGCCGGCCCGAACCGCTTGGGCGGATTGCAGTCGGGACAGGGGAGCTGACCGGCAACCTGGGCGAGGGTCGTCGCGTCCCCAACGCCCTGGGCATCGAGTACCCCGCCGACGTGCAGCGCGCCGGCGAGCACACCGGCGCCGAGCCACTTCCTCATGCAGCCTCCCGGGATCGTGGACATGCGTGCCGTACGACTGGCGTACATTGTCGCCGCACGGCCGTTTGCGCCAGGGCCTCACGATCCTCGCGCGCGTCGCGCCGTACGTGGATATCCGTATTGACGCAGCGTGACCCGGCAGGAGTGTGGCCCATGCTTCGGAAGGCGCTTCCCACCCTCGCCGTGCTGGTCATGACACGAGTTGTCAGTCGTCGTTGTCAGGCGTGAAAACTGATGACTGATGACTGACGTTTCTGACGACCGCTTGGTCAGCTCGGCGCGCGCTGCACCGTCAGCCGCACCACCTGCCTGGCCCAGCGCGCCCCCCGCTTCTCACCGGGGACGACCACCCGCAGCGGACCCTCGTCCGCCGGCAGCGGGCGACCCGCGTGCCGGTCGGCGAGCAGGACGACCCGATCGGTGAAGCCCGGATCGAGCTCGGCCAGCGCGAACACGACCCGGTAGCCGTCGGCGGCGGTGACCACGACGTACAGGGCGAGCCCGTCGCCGCGGAGCGCGGATCCCAGGGGCGCGCCGGCCCGCCGCAGCAGGTCCTCGAGCGCCACACCCTCGAAGTCGGCCGGTGGATCGCCGTGGAGGCCGCCCTGAACCGTGCGCCGCGGCAGAGCGGCGAAGTCGGCCGCCGTCAGGCTCAGGGGCCGGGCCACCTCGCCGTCCACGCGGAGCAGCACAGAATCGGGCGGCGACGCGGCGCCGGCCTGTGCCCAGGTCGCCGGCGCACCGGAGCAGGCCAGGGAGATGATGAGGAGAACAGCTTGCGGGCGCGGTAGCGTCACGGGTCTACACCGCCCGGATCGCCTGCACCACCTGGAGCCGCGCGGCCCGCCACGCGGGGAAGAACCCGCCCACGATCCCCATCACCACCGCGAACACCACCCCCGCCACCAGCAGGCGCGGCGTGACGCGGAAGCTGAAGGCGATCTCGCTGAAGCTCGCCCAGTTCGTCGTGCTCGTGACGATGCCGTTGATCGGCAGCGCCAGGAGGCAGCCGATCAGGCCGCCCGCGGCCGCGATGATCGCCGACTCGATGATGAAGCTGGCCAACACGCTGCGCGGCCGGAACCCGAGCGTGAGCAGCACGGCGATCTCTGGAGTGCGCGCGGACACGGCGGCGTACATGGTGTTGATCGCGCCGAACACCGCCCCGACCGCCATGATGCTGGTGATCAGGATGGCGAGGATCTGGAGGATGCGCCCGAGCAGCTGGGACTGCGCCACGTAGAACGCCGACTCGCGATGGGCATCCACGGTGATGCGCCGGTCGTCCTCGAAGGCGCGCTTCGCCTCCTCGAACGCAGCCGGATCCTTGAGCCGCAGGGTCACCGACTGGAACACCTCACCTCGGAACACCGGCATGAACTGCTCGTTCTCGCCCCAGATCTCCGACTCGAACGCCGAGCCACCCGCCGTGAAGTGGCACACCACGTTCCAGTCGCGGTTGGCGAACCGGATGCTCTGCCCGATGGCGGTGCCGGCGAACCGCGGCACGATCTTGCGTCCCAGGCAGATCTCCGGCTGCCCGGACTGGATCCGCCGTCCCGCCACGATCTGGATGCTCGAGCGCACCTCCCACGCCTGCTCGCTCACCCCGCGAGCGACGATGTTGGCCAGGGCGGTGCTGTCCCCAGGCCGCGGGAGGGGAATGAGCACGTACAGCTCGGGGCTCACGAGCGGCCGGCCGTCGGGACCGCTCTCCACGTGCGGCGAGGCGGCGAGGATGCTCACCGTCTCCCGGCCCACGCCGCTCGACAGCTCGGAGTCGGCGCCGCGGCGCAGCACCAGGACGTTGCGATCGGAGCCCGTCCGGGCCAGCGCCGCCTGGAACCCGTTGGCCAGCGCGAGCATCCCGATGAACACCGCGACGACGAGGCCCACGCCCAGCGCGGTGAGCGCGGTCGAGAGCGGCCGCTGGAGCACGCTCCGCACGTTGTACATGATCGGGATCTTCATTCGACGTGCCTCAGCGCCTGGATCACCGGGAGACGGGCGGCGCGCACCGCGGGCACCAGGCCGCTCGCCACCATGAGCAGCAAGGCGATGCCGGCGCCGAGGACGATGGTGCTCGGCGTCACGTCGAACCCGGGCAGGAAGCCCGCCGCGTTGAAGTTCGTGGCGCGGTACAGCAGCTTCGCGGCACCGAGCCCGATCGCCGCGCCGGTCAGCGAGATCAGCCCGGCCTCGAGCATCACCAGCACGAACAGGGTGCGGTCGCGGAACCCGATCGTCTTGAGGATCGCCACCTCACCGGTCCGCTCCCGCGCGCTCATCATCATCGCGTTCGCCGCCACCAGCAGGATGGCGAACACCACGGCCGTGCCGATCGTCCCCATCAGCAGCTGGACGTTGCCCCACATCGTGGCGAAGGTGGCGTTGAACGCCTGCTCCGTCCCCGTCTTGGTCGGCGTGCTGGAGTTGCGGAACTGGTCGTCGATCGCCTTGGCGATCGAGGCGGCGCGGTTGGGGTCGTCGATCCGGATCACGTACCACCCGGCGATGCCCGCCCGGCCGATCCGGTCGTCGAAGTAATCATGGCGGAACAGCAGCATGTCGTCGTTCAGGACGGCGTCCGACGGCGTGTACACGCCCCGGATGGTGAACGTCCAGTCACCGGGGAAGATTGTGCCCTGGAGCGTGACGTCCTGTCCCAGCTTCCAGCCGAACACCTCCAGCAGCCGCTTGCCGATGATGGCGGACGACTTCTCCCGCAAGAAGGCCTCCCGCTGGTCCGCCGGCAGCACCAGCTCGGGATACATGTCGAGGTAGGAGACGGGATCGACGGCGAAGTTCGCGAAGAAGCGCTTGCCGTCGCCGTACCGGCCGCCGAACCAGTTCGCCCAGCTCACCGCCTCGACGCCCGGCACGGCGAGCAGGCGGTTGGCGTAGCTCAGCGGCAGCGGGAAGACGATGCCCGTCGCGTTCGTGGCGACGAGCCGGCGCGCGCTGCCGAACTGCGCCGCCGCTCCGAGCGTCGTCACCACGGTCCGGAGCGAGGCGAACAGGAACAGCGCCATGGCGACGCTCGAGATCGTGAGGAACGTGCGCCGCTTGTGCCGGCCGAGGTTCGCGAGTACCAGCGGGAGATACTTCACCGCGCCACCGCCTGTTGCTCGATCAGGTCGCCTTTTTCGAGGTGCAGCACGGTGGTCGCCCGCTGCGCCGCGTGAGCGTCGTGCGTCACCACGATGATGGTCTTGTGAAACTCGCGGTTGAGTCGCTGCAGCAGCCCGAGCACTTCCTGCGAGCTCTTGGCGTCGAGCTGCCCCGTGGGCTCGTCCAGCATGATCAGTGTCGGATCGGCCACGATCGCGCGGGCGATCGCCGTGCGCTGCTCCTGCCCCCCCGAGAGCTGGCGCGGGTAGTGGTCCACCCGGTCGTCCAGCCCCACGACCCCGAGCGCGATGCGCACCCGCTCGTCCCGCTCCTTCTTCGAGAGCGGCGCCAGGAGCAGGGGCAGCTCGACGTTCTGATAGGCGGTCAGCACCGGCAGGAGGTTGAACTGCTGGAACACGAAGCCGACGTGCCGCGCCCGCCACGGGGCGAGCTGGCCCGACGTCATCGCGCTCACCTCCGCGCCCGCGACGCGCACAGTTCCGCTGCTCGGCTTGTCCAGACCCGCAATGAGGTTGAGCAGCGTGGACTTGCCGGACCCCGACGGACCCATCAGGGCGAGGAAGCTGCCCTCGGGCACCTCGAAGGACAGATCGGTGAACACCTCGATCCGCTGGGAATCGCGCTGGAACGCCTTGTAGACGTTCCGGATCTCGACCAAAGCCATGAGAGTCCTTTGGGGCTAGGGGGTGGGGACCTGTACGCGCATGCCGGCGCGCGGGGTTTCCACGCCGCCGACCAGCAAGAGCTCACCGCCGGCGAGACCGGAGCGGATCTCCCGGAATCCGCCGCTCACCGGCCCGGCCTGCACTTCACGCGGCTCGAGGCGGCCTTGGCGCACCAGCCACACGACGGCTTGCCCATCCTGCTCGCGGACCGCGGCAGCCGGGACCCGAAACCGCAGCGGGCCTGCCGGACCGGGAGCGGCCGCGGCGCCGCGCTCGGGCTCGAGGAAATCCACGCGGGCGCCCATCTCGGGCAGGATGCGCGGGTCGCGGTCGACAATTCCGACCTTCACCTGGACCGTGGCGCGCTGGCGGTCGGCGGTGGGGACGACCTGGCGCACCGCGCCCCGAAAGGCCGTGTCGGGGTAGGCGTCCAGCATGATGCGGGCCGGCTGCCCGCCACGCACCCGGGCGATGTAGGCCTCGTTGACGTCCACCTCGACCTCGAGCGTCGTCAGGTCGGCCATGGTGACCACGGCCCCGCGCGTGAGCCCGCCACCTACCGACGGCGCGACTACTTCGCCGACCTCGGCTTCCTTGCGCAGCACCGTGCCGGTGAACGGAGCGCGGATGTAGGTGTTCTCGAGATTCACCCGCGCGAGGCGCAGTCCCGCCTCCTCCGACTGCACCCGCGCGGTCTGCGCCGCCACGCGCGCCTCGCCCTGCGCCAGCCGGCTCTCGGCCGACTCCAGCTCCTGCGCCGACAGGAGGTTGGGGTTCTGGGCGCGGACGTCCCGCTGCCGCTGGAAATCGCGCCGCAGCTGGTCGCGGTCGGACTCGGTCTCGATCAGCGTAGCGCGCGCGCTCGCCGCGTCGGCCTCCGCCGCAGCCACCGCGGCCTGGTAGTCCGCGTTCTCCAGGCGCGCGATCACCTCACCCCGCCGCACGAACGACCCCTCGCTCACGCCCAGCTGCGCCAGCCGTCCCGGGAGCTTGGCTGAGACCGACGCGCGGGTCCGCGCCACGACGTAGCCGTTCGCCGTCACCCCGGCCCCGCCGCCCGACGCCGCCCCACCAGCTGTGCTGGCCGTCGCCGCCACGACCTGGACGGGCACGGCCCCGCGCCGCATCACGATCGCGAGGGTAACGACCAGCCCGAGGGCGATCGCCGCCAGGATCACATTGCGCCTGAACGCCCGCCGCACCGGTTGCGGGAGCGCGTCGCGGTTGATCCGGAGCTTGGAGAGATCGGGCGCGGTGGTCATGCGGGATTCGCGGGAATCTAGCGGGGCGTGCGTTGTTTCGCGCCGCCCCGCGTCGTTTCGGTTACCGCTCCTTGCCTGCCACTGGGCGGCTGGCTCGTGGGCGAGAAGGTCCGCTTCGCGCTCGAAGTCGAGGCCGTCGCGGCACCGGTGGCGCAGCCGATTGCCGCGTGATCCCGCGGACCCCACGGCGCCAGCCGTCGTGGGGCCCCCCTTCACTCCCGGAACCGGATCTCTCCCGCGTTGGCGGGATGCCTCGGGGTGACACCGGCATAGAACGCGCGGAGCCTCTCGAGATCCGCCTCGACGTCACCCGTGGGCACGATGACCTCGCCGAAACGGCACTCGCGCCGTCGGTAATCGAAGGCGATAGGCATGATCGGCACGCCCGCCGCGCGCGCGATGTGATAGAACCCCGATTTCCAGACGGCGGCGCGTTTGCGCGTGCCCTCAGGAGTGACGGAGAGCAGGAAGCGCTCGCGGCCGGCGAACACCGCCGCCATCTGGTCGACGACGGCGCCGGGCGCGCCGCGGTCGATGGAGATCCCCCCGAGCGCGCGGAGCACGGAGCCGAGCGGCCCCCGGAAAAGCGAGTCCTTGGCGAGGAACCCGTGGGGCCAACGCGGCAGCAGGCCGGAGCCGTAGCCGCACGCGAGCCCGATCGGGAAGTCCCAGTTCGACGTGTGCGGCGCCACGATGACCACGAGCTTCGGCGCGCGCGGCATGACGCCCACGACACGCCAGCCCATCAGCCGCAGCACGAGGTTGGCGCCGCGCTGCGTCAGGCCGCGGGCCTGGGTGCTGGGAGCGAGCACCTCACCCCCTGACCCCCTGACCTCACCCCCTGACCCCCTCTCCCTGTCGGGAGAGGGGGAACGCTGAGCGGGCCGGCGCGGGCTTGCGTCCATGGCTCTTCCAACTTAGCTCCTCCCCGTCCGCCACCGGAGCCCGTCGTGCCCGACGCCCCGATCGCAGAATTGAGCCTCGAGCCCCTCTGGATGCCGTTCACGGCGAACCGCGCGTTCAAACGGGCGCCGCGGCTGGTCGTCGCGGCCAGGGACATGCACTACACCGCGGCGGACGGGCGGCCCATCCTCGACGGCACGGCCGGCCTGTGGTGCGTGAACGCAGGCCATGGCCGCGCGCCGATCGTGGCCGCGATCGCGGAGCAGGCTCAACGGCTCGACTACGCCACCGCGTTCCAGATGGGGAACCCGCAGACCTTCCGGCTCGCCGCCGAAGTCACGGCCCTCGCTCCCGGCGATCTGGACCACGTTTTCTTCGTGAACTCGGGGTCCGAGGCGGTGGACACGGCGCTCAAGATTGCGCTCGCCTATTTCCAGGCGCGGGGAGAGCCGTCCCGCGCGCGGTTCGTGGGCCGGCTGCGGGGCTACCACGGCGTCGGCTTCGGCGGCATCTCCGTCGGCGGGATCGAGCCCATCCGCAAAGCGTTCGCGGCACAGCTCCTGCCGCACGTGGACCACCTGCCCCACACGCACGACCTGGCTCACAACGCGTTCGCCCGCGGCCAGCCGGCGTGGGGCGCGCACCTCGCTGACGACCTGGAACGGCTCGTCGGGCAGCGGGGAGCGCAGACGATCGCGGCGGTGATCGTGGAGCCGGTCGCCGGCTCGACGGGCGTCCTGCCGCCCCCCCAGGGGTACCTCGAGCGGCTGCGGGCGATCTGCGACCGCCACGGCATCCTGTTGATCTTCGACGAGGTGATCACGGGGTTCGGCCGGCTGGGCGCGGCGTTCGCCGCCGAGCGGTTCGGGATCGTGCCCGATCTCATGACCGTCGCCAAGGGCATCACGAACGGCGCGGTCCCCATGGGGGCCGTGCTCGCGCGCCGCGGGATCTACGACACCATCGTGGGCTCCGTGCCCAGCGGCGTCGAGCTGTTCCACGGCTACACGTACTCCGGCCACCCGCTCGCGGCGGCGGCGGGCCTCGCCACCCTGAAGCTCTACCGCGACGAAGGGCTCTTCGCCCGCGCCGCGTCGCTCGAGGCGTACTGGGAAGACGCGCTGCACTCGCTGCGGGCGGTGCCGCGCGTCGTGGACCTGCGGAGTCTCGGGCTGATGGCCGGGATCGAGCTGGAATCGCGGCCCGGCACGCCCGGGGCGCGCGGCTTCGAGGCGTTCGTGGAATGCTTCAATCGCGGTCTCCTGATCCGCGTCACCGGCGACACGATCGCTCTTTCGCCGCCCCTCATCCTCGAGCGCGGGCACATCGACCAGATCTTCGGAACGCTGGCCGAGGTGCTGAAGGGGATCGCCTAGGGCCGGTAGCCTCTCGCTCCCTGGTAGCGCTCGACCTGCCGTGGCGTCAACCGCGCGGTGACCGCGATGTGGGCGCGCAGGTGCGTGTAGCGCAGGTCCCCAGTCAGCCGGGCGATCTCCGCGGTCGCGGCTCGGAGCCGGCCGTCGTCGGCCGTTCGCCCAGCGAACGCGGCGTCGAGCGCGCGCTCGGCCGCGACGATCCGCTCGCCCAGGGCCACGGCTCTCGCCCGCATCGAGTCGGCGATGACCCCGATCTCGGCGATGACCGCGGGCGCGAGATCCAGCTCGGATGCCAGCTCGAGCACATGCTTGGGTCCGGGGTAGCCATTCAGCTCGGCGGCCAGAGCCAGGCCCATGCCCTCACCAGCCCGGTACTGCGTCACGTCATCGGCCGAGAGCGCCTTGATCTCCCGACCGGTGAGATCGGCGTAGGGCGACCGGCCGGGCTGGGCGTGCTCGTGCTGGGCGGCGAGGGGCGTCGCGATGACGGTGAGGATGAGAAGCGGCGGCAAGCGCATGGGTCCTCCGAAAACGATCGTGGGTCCAGAACGTACAGATGCCGATCCGCGACCGCTCGTCGCGAACGCGGGGCGTTTGCTGGGATTGTAGTCCCCCCTCTCCCGTCAGGGAGAGGGGGACAGGGGGTGAGGATCCACGGCGGTCGGCAGCCCGTACCAGATCTCCACCTCGGGGCCGTCCGGGTGGCGGGCGACGCCCCCGAGGCGGTCTTCGGCGCCGCGTGGTATCTTGGGCCGTCCCGTTTCCGCGCGACCCGATGCTCAAGCTCGACCTGATCCAGACCGTGGCGTTCGCCGGCGTGGTCCTGTTCGCCGGCTACGCCATCCGCAATCGGATTCGCGTCCTCGCCCGCTACAACATCCCCGCCCCGGTCGTCGGCGGCCTGCTCGTGGCCGTCGGGACCCTGGTCGCGCGCCGCTTCGGCGTGGTGCCCTTCGCCTTCGACACGACCCTGCAGGCTCCCCTGATGACCGCGTTCTTCACGGGGATCGGATTCGGCGCGAGCCTGACGCTGCTGAAGGTCGGAGGACCGCACGTCGCGCGGTTCTTTCTCCTCGCGACCGTCGTTGCGGTGGCGCAGAACCTCGTCGGCATCGCGGTCGCCCTGCCGTTCGGGCTCGACCCCCTGTTCGGCGTACTGGCGGGCTCGGTCACGCTCACCGGCGGCCCCGCGACGGGCCTGGCCTTCGCCCCGTTGTTCGAGGAGGCCGGCGTGGCAGGCGCGGCGTCGATCGCGGTGGCCGCCGCGATGGCGGGCATCGTCGCGGGCGGGGTGCTGGGTGGGCCGGTCGGCACGGCGCTGATCGAGCGACGCGGCCTGCGCCCCCGCCCGGGCGCTGCCCGGCCCGCCCCGGTCGTGCCCACCCCGGTCGAGCTGCCGGCCCGGTCCGCCCAGGGCCCGGAGGGGGACGACCGGCGGTCGTTCGTCTTGTTGAAGAACGTGGTGGCGATCCTCGTCGCGATGTGGGTGGGCTCGTGGGTGAGCCGCGGGTTCGCGGCGCTGGGCATCACCCTGCCCGCCTACATCGGCGCGATGCTCGTCGCGGCGACGATCCGCAACCTGGACGACCGGACGCGGGCGATCCGCCTGTCCCCCCAGGTGATCGACGACATCGGCAGCGGCGCGCTGTCGCTCTTCATCGTCCTCGCCCTCATGACGCTCGACCTCGGCCGGCTGGCGGGGCTGGCGCTGCCGCTGCTCACGGTCCTGGTGGCGCAGGTCGCCCTCATCGCGGCCGTGGGCTACTGGATCGTCCACCGCACGATGGGGCGCGATTACGAGTCGGCCGTGATCACGAGCGGCTTCTGCGGGTTCATGCTGGGCACGACGGCCAACGCCATGGCCAACATGGAGTCGCTGGTCGAACGTTACGGCGCGGCGCCGCGCGCGTTCCTGGTCGTGCCGATCGTGGGCGCGTTCCTCATCGACTTCACGAACGCCATCATCATTACGGTGTTTCTCAACGCCGCGCGGTGAGGGACGTGGCCTAGCGCATCCCCGGCACCGTCGTCTTGCGGAACCCGGCCGGTATTGCGAACAGGCTGTCCGGCTGGCGCCGCTGCTCGAGCGACCACAGCTCGACGCGGTAGCTCCCGTCTTCCTCCACTTGCTGCGTCATCACGGGGTAGCCATAGCGGGCGAACAGCGAGCGGATGCGTTTCACGCCGGCGTCGTCGTCATCCGCAATCCGCATCTGGGTCTGGAACATGTTACGGAAGGCCGGGTCGGTCGTCGTCCACACGATGGACACGCCGTCCGCCTCGGTGACCCGGTAGCCGGTGCACCGCAAGCCGCCGATGACCTGCGTGCGGCCCAACGGTTCGATCTCCGGCTGGTCCGATTCTTCTTCTTGCTCCGGTGGGGCCTTGTCGCGCAACGAGGCCTCCGTATAGCTCCGCTGGGCGGGCATCACGATCTGGATCATCCCGGTTCCCACGTCCATCAGCATGTAGCCCGCGCCCATCCCGGGCATGTCGCCGACGGCGCTGCGCATTCGCGTGCCCTTGACCTGCATCTGCTGGGAATCGACCTCGGCGCCGAGCCGGACCAGCTGGTCGATGGTAAGCGCGGACAGCTTCTCGCGGGCCTTGTCCTGGTCTTCGCCGGCCTGTTCGGTGACGATATCGGACGACAGGCGGAGGGTCTTCGTCGTGACGACACCCTCGAACTGCTGGGCCGCGACGATGGCATGCAGCGGGACCAGCGCAAGGAACAGCGCGGTGCGGACGATCACGGATCTCTCCTCGCGGGTTCCCTCACAAGATCGCGCGCGAGCGCGAGCCGGGCAACCACGCTACGGCCTCGGCTGAACATCTCCCCGCGGCACGCTTCGCCACGACGAGGCCCAACGCGATCATGGCCAGGAGCCTTCCAGCGACCGCAGTGCCCGAATACAGTTGTGCAGCGACCCTGGGTGGAGCGCCGGAGCGCATGAGATCGCGCCCACGAAACTCGGGGCCCACGCGGGGTAAGAGTTCGGCGGAGCGGGATGGTGTCGGGCGACGGCGGCACGGGAACGCGGCACGAGCGAGGAGATCGAGATCCATGCGACACATGATGCTGGCAACGACACTGCTGCTGTCGACGGTTCTGCCCGCGCGGGCGGCCACCCAGGGAGGTAGCCCGACGGCGGGTGGTCCGGGGTACCCCCGAGCCGCCGCGCCTTCCGCCCCGAAGCTCCCGGGCGTGGAGCTCGAGGGCCCGCTCGACGCGGCGGCTGCCCGGACGCTGCTCGCCCTGAGCGACGAGCAGGCGGCCCGGTACGCGCAGGCCTACGACTCGTTCATGGTCGCGACCCGGCCCGTGCGCGACAGCGCCAAGCTGGCCACCGACAGAATGAACGCCAGGCTGGAAGTAGGCGATCTGGCCGCGGCCCAGTTCTACGCCGAGCGACTGCAGGAGCTCGGCAAACCCCTCAAGGAGCGCCAGGACAAGTTCGAGGACCAGCTACGCCGCTACCTCACCGGCGACCAGGTAAAGGAGTACCGGCGCTGGCGCGAGCAGCGGGAGCTGGAGCTCGAAGCGCAGCGTCGCGAGGATGTGCTGCGGTGGCGGCAGGTGGGGGTGTTCGGCGGCCGGCCGGCCGTGGATCAGAAGACCTTCATCGAAGCGCCGAGCGTCCCCCGACCCGATGTTGGCGCCCAGGCGGTACGCTTCGGCCGCACGGTCTTCGTGTCCAGCCAGGTTGCGGTGGACAGCACGGGCGCGGTCGTCGGCGCGGGAGACCTGCGCGCCCAGGCGGAGCGGGCGTTCGCGAATCTGACGGCGGTGCTCCAAGCAGCGCGCGCCGCCCCGCGGGACGTCGTGCAGCTCACGATCTACGTCGTGGACTATCGGCCCGAGGACCTGACGATCATCCGCGACGCGGCCCCACCGTACTTCCCGGGCCGCAATCCTCCGCTCACCACCGTGCTCGGCGTCCAGTCGTTGGTGCGTCAGGGACTCCGGATCGCGGTGCAGGCCACCGCCGTCACCGGCACACCGGGGCCGGAGCCGGGGCCGCCGAAGCCCTGAGCCGTCAGCAAGCCCTTGCGCTCGCCCGAGAACACCTCCATTGTCGGCGACATCTCTCACGGAGACTGCCTCCATGCGCAACCTCTGTATCGCCGCGATCCTCGTGATGGCAGCCGGCTGCCGGCAAGCCGAGACGCTGGACCAGCGCGCCGCCCGCATCGCCGGGGAATCGCAAGCGGCGGGCCAGGCCATCGACGCCATCAATGCGAGCTGGGCGCGCCTCAGCGCCAGCGGCCACTCGGATTCGATCGCGGAGTTCTATCACGTGCACGGCGTGCTGCTGCCGCCCAACCAGGCGCCGGTGCACGGGCGCGACTCGATCCGCGCGTTCTTCGCGGTCATCAACACGATGTCGAGCCCGCCCCCAACCCTGGTCCTCCGGTCCGACTCAGTGTGGGCCAGCGGGGCGCTGGCCATCGAAGTGGGCCGGTGGACGTTCGCCTTGCCCGCCGCCGCCAAGCGGCCGCCGGGCGTTCCCGCGGCCGACTCCGGCAAGTACATGGTTCGGTGGGTAAACGAGAACGGCCAGTGGCTCATGGTGCAGGACATCTGGAATAGCGACAACCCGGTGCCTCAGATCGGGGGCACTCAGTAGCCCCCAGCCGGCGCGCCAGCGGAACCCGGCGGGAACGCGGGGTAGTTCTTCCGCGTGAGCTTTGCCACCCCCGCCTCGCGCCGACTCGCGCTCACTGCCGTCGCCGCATTTCCGCTGCTCGTCGCGTGCAGCGACGTGGACTCCACGGCACCCGGCCCCCTGCCCCCATCGCTGCCCAGCTCGTTCCGCGTGCGCGGCGAGGCGTCGGGGACCGACGCCTACGGCGGCACGGCCGATTGCTACTTCTTTATCATCATCGAGCTGGAGGGTGAGCCCCGGCAAACCCCGACGGGTGTCGAGTACCTCGGCCGCATGGGTGGGGAGGCGGGGCGCACGGTACTGGCGCCTGACGGGTCGGGGTTCGCCTTCTTCGCGGACGTGTTCTGGCCGGACGTCAAGGCTCGGTTGCACTCTCCGGACAGCATCGAGCTCGTGATCGGCCCCGAAGACCCCAACGAGCCAAGCCGCTTCTGGCGCAATTTCCAGATCCTGAGCGGCACGAGGAGCCAGCAATCCGCCGGCTCGGGGCCGTGGATCTGCGCGCCGTTCGACATCTATGAGGGCGGCTACGTGGACACGGTGACCATCGCGGAAGGGACCTGGCACATCGAGCTGTAGCGGGAGGCCATGCCTACGTCGCCTCGATCCGCCGCAGCACGATCCGGCCGCCATAGCGCAGGTGCGGGCAGGAGCGCGCGACCGCGAGCGCCGCGGAGTCGCCGGCGGCGCCGATCACGAAGAACCCGGCGAGCCGGCCCACGTCCGTTACGGCGTCGCGCGGCTCGACACCCACCACGGCCCCCTGCGCGGCGAGCAGGCTGGCGTCGGACCCGAGCTTCTCGCCGCTGATCGCGAGGCCGCGCTCGCTCCACCCGGCTGCCCACGCCGAGTACTCCGCGACGAGATCCCGCTCGCTGCCCGCGCCGGCGAAGGCGCTGTCCTCGTACAGCAGCAGGATGTACTGCGCCGGCGCCCCGGCGGGAGCGGTGCTGCGCCGCCCGACCAGGACGCCGGTCGAAAACAGCGCGATGCCCGCGAGTGTGGCGGCGACTGCCAGCCACGGACGACCCCGGGACCGAAGCAGCCGGCGCTCGCGCAGGCTGCGCAGCACGCGCGGCTTGAGCTGCGGCGGCGGCGGCACGTCACGTTGCAGCGTCCCGAGATCCACGCTCAGCTCCCTCCCGCCGTGAGCGCGCGGCGCATGGCGCTGCGGGCGCGCGCCAGCTGACTTTTCGACGTGCCCGGCGCCACGCCGAGGAGCTGGGCGATCTCCTCGTGGGTGTAGCCCTCCACGTCGTGTAGCACCAGCACTTCGCGATAGCCCTGGGCCAACCCCGCGAGCGCACGCTCCAGCTCCAGCCGGTCGAAGGTCTCTCGAAGCGAGACGTCCTCGGCACCGGGCTCGCGCTCGTCATCGGGCAGGGGCTCCGTCCGCCCGCGAGCGCGCGCCATCTCACGGGCGCAGTTCACCACGATCCCACACAGCCACGTGCGCAGCGCCGCCCGACCCTCGAACCCGTCGAGCCGTGCGCTGGCGCGCACCCAGGCGTCGTGCACTACCTCTTCGGCGTCCGTGACGTCGCCCCCCGTGAGGCGCAGGGCGAACCCGTACAGCGCCGGCGTGTGCCGGTCATAGAGCGTCGAGAAGGCGCGCTCGTCCCCGCGCTGGGTGACGGCGAGGACGAGCGCTCGGTCGTCGGGGTCGGTCAACGGCCGGCGGGCTCCGGGAGTCGGGGCTGCACGAACTCGCGCACCACGACCATGATGTTCGCCGTCGGCCGGCCCGCGTCAACCACCATGAGTCCCGGCGCCCCGGCGCCCGCGGGCAGCCCAAGGTCTGCGGCCGTCAGGTAGGGATAGTAGATCATCAGGTGCGGCTGCCACGGGCCTACGCGGCGGCCGTCGTCGTCGTACAGTATCTGCGCCGCCGACAGCATGTACGACATCGCGGGGCGGCGGGGCAGCCGGAACCGCCCGGTCGAGAGCCCGTCGGCGATCTCGCGATCCGCCTCGGCCGGCGTCTTGCCCTGGTGCAGCAGCTCGATCCGCCGCATCGCGAGCGCCATGACGGTCGCGGCGCCTTCGGCGTCGAAGCAGTGCGGCTCGATGGACTCGAGCCAGTCGCGCGACACGTAGCACGCGGCGCCGTTGCTCCCCCGCACCGCCACTTCGTATCCCCCGGTGGTGAGCACGAAGACCGTGGCGGAGTCCCCCACGGGCACGGGAGCCGCGGAGCGGGCGAGCGCGATCTCGCGGTCGCGGGGGAGGAGGGAGCGAGGTCCGCTCTGGCCGCCACCGGCGCTCTGGGCGTGAACCGGGGAGGCGGCGACCGCGAGCACGAGCGCCGCGAGCGTGGATCGGGACATGGCAGGCTCCGCGAGGGGGGGACTGCCTGAGTGCGCTCAGGCGCTCCAATGGTTGCATCGGGGTTGCCCCCGCGCCCCAGAAAACACGGCCCCGCAACGAACGCCGTCGCGGGGCCGTGGGTGGGATGCCCGCGCGCTAGGCGCGCTGCGGCGGCTGCGTCTCGACGGTCACTTTGAGGATCCGCCCGGTGAACCCGTTGTCACCCTCCCGGTACTCGTCTGTCACCGGCGTTTCGTTGTCCGTCCCGACGTCGACGCCCTCGTCGGCCGAGTAAAGGAAAGGCATGGTGCGCGGGACCCGCGCCTCGCCGGCCGGCTGGCCGTCGACGAGCAGCCGGCTCACGCCGCCCGAGCCCGGAGGGCCGCCGTCGTAGGCGAACTCGTACCGCACGGTGTGCCGGCCCGGCGCGAGGGCTTGCGGCGACGAAACCGTGGTCCGCTGCAGGCCGCCGAAGTTGTAGACGTGGTGGACCCGGCCACCCTTCATATACATGCTCCAGCCGCCGAACCGCCCGGCCTGCGCGATGATCACGCCGTTCGCCCCGCCTGCCGGCACCTCGATCTCCGCGGTGATCGTGAACGAGCGGCCCTTCACGTTGAGGAAGGCGTTCTCCGTGATCCCGGTCATGCCCTCGTGCAGGGTCAGCGCGGTGCGGGGCCCCATGACGTCGGGCCGGCCGGCGATCGCGGCGTCGAAGCGCTCGGCGCGCCGGTCGTCGATCGGCAGGACGTTATTGCGAACCGCTTCCCGCATGAACACGTCCTGGAGCTCTTTCAGCTTGGCTGGATTCTGCGCCGCTAGATCGTTCGCCTGGCTGAAGTCTTCATCCACGTGGTACAGCTCCCAGCGGTCCTGAGAGAGTGGCGGATTCTGCGTCATCAGCCACGGGATGCTGTGGCGCGTTGCCGCCACCCAGCCCTCATGGTAGATCGCGCGGTTGCCGAACATCTCGAAATACTGCGTTGTCCGGCGATCCTTCGCCTGGGGATCATCGAACGTGTAGGCCATCGAGACGCCGTCCATCGGCCGCTGCTTGGTGCCGTTGACCATCGTGGGCTCGGGCAGGCCGGCGGCCTCGAGCACGGTCGGGGCGACGTCGATCACGTGATGGAACTGCGACCGGACCTCGCCCTTCGCCTTGATGCCCCTGGGCCAGTGCATGACCATGCCGTTGCGCGTGCCCCCAAAGTGTGAGGCAACCTGCTTGGTCCACTGGAACGGCGTGTTGCCGGCGTGGGCCCAGCCGATCGAGAAATGCGGGAACGTCATGGGACTGCCCCATTGGTCCATCCACCGCGACTGTGAGGAGATGTCGCTCACGATGCCGTTCAGCGCCAGGATCTCGTTGTAGGTGCCGTCCGGCCCGCCTTCCGCGCTCGAGCCGTTGTCGCCCACGATGTAGAAGAACACGGTGTTGTCCAGCTCCCCCATGTCCTCGATCGCCTGCACCAGCCGGCCCACCTCATGGTCGGTGTGCTCGGCGAACCCGGCGAACACCTCCATCTGCCGGGCGAACAGCCGCTTGCGGTCCGGCGAGAGCGTGTCCCACGCCGCGATCTCCGCGGGCCGCGCCGTGAGCTTGGTCCCCGGCGGCACCACGCCCAGCTCGAGTTGCCGCGCCAGGGTCTGCTCGCGCAACCGGTCCCAGCCCATGTCGAACTTGCCGCGGTAGCGGCGGCTGTACTCGGCCGGCGCGTGGTGCGGCGCGTGCGTC
>CAZVSO010000029.1:0-10879 GCA_964629425.1 uncultured Gemmatimonadaceae bacterium
GTCGACTTCAAGAACACGGTCGTGATCATGACCTCGAACGTCGGAGCCCGCGACATGGTGAAAGGCAAGTCGCTGGGCTTCGGGCAGCCCGACGGCCGTGCCTCGTTCGAGCGGATGGCGGAGAAGGTGAAGGAGGAGATCGGCCGCGTGTTCAATCCGGAGTTCCTGAACCGGCTCGACGACGTGATCGTGTTCCATCCGCTCTCGCGCGAGCACATTGCCCAGGTCGTCGTGATCCTGATGCGCGACGTGCAGCACCGCCTGAGCGACGAGGAACTCACGCTGCATCTGACGCCGGCCGCCAGCGAATTCCTCGTGGATCACGGCTACGACGAGCACTACGGCGCGCGGCCGCTCAAGCGGGCCATCCAGAAGTTCATCGAGGATCCGCTGTCGGAGAAAATCCTCGTCGGCGAGTTCGCGCGCGGCGACGACATCGAGGTGGACATCGCGCCGGACAAGGAGCGCCTGGTGTTCCGCGCCCTGTCCGGCACGAAGGCGTGACGCCCCGACCGCTCCTCCCCGTTGTCCTCGGCCTCCTCAGCCTCGCGCCGCTCCCCGCGCGCGCTCAGGGCGGGGTGGCGCCCGATTCTGTGGCCGTCGAGGGCCAGCGACGGGTGTCCCGGCAGACGATCCTGCTCACCAGTGGCCTCGCCGCGGGTCGCCCCCTGGGGTACCGCGACATCCAGCACGCCATCGAGGCGCTCTACGCCTTGGGCGAGTTCGACGACGTGCTCGTCGAGCAGCAGCGAACCGCCGACGACCGCACGCTCCTCGTCATTCGGGTGCGCGAGCGGCCCCTCCTGGTGCGGTGGGGCCTCCGGGGCGTGGAGCGCCTCTCCGAGGGTAGCGTCCGGGACCGCGTCGTGGTGCCGCAGGGCCGGCCGCTCGACCCCGCGACGGTGGCGCGCTCCCGCGCCGGGATCGATTCGCTGTATCGCGCCGAGGGCTACTACCTCGCCCGGGTCCAGGTCCTGATCGTGCCGGAGGGCGACTCGAGCCGTGTACGCCTGGTCTTCGCCATCGAGGAAGGTCGTCGCGTCGCGATCTCCCTGGTCGAAGTCGAGGGCAACACGCGCTACGCCGACGAGGAGGTCGTGGGCCACCTGACCAGCCAGCCGGAAGGCTTCTGGTGGTTCCGCTCCGGCGAGTACAACGACGAGGAGCTGGCAGAAGACCTGCAGGTGCGCCTGCCCCAGGCCTACGGCGAGGATGGCTTCGTGGATTTCCAGGTCCTCGACGACACCGTGGTGGTGAACGAGGCCACGGGCAAGGCCACCCTGGTGCTGCGCGTGAGCGAGGGCGACCAGTACCGCGTCGGGAGCTTCGAGATCGTCGGCAACCGCCGCTTCTCGACCGACGAGCTGAACGTCTACTATCCGTTCGCCGGCGGCAAGGCCCCCCTGTTCGACCAGGACGAGTGGGACAAGGCCACCAACCAGGTGCGCACCGCCTACTGGAACAACGGCTACATCTACGCCAACGTGCGCCCCGACGTGATCCGCCGCCCGGGGCCCGACGGCCAGCCGATGGTGGACCTGCGGTGGGCCGTTCAAGAGGGGCAGCCGGCGATCGTCAACAAGGTCGAGGTCGTCGGCAACGACATCACGCACGAGCGCGTGATTCGCGACGGCATCGTGCTGCTTCCCGGCGACGTCTTCCGTCAGGACGCGCTCATCCGGTCTTACCAGAACATCTCGAACCTGGGCTTCTTCAACCAGCCGCTGCCGTTCCCGGACACGCGGCCCGCCAACGACCAGGGCGACGTGGACGTGATCTTCCGCGTCAGCGAGCGTCGCACGGGCAACATCAACTTCGGCGCGTCGGTCGGCCAGGGCACGGGGCTGGGCGGGTTCATCGGTCTCGAGGAGCCCAATCTGTTCGGGCAGGGCAAGCGCGGCACGCTGCAGTGGCAGTTCGGCAAGAACATCAACGACTTCAACATCTCGTACACGGACCCGGCCATCCGCGAGTCCCGTGTGTCGGGCACGCTCCGCCTGTACAATACGCGGGTGCGCTACACGATCGCCGATGTCGGGCGGCAGCAGAGCCGCGGGGGGAACGTGCAGCTCGGGTTTCCGCTCCTCGGGGCGCGCTACACGCGGCTGTTTGTGTCGTACACGCTCAGCGAGCAGACCTTCATTGGATCGCCTGACAATCGGGAGCTGCGGCGCGCGTTCGCGTGCCTGAAGTGCGTGCGCTCCACCCTCGGGTTCTCGGTCGTGCGGGACACGCGCATCGATCTGCCCTTCGCGACAGGCGGCGCGCTCGCCTCGGTGGGCGTGTCCCAGACCGGCGGCGTGCTCGGTGGCACGGGCGACTTCCAGCGCCTCGACCTCGAGAGCCGGTGGTATGCGCCCCTGGGCCAGATGGGCGGCAGCCCCACCAGCGCGCCCGTCAAGCTGGTCCTCGGCTTCTCGGTGCGGTCGGGGTTCGTCGTGGGTGACTCCCCGTTCTTCGAGCAGCTATTCACGATGGGAGGGATCCAGTTCGGGATCCCGCTCCGGGGCTACGAAGAGTTCTCGATCACCCCCAACGGCTACGACCCGACGGCGGGCTCCACCTCGGCGAGCTCGAACGCCTTCGGGAAGGCGTACCTGGCGATGACCGGGGAGGTCGGGGCCCGCCTGTCGCAGATGTTCTATGTGAGCGCGTTCATGGACGCCGGCAACGTGTGGACGCGGGCGCGCTACTTCAACCCCACCAACATGTTCCGCGGCGCCGGCGTCGGGCTCGCGCTGATCTCACCGCTCGGGCCGCTCGGCATCGATTACGCCTACGGTTTCGATCGCGTGAGCCTGACCGGCCGGCCCATCCCCGGCTGGAAGCTTCACTTCAAGCTCGGCAACTTCTTCTAGCCTGTTGACCCAAGGAGATCGCCCATGACCCGTGTGATGTTTGCGGTGCTGCTGTGTGCCGCGATGCCCGCGGCGGCGCAGACGCCGTCGCCCGCGACGGGCGCGCAGCAGCCCGCCTTGCGCATCGCGTTCGTGAACTCGCGCGAAGTGCTGCTGCGGACGCCCGGCTATGCCGCCGCGGAAAGCACGTTCAACCGGGACGTGCTGGGGTTCCGTGACGAGATCCAGCGGTTGCGCCAGCAGCTCGACTCCGCGGTGCGCGCCTACGACCAGCAGTCCATCGCGCTGTCCCCCACGGCCAAACAGGCCAAGCAGCGGGACCTGCAGACCATGCAGGATCGCATCGAGCAGCGGGCCGACGAGCTGCAGACGCGCGCGTCCGATCGTGAAAAGGAGCTGTTGCAACCCATCCAGGCACGGGTCAACGGCGTCATCCAGGGAATGCGGGCCGAAGCCAACTACGCCATGGTCTTCGACGTCGAGCGCGCGGGGATCGTGGCCGCCGACCCCTCGCTGGACCTCACGGCGAAAGTGATCCAGCGGCTCCAGCAGTCGCCGTAACCGCCGCCGTGGCCCGACCGGGGGGACGGCGGATCTCAGCGCAGGAGGTCGCCGCGCTCACGGGCGGGCGCCTCGTCGGCCCGACCGACGTGGCGGTGGCGGCCGTGGCGCCGCTGGAGCGCGCTGGGCCGGGCGAGCTGTCGTTTCTTGCCGGCTCCCGCCATCTCCCGTACTTTCGACGTTCCGCGGCTTCCCTCGTGCTCTGCCGTGCGGAGCACGAGGGAGAGCCGCTCGGGCCCCGATCGCGCGTGGTCGTGGGCGATCCGCAGGCTGCCCTGCTCGCCGTGCTTCCCGTGCTGTACCCGGAGCCCGAGCCGACGCGCGGCGTGCATCCGACGGCCACGATCGGGGCGGGCGCGCGCTGGGAGGAGCCCGTGACCATCGGTCCCGGTGTCGCGCTCGGCGCCGGTGCCCGTTTGGGCCGCAACGTGCGGATCGGTCCGGGATGCGCGATCGGCGAGGGGGTCACGATCGGCGACGACGCCCTGCTGCACGCGAACGTGGTGTGCTATGCGGGCACGGAGATCGGCCGGCGGGTGATCCTGCACGCCGGCGTGGTGGTCGGCGCCGACGGCTTCGGCTTCGCGCCGGCACCCGTGGCGCCGGGCGGCACGGGACACCGCAAGATCCCCCACGTGGGCCGCTGCCGCATCGGCGACGACGTGGAGATCGGCGCGAACTCGACCATTGACCGGGGCAGCGTGGACGACACGGTGATCGGCGACGGCAGCAAGATCGACAACCTGGTCCACGTGGGGCACAACGTGCACCTCGGCCAGCGGGTCCTCATCATGGCGCAGGTGGGTATCGCGGGCAGCACGCAGATCGAGGACGACGTGATCATCGCGGGCCAGGCGGGGGTCAAGGACCACGTCGTCATCGGGCGCGGCGCCCGATTGGGCGGTCGGGCGGCGGTGATCGGCGATGTGCCGGCGGGCGCCACGGTCTCGGGCTACCCGGCGCGGGATCACCGGCAGTCCCTGCGCGCGCAGGCCGCGCTGTTCCGGCTCGCGGCGATCGTGGACGACCTGGAGGCACTCGCCAAGGGCGCTCATGGCGGCTCTCGCTAGACGCTCGATCCGGCAGGGGGCGTCGGTCTCGGGGACGGGCCTGCACACCGGCGCGCGGACCGTCGCGACGTTCACGCCGGCGGCGGCGGGGCGCGGGATCGTGTTTCAGCGGGTGGATCTCCCGGGCCGGCCCGAGATCCCCGCCCGCCTCACCGAGGTGGAAGCCGTGGAGCGCCGCACGGCCATCGGCCGGGGCGAGGCCACGATCCACACGGTGGAGCACCTGCTGGCCGCGGTCGCGGCGCACGAGATCGACGACATCACGGTCGAGCTCAGCGGGCCGGAGCCCCCGATTCTGGACGGCAGCGTGCAGCCGTATTTCGAGGCGCTGGCGCGGGCCGAGCCGGTGGAGGTGGGCGGGGAGGCGGAGGTGCTGACGGTGGCGGCCCCGTTCACCGTGACCGAGGGCGACGCGGCCTACGTCGTGGCGCCGGCGAAGACGCTGCGCCTCACCGTCACGATCGAATGGCCCCATCCGCTGATCGGCCGGCAGGCGGGCTCCTACGAGGTATCGGCCGCGACCTTCGCCGCCGAGCTCGCCCCGGCGCGGACGTTCGGGTTCACCAGCGAGGTCGAGAGCCTGCGCGCCAAGGGCCTGATCAAGGGCGCCGACGCGAGCAGCGCGATCGTGCTCGACGAGCGCGGACTGGTGAGCGGGGGCCCGCTGCGCTGGGCCGACGAGTTCGTGCGGCACAAGGCGGCCGACATCGTAGGCGATCTGGCGCTCACGGGGGCCCGGATCCGCGGCCACGTGGTGGCCACGCGGCCCAGCCACGCCGGAAACGTGGCGCTGGCGCGCGCGCTGGCCCGGACCGGCAAGCGGACGGGCGTGCCGAAGATGGACATCGGCCGCATCATGGACATCCTGCCCCACCGCTACCCGTTCCTGCTCGTCGACCGCATCATCGAGATCGAGGGCGACCGCCGCATCGTCGGGATCAAGAACGTCACCATCAACGAGCCGTTCTTCCAGGGCCACTTCCCCGGGCATCCCATCATGCCCGGCGTGCTCATCATCGAGGCCATGGCGCAGGTCGGCGGGATGCTGCTGATGAGCCACTTCGAAGGCCAGAACGTGGAGGACAAAGTCGTCTACTTCATGTCGCTGGACAACGTGAAGTTCCGGCGTCCGGTGCTGCCGGGGGACCAGATCCGGTTCGAGCTCGAGATGCTGCAGTTCCGCGGCAAGATCTGCCGGATGAAGGGCATCGGCTACGTCGACGGCCAGGTGGTGGCCGAAGCGGACATGGCGGCCATCGTGACCGACCGGTGATTCACCGCACGGCCATCGTGGAGGCGTCCGCCCAGCTCGGGACCGACGTGACCGTGGGGCCGTACGCGATCGTCGGCCCGCGCGTCACGGTGGGCGACGGCTCGACGATCGCCGCGCACGCCGTGCTCGAGCGTGACGTGCGGCTCGGCACGGGCGTCAAGGTGGGCTACGGCTGCATCCTGGGCGGGGAGCCGCAGGACCTCAAGTACAAGGGTGAGGAGGCCTGGGTCGAGGTCGGCGACGGGACGGTCATCCGGGACTACTGCACCATCAACCGCGGCACGCCGGCGACCGGCCGCACCACGGTCGGCAAGCGCTGCTTCATCATGACGTACGTGCACATCGCGCACGACTGCGTGATCGGCGACGACGTCATTCTCGCCAACAGCATCCAGATGGCGGGGCATGTGACGGTCGACGAGCGCGCCATCATCAGCGGCCTGACGCCGATCCACCAGTTCGTGCGCATCGGCACGTACGCCTTCGTGGGCGGTGGGTCCCGGGTCAACCAGGACGTGCCGCCCTACACCAAGGCGGTGGGCAACCCGATTCGGTTGTACGGGCTGAACTCGGTGGGGCTGCACCGGGCAGGCTTCTCCGCCGAGGCCAAGCTCGCGCTCAAGCGCGCCTACCGGCTGCTCTTCAACTCCGACCTCACCGTGACGCAGGGGATCGCGCGGGCCCGCGTCGAGCTGCCGGCGGTGGCGGAGGTCGAGACCTTCCTGCGGTTCATCGAGGCGTCGCAGCGCGGCGTGCTGGTATGAGCCGCGGGCCGCTGCGCGTCGGCGTGGTCGGGACGGGGGCGCTCGGCTATCACCACGCGCGGCTGCTGCGCCGCGTGGAGGGCGCGACCCTCGCCGGGATCGTCGACATCAACCCGGCGCGCGCGGCCCAGGTGTCTCAAGAGCTCGAGACGGTGGCCTATCCGTCGCTCGAGGCGCTGCTCGACGCCGCGGACGCGATCACGGTGGCGGTTCCCACGTCGGCCCACACCGAGGTCGGGCACGCGATCCTGTCCCGCGGGATCGCGGCGCTGGTCGAGAAACCGCTCGCCGACACCCTGGCGGGCGCGGAGCGACTGGTGCGGGCGGCCGAGGCGACGGGCGCCCTGCTGCAGGTGGGGCACGTGGAGCGCTTCAACCGCGCCGTGCGGGCGGCCGCGCCCTACCTGGAGGAGCCCCGATTCCTCCAGTGCGAGCGTCTCGCGCCGTTTCAGCCCCGGGGCACCGACGTCGCCGTGATTCTCGACCTGATGATCCACGATCTCGATCTGGTGCTCGAGCTGGTGCGCTCGCTGGTCGCCGACGTGCGGGCCACCGGGGTGCCCGTCCTGACCCCGCACGTGGATATCGCGAACGCGCGGGTCGAGTTCGCCAACGGCGCCGTCGCCAACATCACGGCCAGCCGCGTCTCCCGCGATCGCACTCGCAAGCTGCGGATCTTCCAGGCGACGGGCTATTGCTCGCTGGACCTCGCGCAGGGCCACGGCGATTTCTACCGCCTCAAGCCCGGCTGGCAGACGGCGGGAGCCGCCCGGATGGAGGACATCGTCGAGCACGTCCGCCTCCAGGCGCCGGAAGCCGAGCCCCTGCAACTCGAGCTCGAGAGCTTCGTCCGGGCGGTGCGTGGCGAAGGGGAAGTGGTGGTGTCGGG
This sequence comes from uncultured Gemmatimonadaceae bacterium, assembly GCA_964629425.1. Lineage (GTDB taxonomy): Bacteria > Gemmatimonadota > Gemmatimonadetes > Gemmatimonadales > GWC2-71-9 > CAZVSO01. Next base: position 7,416 of record CAZVSO010000029.1, read on the forward strand.
CGCCGCCGGGTACGAAGCGCTGGCCCTCGCGTTCCGGGTCGCTGACGCGATACACGCCTCGCCGATCGCGACCGCGCGGCCGTGAGCCGGGGTCCCCGTATCTACATCTCGGCGGGCGAGCCGTCGGGCGACGCGCACGCCGCCCCGGTGGTGCGCGCCCTGCGGCGCCGGTTGCCGGGGGTGACGATCGAGGGGCTGGGCGGGCCCCTGATGGCGGAGGCGGGCGCGACGCTGCTCGACCGGATGGAGGCGCTCTCGGTCGTCGGCTTCGTCGAGGCGATCGAGAAGATCCCCGCCCATTACCGGTTGCTCGGCCGCGTGCGGCGGGCGCTCGAGGCCCGGCGGTACGATCTGGTGGTGCTCGTCGACTACCCGGGCTATCACCTGCGCCTCGCCGGCGCGGCGGCCGCCGCCGGAGTCCCCGTCCTGTACTACATCGCGCCGCAGCTCTGGGCCTGGGGCGCGGGCCGCATGGGCCGGCTGGCGGCGGTGCGCCGGCTGGCCGTGATCCTCCCGTTCGAGGAGGACTTCTTCCGGGCGCACGGCATTCCCACGACCTTCGTCGGCCATCCCCTCGTGGACCGGCCGGCGCCGCCCTCGCGGGAGGCGGCCCGGCGGGCGTTGGGGCTGGACCCCGCCCGCCCCACGCTGGGTCTGTTCCCCGGGAGCCGCCCGCTCGAGGTGCGGCGGCTGTGGGCCGCGTTCCGCGACGCGGCGGCGCGCGTGCGCGCCGTCCGCCCGGAGGTGCAGCTGATCGTCGCCGGTGCACCGGGGGCCGCGTACCCGGAGCCCGGGGCCGCGCGGGTGCACGCGGGGGACCCCGAGCTCGTCTTCGCGGCGTCGGACGCCGCGATCTGCAAGTCCGGCACGACGACGCTCGAGGCGGCGGTGGCCGACGCGCCGATGGTGATCGCGTATCGGCTCAACCGGCTCTCCTGGATCATCGCCCGGCGGCTCGCCCGCGTGACCTGGGCGGGCCTCGTCAACCTGGTCGCGGGCCGCGCGGTGGCGCCCGAGTTCCTGCAGGACGCGGTCCGGCCCGAGGCGCTCGCACAGGCCGTGCTGCCGTTGCTCGACGCGTCGAGCCCGGAGGCGCGGCACCAGCGGGAAGCGCTCGCCACGGTGCGGCAGCGGCTGGGCGCGCCCGGCGCCGCCGACCGGGTGGCGGGGCTCGCACTCGAGCTGCTCGCATGAGATTGGCGTGGGCCGAGCCGGTGGTCGCGACGGTCGGGAGCAGCCTGGTGCGCGGTCTCGCGACGACGTGGCGCATGCGCGAGCGGGGCGCCGAGCACGCGCACGCGTTTCGCGAAATGCGACACCCGTGCGTGTGCGTGTCGTGGCACAGCCGCCTGCTGCCGCTGCTGTATCACCACCGCCATCAGAGCATCGTCCTGCTGGTCAGCCGCCACCGGGACGGCGCGTACCTCACGGCGCTGGCCGAGGGCTGGGGCTACCAGGCGGTGCGCGGCTCGTCTCGCCGCGGCGGTGAGGTCGGGCTGTTGGGCGTGGTGCGCAGCCTGCAGGGGGGCGCGCGGGTGGCGGTCACGCCCGACGGCCCGCGGGGGCCGGCGGAGATCGTGAAGGGCGGGGCCGTGGCGGCGGCCCAGCACGCGGGCGTCCCGCTCCTCCCGCTCGGCGCGCGGGCGTCGGCGGAGTGGCGCATGAACTCATGGGACCGCTTGTCCGTTCCCAAGCCGTTTGCGGAGATCGAGGTGGTCTACGGAGCGCCGCTCGAAGTCGGGCCGGGCCGCGAGGGCTTGCGGCGGGCGATCGCCGAGGTCCAGCGAGCGCTGCACGAGGTGAACTACGGCGTATGAGCGCGCGGTTTTCCCCCCACCGGCTGGCGCGCTGGCTGTGGTCGAGCCGGGCTCTCCTGCCGCGGCTGGTGCGCACGGCGCTGGTGCCGCCGGCGCTGCTGTACCGCGCGGTGATGATGGGGCGGGCCGCGGCGTACCGCCTGGGATGGCTCCCGGTGCGGACGCTGCCGCGTCCGGCCGTGAGTGTGGGCAACCTGGCGATCGGCGGATCCGGGAAGACGCCCCTGGCCGCGTGGATCGCCGCGCAGTGCGCGCGCCGCGGCCGTCGGCCGGGCATCCTGCTGCGCGGCTACGGGGCGGACGAGCACCTCGTGCACCAGCGACTCGTGCCGGAGGCGGTCGTGGTGCCGGACCCCGACCGCGTGGCCGGCGCGGCGCGCGCGGTGGCGTTGGGGGCCGACGTCCTGGTGCTGGACGACGCGTACCAGCGGCTGGACGTGGCGCGCGAGCTCAACATCGCCGCCGTGAGCGCCGAGAACGCGCGTACCGTCGCCTGGCCGCTCCCGGCGGGCCCGTGGCGGGAGGGCTGGGACGCCCTCGGCCGGGCCGATCTGATCGTCGTCACGCGCAAGCGTGCGTCGCGGGAGGAGGGCGCCCGGCTGGCCGCCCAGCTGCGGCAGCGGTGGCCCGGCATTCCCGTCGCCGTGGCGCATCTGGCACTGGAGCATCTCGAGGAGCTTCACAGTGGGCGCCGGCATGGGCTGCTGTATCTCGCGGGTAGGCGCGTCCTGGTCGCCGCCGGGATCGCCGACCCCGCGAGCCTGGCGGTGCAGGTTCGGGCCTCGGGGGCGACGGTGCAACTCGTGGCGTACCAAGACCATCACTCCTATCCCGAGCGCGATGTCCAGCAGCTCGTGCAGGCCCTGGCCGACGCCGATTATGTTGTAGTCACCGAAAAGGACGCCGTGAAGCTGCGCCGGCGCTGGCCGGAAGGAGCTCGCGAGCCGCTGGTCGCGAGCCTCAGCGTGCGCTGGGAGGGGAACGGCGAGGCCGTTGAACGTGCGCTGGACGCGCTGCTCGCGCGCGCGCCGGCGCCCGGCCCGCACACCGGGGGCCCGAGCCCGAATCCATGAGCGAACCCGCGATCCCAGGCCAGGCCGCGCGACTGCCGGCCATGATCCGTCCCGACAAGGACACCTTCCTCGCCGAAGAGAATCCATTCGAAGCGATGATGGAGCGCTTCGATCACGCGGCCAAGCTCCTGAATCTGGACCCCGGGCTCTACAAGGTCCTGCGCAATCCCGAGAAGCAGATCATCGTGTCGGTGCCGATCCATCTTGACAACGGTGAGGTCGAGGTCTTCACAGGGTATCGCGTGCTGTACAACACGTCACGCGGACCGGCGAAGGGCGGCATCCGGTTCGATCTGAACGTGACGCTCGAGGAGGTCACGGCGCTCGCCGCCTGGATGACCTGGAAGTGCGCGGTCGTGAACATTCCCTTCGGCGGGTCCAAGGGCGCCGTGCGCTGCGATCCGACCACGATGTCGATGGGCGAGCTGGAGCGCCTGACGCGCCGCTACACCAGCGGCATCATCGAAACGCTGGGGCCGGACTCCGACGTGCCGGCGCCCGACGTGAACACGAACGAGCGCGTGATGGCCTGGATCATGGACACCTACTCCATGCACAAGCGCCACACCGTCAC
>CAZVSO010000029.1:10889-21722 GCA_964629425.1 uncultured Gemmatimonadaceae bacterium
CGGCGGTCGTGACGGGCAAGCCGGTCGAGATGGGCGGGTCGCTCGGCCGGCGCGAGGCGACCGGCCGGGGCTGCATGTTCGTCACCCGGCAGGCGCTGGCGCGGCTCGGGCTGGCGCTCAAGGGCGCCCGGGTCGCGGTGCAGGGGTTTGGCAACGTCGGGTCGGTGGCCGCCGATCTCCTGGCGCAGGAGGGGGCCGTCGTCGTCGCCGTGTCGGACAAGTCCGGCGCGCTATACGAGCCGCGGGGGCTCGATGTCGCCGATCTGGTGAAGTGGGTGCAGGAGCACCGGCAGCTGGCGGGCTATCCGCGGGCCCAGGCCATCGGCAACGAGGAGATCCTCACGCTCGAGTGCGACGTCCTGGTCCCGGCCGCCCTGGAGAACGTCATCACCCGGAAGAACGCCGGCCAGATCAAGGCGAAGGTGATCTGCGAGGGCGCCAACGGCCCCACGACTGCCGCCGCGGACAAGGTACTCGACGAGAAGGGGATTTTCGTGATCCCCGACATTCTAGCCAACGCGGGCGGCGTCACGGTGAGCTACTTCGAGTGGGTCCAGGACCGCGGCGGCTATTTCTGGGACGAGGAGACGGTGAACCGGCGGCTCGAGACGATCATGACCCGCTCGTTCAACGAGGTGGCCGCCGCCGCGGAGCGGCATCACGTGAATCTCCGCATCGCCGCCTACATGGTCGGGATGGATCGAGTCGCGGCGATGCATCGGATGCGCGGGATGTATGCCTAATGCGGTATCGCGTCGTCGCGGTGGGCCGCATGAAGAGCGCGGCACTCCGGACGGCCTGTGACGAGTACCTCGAACGGCTGCGGCGCTACGCGCGCGTCGAGGAGCTGGAAGTGAAGGACGAGGCGCGGGTCCTCGAGGCGAGGGCGGAGGGCTCGCGCCTCGTGGCGCTGTCGCGGGTGGGGGAGCCGTGCACGTCGACGGAGCTCGCCGACTGGACGGCGCGTTGGGACATGGACGGGCGGGACGTCACGCTGGCGCTGGGCGGCCCGGACCCGTTGCCGCCGGCGGTCCTGGCCGAGGCCGAGCGGCTGTGGAGCCTGTCCCGCCACACCTTCCCCCACGAGCTGGCACGGGTGATCCTGTACGAGCAGCTCTATCGGGCCTACACGATTCGCCGCGGAGAGCCCTACCATCGGGGCGCCTGATCTGACCGTGTCCGACCGGGCTGAGCTGTTGCGCCTCGCCCGGGCTACGCTGAGCGCGCTGCTGTGCGGCCGCGCGTTGCCCGCCGTGCAGGGGCCCCAGGTGTACCGGGGCGCCTTCGTGACGTTGACGACCGACGGGGCGCTGCGGGGCTGCATCGGGCAGGTCGTGCCCGACCGGCCGCTCGCGGCCCTGGTGCGGGACATGGCGGTCGCGGCGGCGCGCGACGATCCGCGGTTCCCGCCGGTCGCGGCCGAGGAGCTGATCGCGATCCGTCTGCAGGTTTCCGTGCTGACCGCACCCGCGCCGCTCGTGCCGGTGCTGCCGGAGCGGGTCGTGATCGGCCGCGATGGGCTCATCGTGCGCCGGGGCGAGGCGTCTGGGCTCCTGCTGCCGCAGGTCGCCGCCGAGCAGGGTTGGGGGCCCGATCTGTTTCTCGCCGCCGCGTGCCGCAAGGCGGGCCTGGGGGCCGAGGCGTGGCGGGATCCGGACACCGAAGTCCTCACGTTTCAGGCAGAGGTGTTCGGCGAATGACCGAGCCGGCCGCGGCGGGAGTGGCGCGCGAGCGTGACGCCGTGATGCCCCGCATCGTGCCGACGCCCATCGCGGCACCGGCCGCTCGGCCCGCCGAGGTGCCGCCGCGGCGCGTGACGGCGGACGTGCTGGCCGCCGTGCTGCCGGGCCCCGCGCGCGACCGGCTGGCCCAGGGCCCGGTGCTGGTGGTCACCACGGGGCAGCAGCCGGGGCTGTTCACGGGACCGCTGTACACCGTGTACAAGGCCCTGTCGGTCCTCGCGCTCGCCCGGCGGATCGAGCGCGAGCAGGGGGTCCCCGTCGTGCCGGTGTTCTGGGTGGCGGGCGACGACCACGACTTCGCCGAAGCGAACCACGCCTGGTTCCTGAACGCCGCCGGCGACCCTGCCTCCATCGTGCTGCGAGAGCGGCAGCCGGACGCGCCCCTGCTGCCGCTGGCGCGCGAGGCGTGCGGGCCCGAGATCGAAGCGGCGCTCGCCGGGCTGCGCGCCGCGACGCCGGACACCGAGTTCAAGCGCGGGGTGCTGGCGTGGCTGGAGGCCGCCTACCGGCCCGAGCAGACGCTCGCCGACGCGTTCGCGGAGGCGCTCCACGCGCTGCTCGGCGCCCGCGGGCTCGCCGTGTTCCGGGCTCACGCGACGCCCGCGAAGCGGGCCATGGCCCCCTGGTTGTTGCGCGCCCTGTCGGCCACGCTCCCCGACGGTCTCTCACCCGTGCTGCTCGAGGCGGGAGCCGGCCGCGACCGGTTGCGCCTCGACGGGGAGGCAGCGCTGACGCGGCGGAGCGGCGAGCGCTTTGCCCGCGCGGACATCGAGCGGATTGCGAGGGACGCACCCGAGCGGCTGTCCCCCAACGTGCTGCTGCGGCCGGTCATCGAAGCGGCGCTGTTCCCCACGGTCGCCTACGCGGGGGGGCCGAGCGAGCTGCGCTACTTCCCCGAGGCGGCGCCGCTGTACGGCGTGCTCGGGGCGGGGGCGCCGGGCGACGGCCCGGTGCCGCAGGCGGCGGTGCCCCGGTGGTCCGGCGTGCTGGTGGAGGCCAGAGTGCGCAAGGTGCTGGATCGCTACGGGCTTACGCTCGCGGACCTGGACGGGGCCCCGGGGGCGCTCGAGGCGCGGTTGGTGCGGGAGTCGCTGCCGCCGGAGGTCGCGGGTCTCTTCGGCGAGCTGCGCGGGCGCATGGAGCAGGACTACGCGCGACTGGCGCGCGCGGTCGCGACCATCGATCCCACGCTCGCGGCCCGCGTCGAGACGGCGCGCAACGCGGCGCTGGGCGGCACGCACGACATCGAGCGCAAGCTGGTGGCGGCGCTGAAACGCGTGAACGAGACGCTGGTCGGCCAGGTGGCGCGGGCCCGCAACGCGATCTATCCCCGGGGGAAGCCGCAGGAGCGGGTGCTCACGCTCGCGTCGTTCCTCGTACGCTACGGCCCCGTACTGCTCGATGCTATCGAGGCTGAGGTGGCGCGGTGGGTGGAGGCTTCGTAAGATCCCCGTATGTGGGTTCTCACCGTCGTGCTCGTCGGCGCCCTGCTGGTCACCCTCACGGCCATCGTGGTGGACTCCCCGCTCGGTCGGTCGATCGCGCGCCGCTTCGAGCCGCAGGGCGTCGGCCCGGAATCGGACGTCAAGCAGCTACACCAGAAGGTCGAGCTCCTGGAAGGCGAGGTGGAGGAGCTGAACCGCACGCTCGTCGGCCTGCGCGACGAGGTGCAGTTCGTGCACCGCCTGCTCGAAGACCCCACCCGGAAGAAACGCCCCTAGCGTGACCGGTGTCGCGGGCGGCGGACGCCACGCGGCCCAGGTCGCCGCCGGCATCCTGGTTACCCGGGTCTTGGGCTACGTCCGGGAGCGGGTGTTCGCCCACTATTTCGGCAACGAGGCGGCGGCCGACGCCTTCCGGGCGGCGCTGCGGATCCCCAACGTGTTGCGTAACCTGCTGGGGGAGGGGACGTTGTCGGCGTCCTTCATCCCCGTGTACGCGGTGTTGCGCGAGCGGCCGGGGGGCGAGGCGGCGCGGGCGCTGGCCGGGGCCGTGCTGGGGCTGTTCGCGGCCGGCGCCGGAGTGCTGGCCGTGTGCGGCATCGCCTTCGCGCCGGCCATCACCACCGCGGTCGCGCCGGGGTTCGATCCGGACACGCGACGCCTCACCGTTACGCTCGTGCGCCTGCTGTTCCCCATGTCGGGCCTGATGGTCGTCTCTGCCTGGTGCCTCGGGATCCTGAACACGCACCGGCGCTTCTTTCTCCCCTATGCGGCGCCGACGCTGTGGAACGTGGCCGGGATCGCGGCGCTGGTCGGTGCGGGGACGTGGCTCGTCACGCCGGACATGGGGCTCGGGGAGCGCATGGATCGCCTGGCCCTCGCGCTCGCCTGGGGCACGGTGGCCGGCGGGGTGCTCCAGGTAGCCGTGCAGCTGCCGGCGTGCCGGCGGTTGCTCGGCGGGCTCCGTCCCCGGGTCAGCGTTGCCGTCGAGGGCGTGCGCGACGTCCTCGTCGCCTGGGCGCCGCTCGTGCTCGGGGCGGGCGTCGCTCAGATCTCGGGGCTCGTGGACACCATGCTCGGCTCCCTTGCGGGATCAGGCAGTGTGGCGAGCCTCTCGTACGCGCAGCTGGTGCAGACACTGCCGATCAGCCTGTTCGGGGTCTCGGTCGCCGCGGTCGCGCTCCCCGAGCTCGCGCGCGACGCGACGCGGACGGCACCCAACGACGTGCTGCGACTTCGGCTGGCCGCCGCGTTGCGGCGCATCGTCTTCTTCGTCCTGCCGTCGGCCGTCGCGTGTGTCGGCCTGGGGGCCGTGATCGTCGGCGCGCTATTCCAGACGGGGCGGTTCGATGCCGACGACACCGCGCTGGTGGGTGGCGTGCTCGCCGCGTACGGGCCGGGGTTGCTCTGGTACGCGAGCGTCAAGCTGCTCGCCTCGGGCTTTTATGCCCTGCGGGACACCCGGACGCCCGTGACAATCTCGGTGGCGTCGCTCGCCGTCTCGACAGCGCTCGCCGTGCTGCTGATGCGGCGCTACGGGGCCGCCGGGATCGCGCTGGCCTCGTCGCTGGGCGCCGGGCTGCAATTCGTCCTGCTGCGCGCCGGACTGGACCGGCGCATCGGCACCGTGCTGGACGGGGCCGGCTGGCGACTGACGGGGACGGCCGGGATCGCGGCCCTCCTGGCGCTCGGGGCCGGCGTCACGGCCGCGCGGCTGGGTGCCGCGCTGGGGCCGGTCCCGCTCGCGGGGCTGTCGCTCGGTATCTTTGGAACGACGTACCTCGCGCTCACGGGCGCGCTCAAGCATCCCGACGCTGCGGCACTGTGGACGCTCCTCCGACCATCGCGCGGAAGCTAGCCGCTCTCCCCGACACCCCCGGCGTGTACCTGTGGAAGGACGCGGCCGGGGCGGTGCTCTACGTGGGCAAGGCGCGCAGCCTGCGCACGCGCGTGCCGAGCTATTTCGGCCCCAACGAGGGCCAGAGCCCCGAGCACGCCGCGCTGACGCGCCAGATCCAGGACCTGGAGACGATCGTGGCGCCCAGCGAAGCGCAGGCGCTCCTGCTGGAGAACAACCTGATCAAGGAGTACCAGCCGCGGTTCAACATCCGGCTGCGCGACGACAAGAGTTATCCCCAGATCGCGGTCACCCTGGCCGAGCCGTTTCCCCGCGTGCTGGTCGTGCGCCGGGTGGCGCTGCCGGGCGCCCGGTTCTTCGGACCGTTCACCGACGTGGCCACACTGCGGCGCACCCTGCAGATCATCCGGCGGCTCTTCACGGTGCGCTCGTGTCATTACGATCTGCCACGCGAGGCGCCCGACCGCCCCTGCCTGGACTATCACATCGAGCGGTGCCGCGCCCCGTGTGTGGGCTACCAGTCGGCCGACGACTACCGGCGGATGATCGACGACGTCGTGCTGTTCCTCGAGGGCAAGACCGCCGAGGTGCGCGCGCGCCTGCGCGAGCGCATGCTCGGGGCCAGCGGGGGTCTCGATTTCGAGCGGGCAGCGCAGCTGCGCGACGCGCTGCGGTGGCTGGACCAGGTAGAACGGCCGCCGACGGTCGAGGTCGTGGGCGGTGGTGATGCTGACGCCATCGGGCTCGCCCGGGACGGGGACGACGCCTGCGGTGCGATTCTGCGCGTTCGGGAGGGCCGGGTGATCGCGCGCGAGCACCGGTTCCTGGAGCAGGTGGAGCACGAGCCGGAGGGGGCCGTGCTCGCGGCCTTCCTCGTACGCTATTACCTGCCGCTCGCCGCCCGGGCGCGGCGGGTGCTGCTCCCCTTCGCGCCGGAGGACGTGGAGGCGATGGGGGCGCTCGCGCCGGACGTCGAGTGGCACGTGCCCCAGCGCGGCACGGGGGCGCGACTGGTGGAGCTCGCCGATCAGAACGCGCGTCACCTGCTGGAGAGCCTGCTGATCGAGGCTTTCGACATCGAGGAGCGCGCGGCGGACCCCGTCTTTGCGCTGGGTCGCGACCTAGGGCTCAGCACGGTGCCGCGCTCGCTCGTGTGCGTCGACATCTCGACCAATCAGGGCCGGGATACCGTGGGCTCGCTGGTCTGGTTCGAGGGCGGCCGCCCGAAGAAGGCGGAGTACCGGCGCTACCGGATCACCGGCCCCGCCCAGCAAGACGACGTCGGGGCGGTGCACGAGGTGGTCACCCGGTTCCTCGCCCGCCGGCTCGCCGAGCAGAAGCCGTTGCCGGACCTCATGGTGATCGACGGGGGCAAGGGCCAGCTGGGGGCGGCGCTGGACGCGGCGCGGGCCCAGGGGGAGGGGGTCGCCGCGCTGCCGATCGTGAGCCTCGCGAAGCGGGAGGAGGTCGTGTTTCAGCTGGGGCGGTCGGAGCCGCTGCGGCTCTCGCGGCGCAGCCCGTCGCTCAAGCTGCTGCAGCGGGCACGCGACGAGGCGCACCGCTTCGCCGTGAGCTACAGCCGCCGGCGGCGCGCGCAGCGGACGATCACCTCCGAGCTGCTGAGCATTCCGGGCATCGGCCCGGCCCGGCGACGCGCGCTGCTCGAGCGGTTCGGATCGCTCGCCGGCGTGCGCACCGCCACGGCGGCCGAGATCGCCTCGCTGTCGGGTTTCTCGAGCACGTTGGCCGAGCGTGTGCTCGTGCGCCTCGGGAGTCGCGCATGACCCTGGGCTGGACCCTGGTGTGCTCCGGCTGCGGGCGGGGGCGGGAGCCGGTGGGACTGGTGGGCGTGTGCGACGCGTGCGGGCAGCCCTACCTCGTGGCCCACCGGGCGCCGCCGCCCCCGGCGGCGCGGTCCCTGCTCCGCGAGCGGCGGTGGACCATGTGGCGCTACCGGGAGTGGCTGCCGCTGGCCGCCGGCGAGCGGCCGGTCACGCTGGGGGAAGGGGGAACCCCGCTGCTGCGCGCCGACCGGATCGCGGCGGCGCACGGCTTCGCGGATCTCCTGGTGAAAGACGAAAGCGGGAACCCCACGGGCTCGTTCAAGGCACGCGGCCTCGCCGCAGCCGTCACCCGCGCCATCGGCGCCGGCGCCCGGGAGCTGGTCGTGCCCACCGCGGGGAACGCGGGGGTGGCGCTCGCCGCCTATGCCGCGCGCGCTGGTGTAGCGGCGCGGGTGTACGCGCCGTTCAGCACGCCACCCTTCATTCTCACCCAGATCCGCACCTTGGGCGCGCAGCTCGTGCTGGTGGACGGCCACATCGGCGACTGTGGCCGGGCCGCGCGGGCCCACGCGGCGGAGTCGGGCGCGGTGGACGTCTCGACGTTGCGCGAGCCGTACCGCATCGAGGGGAAGAAGACCCTGGGCTTGGAGCTGGCCGAACAGCTGGGCTGGACGCTACCCCGGGCGATCATCTACCCCACGGGCGGAGGCACGGGGTTGATCGGCATGTGGAAAGCGTTCCGTGAGCTGCGGGAGATGGGATGGATCCCCCGGGGCGTGCCGCTTCCCCGGATGTACAGCGTACAGGCGGCGGGCTGCGCGCCCGTGGTGCGCGCCTTCGATGCCGGTGCCGATCGCTGCGAGCCGTGGCCGGAGCCGCGGACGGTGGCGTCGGGTTTGCGCGTCCCGGCCCCGCTGGGTGATCGCCTCATGCTGCGGGTGCTGCGAGAGAGCGGTGGGGGGGCGGTCGCCGTCAGCGATGATGCGCTCACGGCCGCCGCGGGGGAGCTCCAGACGGCGGAGGGGATCGACGCCGCGCCCGAGGGCGGGGCGGCCCTTGCCGGAGCGGTCGCGCTGCTGGAGCGAGGGAGCATCTCGGCTGCGGAGCGCGTCGTGGTGGTCAACACCGGGGCTGGGTGGCTCTACCGCGACTAACCCGTTTATATTCGGACGTTTGGCTCTCTATGCGCATCGCGATCATCGATCCCGCCGCCGGCATCTCCGGCGACATGACGCTGGGTGCGTTGCTGGCGCTCGGGCTGCCGGCTTCGTGGCTCGAGGAGCTGCCGGCGCGCCTGGGGCTCGCCGGGGTGCGCGTGGCGGTGCGTGCCGTCGAGCGTGGCGGCGTGCGTTGCGCCCAGGTGGAGTTCGCGATCCCCGAGCAGCCGCACGGGCGCCACGTCGGGGACTTGGTGCGCCTGGTGGAGCGGGCCCCGCTCGCGGAGCGCGTTCGGGAACGGGCGATCCGGGTCTTCCGGCTCATCGGGGAGGCCGAGGGCCGCGTGCACGGCGTGCCGGCCGAGCGGGTTCATCTCCATGAGGTCGGTGCGGTGGACGCGGTGCTGGACATCGTCGGGGCCGTCGAGGGGTTTGAGCGCCTCGGAGTCGAGGCGGTGTACCACCTGCCCGTGGCGTGGGGCAGCGGGTGGGTCGAGGCGGCGCACGGCCGGCTGCCGGTGCCGGCGCCGGCCACGGCGATCCTGCTCGAGGGGCTGGAGGTGCGGGTGAACGGCCCGGTGGAAGGGGAGGCGACGACGCCGACCGGGGCGGCGCTGCTGCGCGTGTTGTCGTCGGGACCGCCGCCGGCCCGGTGGCGCGTGGGAGCGAGCGGGTGGGGCGCGGGGCAACGCGACCCGCAGCACTACCCCAACGCGCTCCGGATCCTGCTCGCGGAGCAGGCGAGCGAGGCCGGGCGCGTGAGCGTGCTCGCCACCGACGTGGACGACATGAGCCCGGAGTATGTCGAGCCGCTACGCCAGGCGCTCGCGGCGGCGGGGGCGCTCGACGTGCAGACCTGGCCGGTGCAGATGAAGAAAGGCCGGCCCGGGTTCCGCGTGGAGGTGGTGGCGCCCGAGGAGCGGGTGGACGAGGTGACGGCGGCGCTGTTCGCGCACAGCACGACCGCGGGAGTGCGGCGCTGGTCGGCCGAGCGGGCAACGCTGCCGCGACGCGAGGTGACGGTGCGGTTGGCCCCGGACGTGGCCGTGCGGGTAAAGGTGCTGGAGCCGTCCGAGGGCGGGGCCGTCCGTGTGAAGCCGGAGTATGAGGATGTGATCGCGGCGGCGGCGGCGCTGGGCCGCACGCCGCTCGACGTGGCGCGCGCCGTACAGAGGGAAGCCGAGGGACAGGTGATCAACCGCAAGGAGTAGGGGATGAGCGTGCAGCGGTGCATGGGAATCGTGATCGGTGGACTTGCATGGGCGGCGCCCGCGCTGGGACAGGGCGCCTGGGCCCCTCCGCAGCTCGGGTGCGACGTCAAGGCCGGGCATTTCCTGGTGAACGGGGGGCTGCAGTACCTCCAGAGCGCCAGCAAGACGGGGCACGAGGCGCAGCGGCAGAAGGATCTGCGGGACGCCAACCGGGTCCTGACGCAGGCCGTGACCACGGGCCAGCAGCAGCAGAATCCGGCGGCCTGGTACTATCTGGGCCGCTATTACGTGATGACGAACGACCCGGCCGGAGCGGATACGGCGTTCGCAAAGGTCGAGCAGCTCAAGCCGGGCTGTGCCACCGACGTCGCGTTCTGGCGCCGTGCCATGTGGGTCCCGACGTTCAACGCCGGGGTCGCCGCCTGGCAGGCGGACAACACCGATTCGGCGATGGCGAGCTTCCGACGAGCCAACGCGATCTACCGCGGCGAGCCGCACGGCTTCCTGTACCTGGGCACCATGTTCGCCAACGCGGCACAGCTGGACTCGGCGGCGAGCTACTTCGAGCAAGGGATCGCCATCGCGGCTCGCGATCCGAAGTACGCCGACGAGCAGCGGGACGCGACGTTCAATCTGGCGCGGATCTACCAGGGCGTGGGCAAGTCGGACCAGGCGGCAGCGGCCTTCCGGTCATACCTCCAGCTCGTGCCGAACGACGCCGAGGCGCTCGCCGGGCTGGCGGCGATCTACTCCGAAGCCGGCAACATGGACTCGGCGATCGCGCTGTACACCAGGGTCCTCGACCGCGCCGATTCGCTCGATGCAGAGACGCTGTTCCGGGCCGGCGTGGGGATCTTCCAGGGAGTGCCCACGTCGCCAGACAGCGCCGAGTCCACGCGGCGGTGTCGCAGCGAGCCGCCGAGCGGTACCGGCGCGGCGCCGAGCTCCCGGCGTGTCGCCGCCCGGTGCGACTCCATTGCCGGGGCGGCCATGAAGACGCATCGCGCGGCGAGCGCGGAGGTCTACCGCTCGGCCGCTCGAGCGTTCGAGGCCGGCCTGGTCAAGAACCCGTATTCGCGGGACGGCCTGTTCAACCTCACGAACTCCTATCTCGCGCTCAGCGACTCGGCGAAGATGCTGCCCGCGGCGCAGCGGCTCTACGGGGTCGATCCCATGAGCAGGACGGGCGTGCGACTGCTGGCCCAGGCCTGGAACTTTCGGGGGAACCCGGACTCGACGCTGCGCTACCTGATCGTCGGCGACTCGCTGCTGGCGGTCGACGTCAACGTGTCGAGCTTCACCATGCGCGAGGGGGGGGCATCGCTCGAAGGTCTGGCGACCAACTTCCACACCCGGCCGAGCCGACCGCTGACGCTCGCCGTCGAGTTCCTGGACGTGAAGGGCGAGCCGGTGAACGCGCAGACGGCCGCGATCGCGGCGCTGCAACCCAACACGACGCACCAGTTCCAGGTGACCGGCAGCGGGGCGGGGATTGTGGCGTGGAGGTACAAGAAGGGGAGTTGACGGTTGACACTGGGCGGCGTGTGGCGACACATTCCGCCGTGTTCGCGGGCGTAATTCAGGGGTAGAATGCCAGCTTCCCAAGCTGGACGTCGCCGGTTCGAATCCGGTCGCCCGC
>CAZVSO010000030.1:0-12091 GCA_964629425.1 uncultured Gemmatimonadaceae bacterium
GCCGCCGCACGACGGGCGGCGACGCCCGGACGGGCATCGCGCCGGTCCAGCGCTCGCGCACCACGCCGAGCATGGGGATGCCCCGCTCCATCGCCGCCGCGATCCCGGGGCTCGCGTCGGACTCGAGTGCGAACCCCTCGGGCGCCAGGAGCAGCACGCCATCGGCGGTGGCCGACAGTCGCGCCAACCCCGACGGCGAGACGTAGAGCAACAGCAGCGCGCCCTCGGCCCGAAACCCCGCGTGCAGCTTGGACCAGCGTGGGTGCGCGTAGAACTCAGCCGGGTTCGCGCTCGAGGACCCCGCCCCGATGAAATAGATTGGATCGACCTGATGGGCCGCCTTGGTGAGGGAGACCTCGTACTCGAAGGCGTCGACGATTCCGTCGCTCGGCGTCAGCCCCACGATTTCGTGCAGCCTCGGGTCCTCGATCCACAAGTCTACGAGCGTCACCGCCCGGGGTGCGCCACCGGCCGCCGCGTCGGGGGTTGCCGCCGCCCGGGCCACGAGCCACGCCGTCTCGGCCGCCCACCGCAGGTCGCCGGTCACCGGCACGAGCGCGACGAGGGATTGCGACTCGACCAGCGGCGGGATGAGCGTCGTGAGGCGCGAGCGGGGAAGCGGGCGGAGCGTCATGATTCGGGCTGGTAGATCCAGTACGGGCGGCCCAGCTTGCGACCAATCGCTTCGGCCTGCGAGCGGGTGGCATAGGGGCCGAGCACCACGCGATAGCCCTCGTGGGAGCGGTCGACGGGCGGTGGCAGCACGCGCGCGGCGAGGCCGGCCCGCTCGAGCTGCGCGGCCATCTCCGTTGACCAGGCCTGGTTGCGGGAGACCGACACCTGGACGTAGAGCGGACCCTCCGCGCCCACGGAATCCGCGGCCGCGACCGCCGCCTCGGTGCGCGAGGCGCCCGCGCCACGCGGCCGCCACGGGGTCACGACCCAGAGATCCGCCGCACCGCCCGCGACCCGACCCGACTCGACCAGGGAATCGGCGCGGTAGGCGACGATGTCGGCGCCGTGGCGCAGCACCAGGGTGCCGCCGGGGCCGACGGCCGGCAGGTCGGCGGCCCACGATGTCCCGAGCCCGCCCTTGAGCGCCTTGACGGGCAGATCCACGACCCACACCGAGTCGCCGAGCGCGGGGCGCGCGAGCAGCCAGCGGCCGAACGGGTCGAGCCGGATCGTGGCGGCGGGAGCGGGGAGCGCGATCCCGTCCGCCTCCCGGCGCTCGTAGCGGTCCACGACCGCGAGGCCGAAGCTCGTGCGGCGGGCGACGTAGACGCGGTGACCGGACGGCGAGAAGGCGAGGGCACGGGGATGGTCGGCCAGCGGCACGAAGCCCGGCTCCCGTCCCCCCAGGGGATCGAGGAGCGTCACCCCGGAATCACCGGCGACGGCGATCACGTCGCCCCAGAACGACGCGGCGACGTCGCCCCCGGCTGGTACCTCGCGCGTGGCGGGCGGCTGGTCGGCGGCGGCGGTGATCAGCCGGGCCGGCGCCTGCCGCACCACGGCGACGAGGCGTTGATCCGTGGCCCCGAACACGTCGGTGGGAAGGGCGGCGAGCGGCTGCGGCCAGACGAACCGGACGCGGCGCGCCATCGACACGACGTTGCGGCCGCTGTCGATGGCGTAGAGGGTGCGGTCGGGCCCCAACACGGCGCGCTCGATGTGCGTCGCCACCGTATCGATTCGCCCGCTCTCCAGATCGAACGCCAGCAGCTCGCGTTTGCCCGTCTGGACATAGAGGAACTCGCCTTCGGGATCGAGGCCCACCACCCGCTCCACCGCGGGCAGGCGACCCCGCAGCACTCCTGCCACCTCGACCAGCCCGGGGAGGCGGTAGAGAACGGGGGTGCCACCGCGTGCCAGGATGCGGACGACGGACCCGGGGACGCCGGTCTGGGGCCTGATGGGCTGGCGGGCGGTGGCCGACTGGGGTGACGAAGCCTCGCGCGGCGCTGGGGAGCTACAACCCCACAGCACCAGCGCGGTGACCAGAAGAGAGCTCGGTCCGAGGGAGCTCGGTCGCGTGCGCACGGGCCTGGCCGAAGATAGGCATCCGGCACGGCTCGCGCAAGTGTTTTAGCGATAGCGAGTTAGAACGTCGGACCGAAGCTGACCGTCCAGTACGCCTTTTCGTACGACCGGTCGAGCGGCTGGGTGTAGTCGATGCGGAGGATCACAAAGCCGAGCAGGTTGGTGCGAATCGATCCGCCCCAGCTCTTGAGGGGGACGCGCACCGCCAGGATGTCGTCGCCGGGCTCTCGGCTCCACGCCAGGGTGGAGTTCTCGTCCCAGGCCACGCCCACGTCGAAGAACACGGCCCCCTCGATGGGCGGCAGGCCGACGGGCAACAGCCCGAGGACCAGGCTCCGCGTGAGGGGGAAGCGCAGCTCGATGTTGGCGACGGCGATTTTCGATCCGATCAGCTGGTCGAGCTCGGGGCAGCCGGAGCGCGAGGTCGGATCGTACTCGACCCGGCACTCGTGGTCGCGCAGGGAGCTGGCCGTGTAGCCGCGAATGATCTCGGTGTTCCCCATGAACACGGGGAACAGGTCGGCGTCGCGGCCGAGGCGCCCCCAGGCGAGGCCGCGGATCGCGAGCGTGAACGGCCGGGCCCAGAGGTAGCGCCGGAGATCCACCAGCACGCCGGTGAACTCCCACGTACCGAACGTGGGGGCGACCTGGATGCGTGACCGCGCTCCGGCGAAGGGGCCGACCCAGCCGAACATCGCGTTGTCCTGCACCAGGGCGAGGTAGGGCTGCACGTAGTTGATCGACGGGCCGTCGATGAAGCGCGCGGGCTCGGCACCCACGAAACGGCCGAAGTCGTCGACCAGATCGTCCTGCTCCAGGAAGTCCTGGTTGATGAGCACGCCACGCGCGCCGAGCTCGATGCGGCGGAACCGGTTGAGCGGGTAATAGACTTGGCCGAACAGGTCGCGCTGGACGTAGCGCACCAGCCGGGTCGTCACGATGTACCCGCTGTCGGTCGGCACGTCGTTTGGGATGTCGATTCGCACCGCGCTACTCGGGGCGTAGGCGTAGCTGGGGCTCTGCGAGGCGCCCACCGCCCAGTTGAGACGCCGGCGCTGGTTGATGTAGGCAAGAAGGACCTGGGCCTCGCTCAGGCCACCGTCGATGGCGCCCGCGAACATCACGGTGTGATCGCCGAGGATGTCCGACAGCGAGACCGCGGTGCCGCCGGAGAAGCCGCGACCGAAGTTGTCTCGCTGGTAGCCCACGGTCGGGCGGGCGAGGTAGTCGGCGGAGTAGCGGACCCGGTACCGGCGGAAGGTGAAGTCCGCCGTGTCGGGCAGCGCCAGCGACACCGAGTCGAGCAGCTGCCGGACCGACACGGGTCCCGGGGTCGGAGCGGTCGAGTCTCCCGTCACGGGGGCGGCGCCGGACGCGCGGAAGCCCTGCGGCGTGCGGTAGACCGAGGCGGCGGTCCGCGGCTCCTCTGTCGGGGTCACCGGGTCGGGTGGCGCGGCGCCGGCCGCGGTAACGGGCTCGGCGGCGGGCGCGTGGGAGACGATCGCGGGCGCGATCGGAGACAGATGCTGGCGCCCGAGGAGCGACGCCACGGCCGGCGGGTTCTCGGGTTTGCGGTACGGAGCCCGCTTCAGCGCGCGCGGGTCGTCGACCGCGTAGACGTGGAAGTTGCCCTTCTCGTAATAGGCGAAGGCCAGCCGGTCGGCCTGTCGGGCCCATGACAGGGCGGGAGACAGCGAGGTGATCCCCGAGACGCCGGTGAACACGTCCGTCAACTGATAGAGCTGGGCGTCGCCGAAGTCGTAGAGGAACACGTTGCTCATCCCGGTGCGGTCCGAGACGAACGCAAGGGAGCGGCCGTCCGGCGCCCACGTCGGGTTGATGTTCTTGCCCTCCTCCATGTGGCCCAGCACCTCGATCACGCCCGAGTCGAGGTGGTAGAGGGCGATCCGAAAGTTGCTGAACGCGAGCTGCGCGAAGTCGGTCTCCGGGCCCCGATCGGTGGTGAAGGCGATCGTGCTCCCATCCGGCGACCAGGCGGGGTGGAGATCGGCGTTCTTGTCGTGTGTCAGCGCGCGCAAGCCGGTGCCGTCCCGATTGACGATGTAGAGATCGGAGAGACCACCGTCGTAGCCCGTAAAAACGAGCTGGCGTCCGTCGGGCGACCAGGCGGGCGTGGTGATCCCGTGCAGCGGCAGCCTCAGCCGCCGCTCCTCGCGGCCCCGGTCCACGTCCAGGATGACGAGGTCATCGCGGTCCTTGTGCTTGGTGGCCATGGCGACGTAGCGCCCGTCGGGCGAGAACGCGACCGACGAGTAAACGAACCGCAGGCTCTCGTAGTCGCTGCTGAACGCGGAGTTCACCAGCCGGGTGAGCACGCGCCCGGTCTCGGCGTCCGCCAGCCACAGGTTCACGAAGAAGCCGTTGCGCTGGCCGAAGAACACGATGCGCCGCCCGTCGGGGCTGAGGGCCGGGGCCACATTGAGGCTGCCACCGGTGCGCTCCTCGGTCAGCACGGGCCGGGCCACCCGGCGGGCGCGGTAGTGGTCGGCCACCTGGGGCAGGTAGGTGGCCTGGATGGCGTCCCGCCAGTCCTCGGACAGCTCCTCCATCGACAGGCCGAGATGCCGCTGAAACGCGCCGGGGATGCCGCTCGCGGCGGAGCTCTGGAGGATGGCGCCGACCGCTTCGTCGCCCCAGCGCTCGCCGATGTACGACCACAGCGCGTGCCCGAAGCGATAGGGAAACACGCGGGGATCGTAGGTCATCTCCTCGATCGTGGGCAGACGCCCTTCGAGCGCGGCGTCGCGCAGCCACATCGCGGTGTTCGCATCGATCGGCCCGACCGACAGATACTCGGCCATGCCCTCGATGAACCAGCCCGGCGGATTCACCGCCACCAGGGTCTGCACGCCCGCGCCGGGCTGGCCGTGGCTGTAGACATCGTACTGGAACTGGTGCGCCAGCTCGTGCTGCAGGACGTGCTCGAACTCGGCGTAGGAGCCGGTGAACGGCAACACCATCCGATGCTTGAAGAACTCGGTGACGCCCTCCGTGGCCTCGTTGATGTCGCTCGGGATGGCGTTGGTCTGCTGGAAATGGCTGTGCGACGCGTACAGGATGATCGGCTTGCGGACCCGGAACTGATGATTGAGCACCCGTGACATCCGGGCGTAGGCCCGCTCGGCCATGCGCGCCGCGTCGAGGGCGGCGACACGCTCCTCGTCGTAATAGAAGACCTCGAAGTGCTCGGTCTGGATGATCTTGAACGAGAACGTGCGGAACTGCACCTTGCTCTGACCGAAGTCCTGTGCGGCGAGCGGCGCGCTGGCGAGCGTTGCCCATAGTGCCACCAGCCGACCGGCGCGCGTCACGTCCGCGTAGGTCTTGCGCATCCGCCTACCCTCCCGGCTCCGCGTCCGCGACGGCGACCACGGGCGCTTCCCCCCACAACCGCTCGAGCTGGTAAAACTCCCGCAGCTGCGGGTGAAATACATGGACGACGAAATCTACATAGTCAAGCAACACCCAACGACCCGGCGCGAGCCCCTCCACGTGGTGGGGGGTCACCCCCCGCGCCGGCAACGCCGCCAGCAGGTGATCGGCCATGCCCCGCACATGCGCGTGCGACGTGCCGGACACGATGACGAAATAGTCGGTTGCCGAGGAGAGCCCGCGCAGGTCGAGCACCACCGGATCCACCGCCTTGCGATCGGCCAGCGCCTGCGTCACAACGCGCAACGTCTGGAGGATCCCGGGGGCCCGCGGTGGTCGCCGGCGCGCGCGCCCGGGCGAGCCCCCCCTCATAGCGGGTGGTTCACCCGTTTGTTCCGTCCTCGACCTGGTCCGCTTCCTCAGCGGTCTCACGCGCCACGGTGAGGATCGTTCCCTCCACGGGCTCGTCGAGCGATTCCTGGAGCCGGTCGACGCCCGCCCGGATCGCGACCGCGAGGTCGCGGGCGCCGGCGCGGAGGCGGTCGCCCAGCCCGTCGCGCAGGCCGAGCAGGAACTGGCCGAGCAGCATGCCGGAGTTGCCGTGCGCGCCGCGCACGCTGGCCTCGGCCATGGCTCGGATGACCTGGGGGAGCGGGGCGTCGCCCAGGTCGCGCAGCGCCCGGGCCACTTCGCGCAGGGTGAGGGCGAGGTTGGTCCCCGTGTCGCCGTCGGGGACCGGAAAGACGTTCAGTCGATTGAGGTCATCGCGAGCGGCGGCCACCCAGTCGGCGGCGGCGAGCAGAGACCGGCGCAGCCGCGGCCCATCCAGGTAGGCGATCCCGACGCCCACGCGGATCGCTACTCCCGGACGACGAGCACCGTGATCTCGGGGCGCACGTCGGGGTGCAGTTTGATCCCGACCTTGAACTCGCCGAGCGCCCGGAGGGGCTCGGGGAGGTCCACCTTGCGCTTGTCCACGTGGAGGCCAGCCTCCTCGAGCCGGCGTTGGATGTCGCTCGCCGTGACGGAGCCGTACAGTCGGTCCTCCTCGCCCACCTTCACCGGGAACGTGAGCCGGACTTCGGTGAGCCGCCCGGCCTCGGCCGTCGCGGCGTCGCGCTCGGCTGTCCGCTGCGTCGCGAGCCGCTGGGATTCATACGCGATCCGGCGCTTGTTCGCCTCCGTGGCCGGATACGCCAGCCCCTTGGGCAGCAGGTAGTTGCGGCCGTAGCCGTCCTTCACCTTCACGACGTCGCCGGCGTGCCCGAGGTGCGGCACGTCTTCCCGCAGAATCAGTTCCATGGTCGCCCTCGAGCTAGGCCATGTGGCCGCGGATGTAGGGGATCAAGGCCAGCTGTCTCGCCCGCTTGATGGCGGTGGCGAGCTGCCGCTGGTGCCGCGCGCACATGCCCGACAGGCGGCTCGGCAAGATCTTGCCGCGCTCGGTGAGAAACCGGGTCAAGGTGCGGTCGTCCTTGTAGTCCAGAACGCGCACCCCCGACTCGCAGACCGGGCAGGTCTTGGCTGGGCGCTTCACGCGAGGTCCTCCTCGATCACTTCTTCTTCGACGGTGGGGAGCGCCGGCGCAGGCACCGGCTTGGCCTCGGCCTCCGACACGACGACCAGGAAGCGCAGCACGCCCTCGTCCAGCTTCACCGCCCGCTCGTACTCCGGCAGCAGCTCGGGGCTCGTCTCGAACTGGGCGACGACGTAGGCGGCAGTGGTCTTTTTCTTCAGAGGAAACGCGAGCGGTCGCTTGCCCCACTGGGACACACCGGCGATCGTGCCCTTGCCGTCCTTGGTCAGGAGGGCGTGGAACCGCTCGAGCTTCTCGGTGATGGCGGTGTCTTCCAGCGAACTGTCGAAGATGTATACCGTCTCGTAGCGACGGGTCATGTCACCTCCCTTTGGTCATGGGCGACCCGGCGCAGGTGCGGCACCGAGTAGGGGATATGTGAGGCGGGAAAGCTAGAAGGGGAAGGGGGAAGGGGGAAGGGGGACGGGGGAAGCGTAGGGCGGCCTCACACGTTGAACCGGAACAACAAGATGTCTCCGTCCCGCACGACGTAGTCACGGCCCTCGCTGCGCACCAGGCCCTGCTCGCGCGCCGCCTTGTAGGACCCCGCCTTCACGAACTCGTCGAACGCCATGGTCTCGGCCCGGATGAATCCGCGCTGGAAGTCGGTATGGATCTCGCCCGCGGCGGCAAAGGCCGTGTCGCCCCGGTGCATGGTCCAGGCGCGCACCTCGTTCTCCCCGATCGTGAAGAACGTCTGGAGGCCGAGCAGGCGGTAGCCGGCGTGAATCAGGCGGTCGAGCCCGGGCTCCGCGACGCCCGCCTGGACGAGGAATTCGCGGCGTTCCTCGCCCGCCAGCTCGGCCAGCTCGGCTTCGAGCTGGGCCGAGAACGGGACGATCTCGGCCTCCTCGTGGTGCGCCTGCACGGCGGCGCGGAGCGCATCGGACCACCGGCCGCCGCCCGAGGCCAGGTCGTCCTCCACCACGTTGGCCGCGTACAGAATCGGCTTCGCCGTGAGCAGGCCGAGGCCACGCAGGAAGCGGATCGCGTTCTCGCCCTCCCCGGCTTCGCGCGCGCCGCGCCCCGCGTTCAGCTCGTCCACCACGCGCTCGAGCAGCACTACCTCCGCGGCGGCGTCCTTGTCGCCCGCGCGGGCGGTCTTGCGCGTCTTCTCCAGGCGCCGCTCGACCACCGCGAGGTCGGCCAGCGCCAGCTCGCTCGTGATCACATCGTGGTCGCGCACCGGATCCACCGGCCCCATGACGTGCACCACGTCGGGGTCTTCGAAACAGCGGATCACGTGCACGACGGCGTCCACCTCACGGATGTGCGACAGGAACTGGTTGCCGAGCCCCTCGCCCTTGGAGGCGCCCTTCACCAGTCCCGCGATGTCCACGAACTCGACGACCGCCGGGACCTTCCTCTTCGGCCGCACGAGCGCGTCCAGCCGGTCGAGCCGCGGATCGGGCACCTCGACCACGCCGACGTTCGGCTCGACGGTGCAGAACGGGTAGTTCTCCGCCGCCGCGGCCCGGGAGGACGTGAGCGCGTTGAACAGCGTGGACTTACCGACGTTGGGGAGGCCGACGATGCCGAGACGGAGCATGACCTAGGATGGAAGCCAGGCGGTCACCGCGTCGACCATCTGGGGCAGCAGCGCCTCGAGGCGCTCGTCCTCCTCGGCGGTGAACGGCGCCAGCACGAAGTCGGCGCTGTCGGCCACGTCCGGGGGCAGGGGGCCGATGCCGATCCGCAGCCGGGCGTAGGCCTGCGACTGCAGCGCGCCTTCGATGCTCCTGAGGCCGTTATGGCCGCCCGCCGACCCCTCGGTGCGGAGCCGGAAAGTGCCCAGCGGGATGGCGAAGTCGTCGACGAGGATCAGCAGATCGGGGGCCGGGTCGAACCCGGGATCGGCGTGCAGCGACGCCAGTGCGGCCCCGCTGCGGTTCATGAAGGTGGTGGGCTTGAGCACCCGCACGGCCACGCCGTCCACCGTGCCCGCCGTGATGCGCGCGCGCTCGCCCCGGCGAAAGGGCGGCAGGCCCCAGCGGAGGACGCACGCGTCGGCCAGCCGGAACCCCGCGTTGTGCCGCGTCGCCGCGTAGTCCGTGCCGGGGTTCCCCAAGCCGACGACGGCGCGCAGGGCTCAGCTCTCTTTGCTCTCTTTGCCGCCCTTGGGCTTCTCGGGCTTCTCGGGCTTCTCGGGCTTCTCGGCCTTCTCGGCCTTCTCGGCCTTCTCGCCCTTTGGCGCTGGCGCCTCGCCCTCGCCCTCCTCCTCCTCACCCTCGCGCACCTTGCGGATCAGCTCGGGCTCGGCCACCTCGGCCGCAGCCTCCACCACGGGCGCCACCTCTTCAGCGCGCGGCGGCACCACCGTCGCGATCGTCAGCTCGCGCGACGTCAGGATCACGGCGTTCGGGATCTGGAGCGCGCTCACGTGCACCGAGTCGCCGATCTTGAGGGCCGTGACGTCCAGCTCGACCCGGTCGGGGATGTGCTCGGGCAGCGTTTCGATCTCGACCTCGCGTGTCACCTGGTCCAGCACGCCCCCGGCGTTGCGTACGCCGTCGGGCGAGCCGACCATGTGCACGGTCACCTTGAGCCGGACTTTCTCGTGCGCGTGGATCTCGTAGAAGTCCACGTGGATGATGTCGGGGCGGATGGGGTGGCGCTGGATCTCGCGGATGAGCGCCTTGAGGCTCGTCCCGTCCACGGTCAGCTCGACCACGGCGCTTTCCCACTCGACGCCCGTCAGCGCCCGCTCCAGGGCCTGGCCGTCGAGGGTGAGGGAGAGGCTGGGGCGGTCGTGCCCGTAGATCACCGCCGGGATCTGCAGGCGGCGCCGGGCCTGCCGCGCGGGGCCCTTCCCGGTCTCGGTCCGCGGCGTGGCCGCGAGGGAAACAACGTGTGCCATCGGGAGCTCTCAGTCCTCAGTCGTCAGTCGAAGAGCGAGCTCACCGACTGGTTCGAGTGTTCGTAGCCGATCGCCTTCGCCATCAGGCCGGCGATCGACAGCACCTGCAGCTTGTCGAACTTCCGCTCATCGGGGATGCGGATCGTGTTCGTCACCGTGACCTCGTCGATCACCGACGTCCGCAGCCGCTCCACCGCCGGGCCGGAGAGCAGCGCGTGCGACGCGAACGCGAACACGCGGCGCGCCCCCAGCCGCTTGAGCGCGGCCGCCGCCTCGGTCATCGTCCCCGCCGTGTCGATCATATCGTCGGGGACGAGGCAGTCCTTGTCCGCCACTTCGCCTACCACGTTCACCACCTCGGCGACGTTCGCCGAGGGGCGGCGCTTGTCGATGATCGCCAGCGACGCGTTGAGCCGCTTGGCGAAGCCCCGCGCCATCTTGGCCGAGCCCACGTCCGGGGCCACCACCACCGGGTCGTGCAGCGACTTCTGGCGGAAGTGCGCGACGAACACCGGCGCCGCGTACAGGTGGTCCACCGGAATGTCGAAGAACCCCTGCAGCTGGTGCTGGTGGAAGTCCATCCCCAGCACCCGGTCGGCGCCGGCCGTGGTCACGAGGTTCGCCATCAGCTTCGCGCTGATCGCCACCCGCGGCTGGTCCTTGCGGTCCTGGCGGGCGTACCCGAAGTACGGCATGACCGCCGTGATCCGAGCCGCGCTCGCCCGCCGCGCCGCGTCGATGAGCAGCAGCAGCTCGATCGTATTCTCCGCCGGCGGGTTCGTGGGCTGGATGATGAACACGTCCCGCCCGCGCACGTTCTCGTCGATCTTGACGAAGATCTCGCCGTCGGCGAAGCGCCGCAGCGTCACCGCGCACAACGGCTGCCCGAGATGTTGGGCCATCTCCTCGGCGAGCGGCCGGTTGGCCGTGCCGGCGAGGAGAAGCAGCTGGCTGCGGGCGAGCGCGAGGTCCGCCATCGGAGCACGAAAAACTAGCGGGTAACCTGCGGGAAAAGAAGGGGTTGGCCCCGCAGCACCGAGCCGCGCCGCTGAGCCACGGACGGCTGGTCGCGCAGCGCCGGGCTGGGACACGTGGGTGCAGGTCCAACGGCTGCCCGAGGGTAGGCGTACAGCAGAAGATGACCTCACCCGGAGCCGCTCCATGCACGTCTTGCGCGCGACTGCGCTAACGCTCGTTCTGACCGTCCCCTGCGCCGGTGCGCAGGAGCCGCCTCGGGGCTTCCAGCCACCGCCCGACCATTGGCTCACCCTCGACTCGCTCACCCAGCTCGTTGGGCTGACCGTCGACCAGCGGGCGAAGGTGGCGGAGTCCTACGGCGCGCTGAACGCGGTGTTGCGCGAGGCGGCGCAGCGGCGCGCGGCGTTGCGCGCGCAGTTCCAGGGCCAGCAGCCCCCGCCCGGGGAGGCGCCGAGTCCCGAGCAGCTCGCGCGCCGCGACAGCGTGCGCGCCGAGTTCGCGGCGATGCAGGTGGAAGCGGACGAGTGGCACGCCACGATCCGCAACCTGCTGACGGCGGAGCAGCAGGTGAAGTTCGACGCGCTGCCGCCGCCGCGCGTCATGCCGCAGCGCCGTCCGGGGATGG
This sequence comes from uncultured Gemmatimonadaceae bacterium, assembly GCA_964629425.1. Classification (GTDB taxonomy): domain Bacteria; phylum Gemmatimonadota; class Gemmatimonadetes; order Gemmatimonadales; family GWC2-71-9; genus CAZVSO01. The sequence goes on from CAZVSO010000030.1 coordinate 11,473, forward strand.
GCCCGCCGCCGGGCTGAGGTGCACCCCGGGCTGGCGCCCGGGGTCAGTCCGCCAGTCCTAGCCGCGCACCGCTTTCCCGTCCATACTTAGCCCGCGCAGCGAGCGACGGATCTCCGTTCGCCCGGTCTGCGCGTGCTCTTTCCCCAACACGGGGGCGGCCGTGGCGGATCTCGGGTCCCGCCTTCGAATTGCTCTGGCCGGTCGGTACACGGTCGGGCGCGAGGTGGGGCACGGCGGCATGGCGGTCGTCTATCAGGCGCACGATTCGCGCCTGGGCCGGCAGGTTGCGATCAAGGTCCTGCGGCCGGAGATCGCCGTCGCGCTCGGGCCCGAGCGATTCCTCCGCGAGATCAGGTTCGCCGCCAACCTGGCGCATCCGCACATCCTGCCGCTGCACGATTCGGGCGAAGCCGACGACCTGCTGTACTTCGTGATGCCGTTGGTGGAGGGGGAATCCCTGCGCCATCGCCTGACACGCGAAGGGCGCCTCCCCGTCGCCGACGCCGTTCAGATCGCCCGCGAGGTGGCGGGCGCCCTCGAATACGCCCACGCGCACAACGTGGTGCACCGCGACATCAAGCCCGAGAACATCCTGCTCGAGGGGGGCCACGCGGTCGTG
>CAZVSO010000030.1:12101-21428 GCA_964629425.1 uncultured Gemmatimonadaceae bacterium
GTCGTGGCGGATTTCGGCATCGCGCGCGCGATCAGCGCGGCGGAGGGTGAGTCCGAGACGGCGGTAGGCGTGGGGGTGGGTACTCGCGCCTACATGAGTCCGGAGCAGGCGAGCGGCGAGCGGAGCGTTGATGGTCGGAGCGACATCTACGGTCTGGGGTGTGTGCTGTACGAGATGCTCGTCGGCCACCCGCCGGCGCGGTCCGAGGAGACCGCTCGAGTGCTCCTCGGCGAGCGCCCCGAGGCGCGCGGGGCGATCACTGGAGCGGTGATGAGAGCGCTTGCCCCGCGGCGGGAGGATCGCTTCCAGACGGCGGGCGAGTTCGCGGTGGTACTCGCAGGGCGGCGGAGCGCGCCCTGGAGCCAGTGGACGGAGCCTGGAGGTCGGCGGTGGGCGGTGCTGGCGGCGGGCGCCGCGCTGGTGGTCACCACCGCCGTGTGGCGCCTTGCCAGCGCCGGTCCCGCGTTGGATCCGACGCGCTTTGTAGTGCTACCACTGCGATCCCCTCGAGACAATCCCGCGCCGCTCGACGGCGCGCTCTACGCGCGGCTTCTGCAGCAAGGGTTCGCGCGGTGGGAGGGCGTCACGGTGGCCGATCCCCTCCTCGTGAGTGATGCGCTGAGCCGTCGGTCCAGTGGCAGTCCAGGTTCCCCCTCGACTGACCTCGAATCGGCGCTGAAGATCGCCCGCGCCCTTGGCGCAGGCCGGCTCGTGTGGGGCGAGCTCTGGAAGCTCGGGGACACCACGTTCGTGGCCGTTGGCGTATACGACGTCGGCCGGGGCGGTCGCCAGCTGTGGACACGCATGGCGCGGCTCACCGCCGGTGTGGCGGAATCGTCCGCGATCTACGCCCTCGCCGACTCGGTGCTGCTCGCAGGCGCCCGACTGCCGGTCGGTGCGACCGGCGCTCCGCCGACACTCTCGACCGCCGCGGTCCGGGCCCACGAAGACGGCCACAAGGCGCTTGACTTGTGGGACCTCGGCCGGGCGGCCACGGGGTTCCGCCAGGCAATCGCCCACGACACGGGTTTCGTCCATGCATACGTGGACCTGGCGCAGGTGCTCGCGTGGGCGGAAGCACCGGTGGAGCAGTGGCGCGATGCGACGGCGCGCGCCGTCCGTCTGGCCGATCGACTCGGCCCGCGCGAGCGGACGCTCGCGCAGGCGTTGAACGCGATGGCGACTGGTCGTCTTGTGGACGCGTGTGCCCACTACCGGGCCCTGGTCGCGCGCGATTCCCTGGACGCCACCGCGTGGTACGGTCTCGGCGAGTGCCAGGCGAACGATGACGCGGTGGTGCCCGACGGAGCGAGCCCCTCAGGGTGGAGTTTCCGGGGCAGCTTTCACTCTGCGTCCCTGGCGTACCGCCGCGCGCTCGAGCTCGCCCCGTCCCTCAACCTGCTCTTCCGGGGTCGGGTGTACGACCGCCTTTCGCGTCTCCTGTACACGGAGCCCTATTGGCTCCGTCCCGGCCGGGCCGTGCCTCCCGATACGGGGTTCTTCGCAGCGTTTCCGGATCTGCGCGCGGACACCTTCGCATTCGTGCCGTATCCCTTTACGGTTTGGCAGATCGGGGGCCCCCCCACGACGCCCCGGCGAGGTGCCGAAGCGTTGGTCCGGAGCCGCGAGATGCTGGGGCAGCTCGTGGAGCAGTGGGTAACGGCGTTCCCGGGGGATCCTGAGCCGCACTCCACGCTGGCGCAGGTTCTCGAGACGCAGGGGCGCTTGGCTGGCTCGCGCCGCGGCGAGCGCTCGGCGTTGACGGAGCTGCGGGAGGCGCAGCGCCTGACGTCCGATACGGGGGCACTCCTGACGATCGTCGTGGATCAGGTGCGGGTACTCGTCAAGCTTGAACAATTTGGTGCCGCACGCGAACTAGCGGACTCACTGCTCGCGGCCTGGCCGGATCCCGAGCCGGAGCGAGCCGACATGCTCGTGGGCCTGGCTGCGCTCACGGGGCGCGGGCACCTCCTCGCGGAGCTGCTGCGACGAACGGCGCCCACGCTCGAGCCGCTGCCCGGCGACGAGCCGCTGGACATCCCCCAGCCGATCGCGGAATCGGCCTTGCGGTTCCTGGCCTATGCCTCCGTGGGTGCCACAACGGACAGCGTGTCTGCGCTCTACGCACGCGTGGATTCATTACTGCGCGTGTGGGCGCGGCCGGAACTGCATGACCGCGTGCGCAGAGCGGTGTTGCAGCAAGCGCTCACGCTTGCGTTTCCCGTCATTCGGCCCACGGCTACCGATCGCCCGGACCCGGGTGACTATCTCGCGGACATCCAGTGGCGCTTGACCCAGGGCGACACGGCCAGAGTCCGGGCACGCCTGACAGCGCTCCGGATCGGCCGCGCCCCCATCCAGCCGGGCGAGGTAGCGGTCGAGGCGGTCTATCAGGAGGCGCTGCTGTGGCTGGCGATCGGAGATTCGGCGGCGGCGGGTGAGCATCTCGCCAGCTGGCTCACGTCGCTGGCGAGCTCGCGGCGCGGCCTTCTGTGGCGCGCGCCCCCGGCGGCGACCCTGGTGCGGGCCATGGCGCTGTGGGCTCAGCTGGCGAGCCGCCGGGGTGAACCGGCCATCGCGCGCCGGTGGGCAAACGCGGTGCGCGCTTTGTGGGCGAACGCGGATCCGGAGCTCGGGCCCACGATTCGCCGGATGGAAGAGATGTAGCAGCCTGCTTGCGTCATCTTACCGAAAGGGGACGTCATGAAGAGCTCACGCCAGGGCTGTCGCGGGGCCGCTCGGTGGCTGATTCCGGCCAGCGCAGGCCTGCTCCTTCCGATCGTCGAGGCATATGCGCAGAGACCGCAAGTGCCTGTCGCCACGCCGGCACCGCCGTTCTCGCAGCCGGTGGAGAGGGTGCCGCGAGGCCAAATTCTGGAATACGCCCGCGGGCTCGTGTTCGATACGAGCGTCGCAGCGAGCGACGCCCAGTATGTCACCCTGCGCCGCGACGACCGGACCGTCGTGGGCCCGTTCATGCAGATCGCGCCCGAGCGAGGGGCGGGCTCCCTGTCGGATGCCCAGCTCGTGAGCGGCCGGATCATCGCCCGGGTGAGCGTCAGCGACTCGTATCCGCCGCTCGGCCTGTTGCGTGGCGTGAGCTACCTGTGGGCGGACAGCGCGCCGAGTGGCTGGCGGTGGGTGATAGTCCCCGAAAACCCGGCCGCGCGACTCCTGACTTTGCCGCTCACCCGGACCCGTCATCCGGCAGCGGGGGCAGACAGCTGCCTTGGCCGGAGCGCGCGAGCCGTCATGGTCGCGTATCCCTCCGCCGAGGGCGCGGCCGGGGTGGTGGTACCTTGGACCCGTTGCCCGTGCTACGGTTGCTGCTGTTACGGCGGGGCGTGCCGAGAGAGTACCATCAACCCCACCGGGGCACCGGTTTCGCCGCCGCGTGAGTGGCCCCGGCCAGTGCCCATCGGTGGTCCATGACGCCAGCTCGGCGCTGAAGCCGTTGTAGCTTCGACCAGGGTACGATGGCCCCGCGGTAGCCGCCCGCCGCGGGGCCTGCATATTGTTCGTCACCCATTCATCCCTGCGGGAGGATCATGATCCGTCGCCTTATCGCGTCTCTCGCGCTCACCGCTGGCCTGGCCGGCACCGCCCTGAGCCAGCAGGCCGCCCCGACCGCCACCGACTCGACCCTCCTCACCGTCGAGCGCATCTACGGCACCCCGGAGTTCCGCTCGCAGAGCTTCGGGCCCATGCGCTGGCTCGCGGACGGCGCCGCCTACACCACGCTCGAGCGCAGCGCCGCGGGAGCGGGGCAGGACCTGGTGCGCTACGATGCCGCGACGGGGGCCCGGGAGATCCTGATCCCCGCCGCCCGGCTCGTGGCACCGGGCGACACGACGCCGCTCGAGGTGGAGGAGTACAACTGGTCGACCGACGGCAACCGGCTGCTGATCTTCACCAACTCGCAGCAGGTGTGGCGCACCAACACCCGCGGCGACTACTGGGTGCTGGACCGCACCACGGGGAAGCTCACCAGGCTGGGCGGCGACGGGCCCGCGTCCACGGTCATGTTCGCCAAGTTCTCGCCCGACGGCGGCCGAGTGGGCTGGGTGCGCTACGGCGAGTACAACCTGTACGTCGAGGACCTGGGCACGGGGCGGATCACCCTGCTCACGGGCGACGGTTCGCGCACCACGATCAACGGCACGTTCGACTGGGTCTACGAGGAGGAGCTGGCCCTGCAGGACGGCTGGCGCTGGAGCCCGGACGGGCAGTGGATCGCCTACTGGCAGCTCGATGCGACCGGGGTGCGGGACTACCCGCTGTACAACACGACCGACTCCCTCTACGCCTACATGAGTCCGGTCCAGTACCCGAAGGCCGGCGAAACCAACTCGGCGGCGCGCGCGGGCGTAGTGAGCGCCGCGGGCGGCGCGACCCGCTGGCTCGCGATCGCGGGCGACGCGCGGCAGAACTACATCGCGCGGATGGAGTGGGCGCCGCCCGTCGGGGGGAAGGGGCCGTCCGGCGAGCTCGTGATCCAGCACCTCAATCGCCTGCAGAACACGCTCCACGTCATGCTCGCGGACGCCACGACGGGTGCCGTGCGCACCGTGCACACCGAGCGGGACAGCACCTGGGTCGAGCAGTTCGACGGGCTCACGTTCGTCAACGGCGGCCGGGACATCCTGTGGCTGTCCGAGCGCAGCGGGTGGACCCATCTCTATCTCCTGCCGCGCGCGGGCGGTGCCCCGCGTGCGGTGACGAGCGGCGCGTTCGACGTGCTCGATTTCGTGGGCGTCGATCCCGAGCAGCGCTGGGTGTACTACCGCGCCGCGCCCGACAATCCGGCGCAGCGCTACCTCTATCGCGCCCGGCTCGACGGGCGCGGGCGGGCCGAGCGCCTGACGCCTGCGGGCCAGCTCGGTACCCATGGCTACGACTTGTCGCCGAGCTTCCGCTTCGCCGTCCACACCTACTCCACGTTCGACACGCCAAGCGTGACGGAGCTGGTCGAGCTCCCCAGCCACCGGGTGCTGCGCACCATCGTTGACAACGCGCGGCTCAAGGCGCGGGTGAGCATGCTGCGCCGCGGCGCCGTGGAGTTCACGCAGGTGGACGTGGGCGACGGCGTCAAGCTCAATGCCTGGCTGATCAAGCCGCCGGGGTTCGATTCCACGAAGCGCTACCCCATCCTGCTGCATGTGTACGGCGGCCCCGGCTCCCAGACCGTAGTGGACCAGTGGGGCGGAGCGCAGGGGCTGTGGCATCAGCTGCTCGCACAGAAGGGGTACATCGTCGCGAGCGTGGACAACCGCGGCACCGGCGCGCGGGGGCGCGCCTGGCGCAAGGTCGTCTACGGCCAGCTGGGCGTGGTCGAGACGCGGGACCAGGCGGCGGCGGCACGGGCGCTCGGCCGGCTTCCCTACGTCGATGCGACGCGCATCGGCATCTGGGGCTGGAGCTACGGCGGGTTCATGAGCCTGAATGCCATCACCCAGCACCCGGACGTCTACAAGACCGCCGTCGCCGTGGCGCCGGTGACGCACTGGAAGTACTACGACACGATCTACACCGAGCGCTACAACGGGCTGCCGCAGGACAACGCGGCGGGCTACGATCGCGGCTCACCGCTCACCTACGCCAAGAGCCTCAAGGGCAACCTGCTGATCGTGCACGGCTCGGGGGACGACAACGTGCACTACCAGAACACCGAGGCAATGGTGAACGCGTTGGTGGCCGCGAAGCGGCCGTTCTCGCTGATGGTTTATCCCAACCGTACCCACGCGATCGCGGGCGGCTCGACGCGGCAGCATCTGTTCGAGCTGCTCACCCGGTTCGTCGAGGAGAAGCTGTAGGGACACTGCCGAGCAAGCCGGCAGCGGGAGGAGGCACGCAGCTTGCCAGCGGCTTGCTATGGGACGCCGGAATCCGGGAGGGTGCGTGCGAGTGCGTGGTGCGTGGCAGGTGTCGGCGGCAGCGGCCGCGTGCCGGCTACGGCGTGCGCTTGCCACCCGGCGGCCCGCCGCGGCGGTCGAGCGAGTCCGCCACGCGTTGCAGCACGGCCGTCGGGCCGACCGAGTACCCCTGACCACTTTGCTCCGTGAGCCGCAGCGCTTCGATGCGACCCGTGGCGAGGTTGCGGCCGAAATACACGCCGCCGCCGTCGGCGCGGCTCATCTCGCCGAGGACCTCGAACTTGCCGCGCGCCGCCTCGCGGACCGCGGCGAGCAGCTCATCGGCGGACGGGCCGGTCGTGCGCGGTGGATTGGCCCAGAAGTCGAGCCCGCAGTTGGGGCAGAATCGCCCCCAGGAGCGCAGCGGCGCGTGGCATTTGGGGCAGGCGTGTGGTGTGGACGGTACGGAGGCGTCGAGCTGCTTGGCCAGCTCCAGGGTGAACTCGCCCCGCGATCCGGCGTCCGGTGTGAGCCGCAGGGCGACGAGCCGGCCGTCGGCGAGAATGCGCGCGAGATACGCCACCGTCCCGCCCGCGCCCCAGCCGATCTCGCCGAACACCTCGAACTCGCCCGCGGCCGCGTCCCGCACGGCCCGCAGCAGCGCTTCGGACTGCTCGGTCGGGCGGGCGAGGCTCGGAACGTTGACCTTGGTGGTTCCCACGTCGCGCAGGACGCCCATGGCACCTCGAGCAGATCGCCGCTCTAGTCTAGGCGCAGCGGCGGTTTGGGGAAAGCCCGGCGGCTGGAACGGAGGCGGCATGGTTGCCAACCCTCCCCGGTCTGGGCATGTTTTGCACGACGGTCCGAACCTCTCTCACCGCTCATGATGACTGGGTCTCAACAGCTCTGCCCGCAGTGCGGCGGTCGCCTCCTCGGGGGCGACCGCTTCTGTGCCCATTGCGGCGCGCCGCAGGAGGACTCACATCCCGGGCTCGCGGAGCCGGCCGCCGCGGCGGCCTGGGACGCGGTGCTCCAGGATCTGCGCGCCGCGACGGCCGGCAAGTACGAACTCGGCCGGATGCTCGGGGCCGGCGGCATGGCCGCGGTGTTCCTGGGTCGCGAGATCAAGCTGCCGCGGCGGGTGGCGATCAAGGTCATGTCGCCCGCGCTCATGCTCGCCCCCGGCATGGTGGAGCGGTTCCAGCGTGAGGCGGCGACCGTCGCGGCGCTCAATCACCCCCACATCGTCACGATCTACGCCGTCGACGAGACCGAGCGGCTTCAATACTTCGTCATGCAATACGTTGGGGGGCCGTCGCTCGAGGACGTAATCCAGAAACACGGTCCCCTCTCGGCGCCGGTCGCGACGGCCTGGCTCACCCAAATCGCCGGCGCGCTGGGGTACGCGCACCGCCGGGGCGTGATCCACCGCGACGTCAAGCCCGGCAACATGCTGCTCGACGAAGAGGGCGGCGTCATCGTCACCGATTTCGGCATCGCCAAGGTCGTGCGGGAGCGCAGCCTCACCCAGGTCGGCGCGACCGTCGGGACGCCCGCTTACATGAGTCCCGAGCAGTGTCTGTCTCGGGAGGTCACGGCCGCCTCCGACCAGTACGGGCTCGGCGTCGTTGCCTACGAAATGCTGACGGGCGAGCCGCCATTCTTGGGCCCCTCGCTCGAGGTGATGCAGGCGCACGTGCAGCAGCGGCCGCCGCCGATCGCGGTCACCCGCCCGGACTGCCCCGGAGAGCTCCAGGCGGCGATCGCGCGGATGCTGGCAAAGGACCCCGTAGAGCGGTTCCTGAGCATGGAGGACGTGATCGTCGCGATCGGGGGGAAACCGGTCGGGCACGACGATCCGCTGCGCTTCCAGCTGGCCGACTTGGCCGGGGGCAGGACGCCGTCCATGGTGGCGCCGATCTCGGGTGCGCGCTCGCCCGTGCCGGGGCCGCGCTCGCCCGCGCCCGCCCCGCGGTCGCCGATACCCGGTCTCCGGTCGCCGATACCCGGTCTCCGGTCGCCGATACCCAGCCCCGCGCCTGTCGTGGCTCGGCCGCCGGCTCGCGTGGCGTCGCTCGAGGTGTCGCCGGCCGTGCGCGCGCTCACGGTCGGGCGCCGGGCTCGGCTGCGCGCGGTCGTGCTCGGCGCCGACGGCAGTCAGCTCGAGGACCGCGCGGTGCGCTGGGCGTCGAGCGATCCCGTCATCGCGGCCGTCTCGGACGACGGCGTCGTGCGCGGGCTGGAGCCCGGGGGGGTGACCGTCTCAGCGGAGTGCGAGGACCAGACCGGGGCGGCGACCGTCGAGGTGACCGAGAGCGACCTGCTCACGTCGCTGGGTCGGTTCTGGTGGGTCGCCATCGCTGCCGCCGTGGTCGGCGTGGGGGTGTGGTTCGGCGCCACCATTATTGACGGCCGGGGGCCCGCCGCGATCGCGTCGGTGAGCGTGTTCCCCCCGCGCTCGTCGATTTCGGTCGGCGGGTCGCTGACGCTCTCCGCCGTAGTGCGGGACCCGAGCGGCGGAGAGCTCGCGGGCACCCTCGTGCGGTGGCGGTCGAGCGAGCCCCGGGTGGCGAGCGTGACCGGCGAAGGGCTGGTGACGGCGGTGGCGGCGGGCGAGGCCGGCATCACGGCCACGGCCACCGACGGCACGACGGGGGCGGCGACCGTGATCGTGACCAGCACGGCTCCCGTGGTGGCGGTGGTCAGCGTGATGCCTGCCCGGCACCAGGCCGCGCCCGGTGACCGGTTCCGCCTCGCGGCCCGCGCCGTGGACGCGGGCGGGCTCGTGCTCGGCAACCGCGTGATGGCGTGGAGCTCGAGCGATTCGACCGTGGCGACGGTGACTTCGGAGGGCGAGGTGAGCGCGCTCGCCGTCGGCACCGCGACCATCACGGCGGCGACCGACGGGCGGCAGGGCAGTGCGGAGGTCACGGTCGCGCCGACGCGGGTCGGCCGAGTCACGCTCGCGCGCAACAACCTGGTGATGGAGGTGGGCGCCGCGTATGGCATGACCGCGTCGGTCGCAGACGAGCGGGGCCGGCCGTTGGCCGACCGGTCCGTGACCTGGGAGTCCACCAACCCGGCGGTGGCGATCGTGACGCCGGATGGCACCGTCAGGGCGCTCACCGCCGGGCGAACAGACATCGTGGCGCGGAGCGAGGACCAGAGCGCGCGGGCGACGCTCACCGTGATCGCGCCGAGCGGCGTGACGGTGCGGGTGACGCTGGCCCGCGCGACGGCGCGCGGCGGCGATTCGGTGCCGGCCACGGCGACGGTGGTGGACCCGCGCGGGCCCGCGCCCGCGGCGAAGTTCGCGTGGTCGGTGAGCGACACGACCATCGCCCGGGTGTCCGCCGGCGGCATGGTGATCGCGCGGGCGCCGGGCACCGTGACCGTGGTGGCGCGGACCGGGGCCGCGCAAGGCGCTGCGGCGCTCACGGTGCTGCCGCGGGCGCTGACGCTCAGCCGGATCGGC
>CAZVSO010000031.1:0-10123 GCA_964629425.1 uncultured Gemmatimonadaceae bacterium
CCCCGCGGCCGCGCAGGCGTGGAACAGCGACTCCGCGCTCGCGCTCGCCGGGCGCGGCGCCGCGCGGCGCGCCGTCGTCCAGCGCGACAGCGGCCTGCAGGATTACACGGCGAAGGCGCATGGGTTCGTCTTCTTCCTCGGGCAGTTCGGCGAGGGCTTGAGCGAGCCGCCCACGCTCGTCAAGGCCGATCAACTGGAGCTGGAAGTGTACTGGAAGGCCCCGCGCCTCAGCAAGCAACGCATCGTGGGCTGGCGCGACCGCGCGGAGCTGCCCACCGACATTCACTACCACACGGATCACCTGGGCATCGTCCAGAACAACTTCGGGAGCGTGATCCGCCTGGGGGACGGCGACGAGGTGCGCGACGTCGTTCACCCGCTCGTGCCCGGCGGGAGCCGGCTCTACGACTACGCGCTGGGGGACACGCTCGTCATCGCGCTGCCGCAGCGCCAGGTGCGCGTGGTCGCCCTGGTCGTGCGGCCGCGCGATTTCAGCCGAGCGAGCCTCGTCGGCACGCTGTACCTGGACGCCGCGACCGCCGACCTCGTGCGCATGACCTTCAACTTCACGCCGGCGGCGTACGTGGACCCACAGCTCGAGGACGTGAGCATCGTCCTGGAGAACGCCGTCTGGGACGGCCGCTTCTGGCTGCCCTACCGGCAGGAGATCGAGATCCGGCGCCGCGCCACCTGGCTCGACATTCCCGTGCGGGGGATCATCCGCGGACGCTGGGAGATCGGCGACTACACGTTCAATGTGGGCCTGGCCGACGCGCTGTTCGCCTCCGGCCCGGAGATCGAGGCGCTGCCGCCCGCGCGGCGGGACTCCTTCCCGTGGCCCACCACGCTCGACCTGGCGATCCGGGATTTCGTCCAGCCGTTGCGCGAGGACGAGCTCGACCGCGTGCGCACCGAGGTGCGGGCCATCGCCGGGCGGCAGGCGCTGTCGGGGCTCCAGCCGTTGCGCCTCGGCGCCCGGGGAGTGAGCGACCTGATCCACGCCAACCGCGTCGAGGGCGTGACCCCCGGTGCCGGCGTCGTGTGGCGGCCCGGCGGCACGGGGCTCACCCTGCGGGTGCACGCGAGCTACGGGTTCGCCGACGAGCGCGTTAAGGCGCGGCTCGAGGCGACGCACGCGAGCGGCGTGGAAGCGAGCGTCTCCCGTCGGGTGCGCGACGTCGCCGATGAACCGATCACCGCGCCCCTGGTCAACTCCTTCACCTCGCAGGAGCTGGGCGACGACTACGGCGACTACTACCAGGTCGACGCCGCGCGCCTCGGGATGCGCCGCGCGCTCGGCGCTCGCGGCGAGTGGAGCGTCGCCGTCGCGCGGGAGCGGGTGCGCTCGCGCACCGTCCAGGCCTCCCCCGCCACCGGCACCTTCCGGGCCAATCCGGCGCTGGGCGACGTGGACGCGAGCGTGGTCCAGATCGGGCTGCGGCGCAAGAGCGAGGGCTTCGCGGTCCGCCGGGACCTGCGGATCGACCTCGCGGCCGAAGCCGGCTGGGTCGACGATGGTGCACGCTACCTGCGGGTCACGGCCGCCGGCCACCTGCGGCTGCCGGCGGGCGGCACGGCTGTGCTGTTCCGCGCCCAGGCGGGCGTCGCCGGAGACAGCCTGCCGCGCCATCGGGCGTTCGTGCTCGGAGGCCGGGGCACCCTGCTGGGCGACGACTTTCGCAGCTGGGGTGGGACACGAGCGCTGCTGCTGCACGGCGAATGGCGCGTTCCGCTGCGCCTGCCGATCAGCGCCGGGCCGTACCCGTCCGTGGCGGCACCGGTCACGATCGCGCCGTATGCCGCCGTGGGGCGCAGCGACCGGCCGATCGCCGCGACCCCCTGGGCGGCGACGCCCGACTGGCGCGTGACGCTGGGCGTGGGGCTGGAGCTGCTCGGGGTGCTCCGGTTCGATGCCGGGCTCGGGCTCCAAAGCCGCCGGGTACGGTTCGCCGTTGACGTGGCGCGCGATTTTTGGCCCGTCCTGTGAGCGAAATCGGACTGGACGCAGCCACAGGCGCGCGGCAGTTTGGGCCTTCACTCCATGCCCGACGCCGTCTTCCCCGACGAATGGCTCGTCGGCTCCCTCGAAGGGATCGTGTCCACGGCCGCCTGGGCCGAAACCCGGGCCGCGGCGGGCCACGCGCGCACGTTGTGGGAGGCCCTCGTCACGCGCCGCGTGGCGACGGACGAGCAGATCCTCACGGCGCTGTCGAGCCGCTTCCGGCTCCCGGTGGCTGCCGTCGCGCGGGTGGAGCGGGCGGTGGTGGCGCACGTTCCCGAGCCCCTGGCGCGCCGGTTCGGCGTCCTGCCGCTGCGGATCACCGATCGGTCCCTCGAGGTCGCCACGGCCAACCCGCTCGACCTCGACGCCGAGAAGGCGCTGGCCTTCGCCACGGGACGGGCGGTTCGGCTACAGCTGCTGGCGCCCTGGCGCATTGCCGAGCGGCTGGACGAGCTGTACCGTCCCGAGACGGCCATCGAGAAAGTGCTCGAGGGGCTGGGGGGCGACGCCGTGGTGGTGCAGCTCGCCGATGCGCCGCCCGTCGAGGATCTGCCGATCACGGCGGCCGCGGCCAGCCAGCGGCCGGTCGTGCGGCTCGTGGACTTGATCATCTCGGGAGGTGTGCTCGCGCGGGCGAGCGACATCCATGTCGAGCCCGAGGAGGCCGGCGTCGTGGTGCGCTATCGCATCGACGGCGTGCTGCGCCCGACGATGACCCTGCCGCGCGCCGCGGGCCCGCCGCTCCTGTCCCGCATCAAGATCATGTCCGCGCTCGACATCGCGGACCGACTCCGGCCTCAGGACGGACGCGCGCGGGTGGCCGTGAACGGCCAGCCGATCGATCTCCGGGTCTCGACCCTCCCCGCGGCCCAGGGCGAAAAGGCCGTCATCCGGATCCTCGACTCCCGCGGCGCGGTCACGTCGCTCGAGGCGCTGGCCCTCGCGACCGGCGAGACGGAGGCGATCCGGGCCCTGCTGCGCCACCGCGAGGGCCTCGTCCTGGTGACCGGACCGACCGGCTCCGGCAAGACGACCACCCTGTACTCGATGATCAAGCAGATCCAGACCGGGGGCGTGAACATCGTCACCGTCGAGGACCCGGTCGAGTACCGCTTGCCGGGAATCGTGCAGGTGCAGGTGCAGGAGCGCGCCGGGCTCACCTTCGCCGCCGCGTTGCGATCCATCCTGCGTCAGGATCCGAACGTGATCCTGGTCGGGGAGATCCGGGACCGCGAGACCGCGCAGATCGCCGTCCAGGCCTCGCTCACCGGGCATCTCGTGCTGTCGACGCTGCACACCAACGACGCGTCCCACGCCGTCACGCGGCTGGCGGACATCGGCGTCGAGGCCTACAAGATCGGCGCGGCGTTGCGCGGCGTGATCGCGCAGCGCCTGATGCGCCGGCTGTGCGACGCCTGCCGCGAGCTCGGGCAGGACGCGCTTCCCGAGCCGGAGCGATCGAGCCTGCCGCCGGGGACGACGCTCTATCGCGCGGTGGGTTGCCCTCAGTGCGCGACCACCGGGTACCGCGGGCGCTTTTCCATCGTCGAGGTTCTCGCGGTCACGCCCGTGCTGGAGCGTCTCATCGCCGCGGGCGAGCCGGCCGCCCGTATCGCTCAGTCGGCCCGCCGGGCGGGGATGCGGACGCTCTGGGACAGTGGGCGGGCCCACGTGCTGGCCGGAGAGTCGACCGCCGAAGAGCTGCGGCGGGTCGTGGGCGGCCCGGCGGAGTGGCCGTCCGTCCCCGCGGTGCCGATCCCATCGGTGCCGGTGGGATCGGCCGGCGGGTCGCTCGCCACGGCCTTCGAGCTGCTGGAGCCGCCGCCGCCGGCTATCGGGAAGGGCGGGCGTGCGGCCCTCCGGGTGCTGCTCGTGGACGATGAGGCCGGGCTGCGGAGCGTGCTGCGCGAGCTCCTCGAGCGGGCCGGGTGGTGGGTCGCCGAGGCGGGAGACGGCGTCGCGGCACTGGACCAGATAGACCGGATCGGCCCCGACGTCATCGTGCTCGATCTGGATCTGCCGGGCCTCGACGGGTTCGGCGTGCTGTCGCATCTGCGGTCGCAACGCACGACCGCCGCGATTCCCGTGATCGTGCTCACGGCGCGCGGTGACGAGGACAGCGAGGTTCACGCCTTCGAGCTGGGGGCCGACGACTTTCTCGCCAAGCCGTTCCGCGCCCGCGCGCTGGCGGCGCGAGTCGAGGCCGCGCTGACCCGGCGCCGGGCGCCGCGATGAGCAACACGCGCGTCTGTTTCGTAGACACCTACGTCCTGCGGCCGGTCCGGGCCGGACTGGAGCTGCTCGTGCTGCGGCGCGGGCCGCACGGTCGGTGTCCGGGGTCGTGGGAGACCGTCCACGGGACCATCGAGACCGGGGAGTCGCCGGTGGCGGCCAGCCTGCGAGAGCTGCGAGAGGAAACGGGACTCGTGCCGGAGCGGCTCTACAACTTGAGTCGGGTCGAGGTGTTCTACCTGCACCCCACGGACGAGGTCGCGCTGATCCCCGCGTTCGGTGCGCTGGTGGGCGCGGCGGCCGAGCCGCGGCTCTCGACGGAACACGACCACGCCGAGTGGCTGGATCCGGCCGCGGCGGCGCGGCGGTTCTCGTGGCCTCGCGAGCGGCGGGCGGTGGAGGACATCGTGACGTTGCTCGCCGGGGACGCGGGGCGTCCCGGCACCGCCGGGGCGCTCGACGACGTGCTGCGCGTGACCTGAGGGAGCCGGTGAATCCCCTCTACCATCGGATCTATCGCGTCGTGAGCCGCATCCCCCAGGGGCGGGTTGCCACGTATGGGGTCGTCGCCCGTCTGGCGGGCCGGCCGGGCGCGGCCCGCCTCGTGGGCTGGGCGCTCGCGGCGCTCCCGGGCGACCACGTGGTGCCCTGGTGGCGCGTCATCAACGCGACGGGGCGCATCTCGCTGCCACCGCGGGACCACAGCGCCGCGTTGCAGCGGGCCCTGCTGCTCGGTGAGGGGGTGCGGTTTGGACCGGGCGGCACGGTTGGCCTCGCCGCTCACGGGTGGCCCGCCGAGGCCTACAGCGCGGACGCCGCGGTCCAGACGCGCGCGGCCGCCGCCCGCAGCTCTCGCAGGTTGAAGGGTTTGCGGACGTAGGGCAGGCCGAGGCGCGCCAGCGCCTCGGCGGCGGCGGGGCGCACATCGCCCGTCACCACCAGCACGCGGTCCCTCAGAGCGGGGTTCCGCTGGAGCATCTCCTCCACGAACAGCCGGCCGCCCGCGAGCGCCCCGCCACCGGCGATGACGAGGTCCCATCCCCCGCTTGCGGCGAGCTCGAGTGCGTCGGCAGCGTCTGCCACCTGCACCGTGTGGCCGTCTTGGGCGAAGAGCGCCTCGACTACGCGGCGGACCGCGGGGTCGTCGTCCACGAGCAGGATACTGCGAGGCGCGCCGGGGGTGGGAGGGGCGGGGGGGGCGGGCGTCGACAGCGGCGGGCGCGAGCCGCTGGTGCGGGCCGGCGCGTCGGCCGCTGCGAGCGGAATGTCCACCTGGAAGGCCGTCCCACCCTCCGCCGGCCGCGCGACCGCGATCATGCCACCGTGGCCCTGCACGATGGAATACGAGATCGAGAGCCCCAGCCCCGTGCCCTGACCGGGCTCTTTGGTGGTGAAGAACGGGGTGAACACCTGCGGGAGCACGTGGTCGGGGATGCCGGGCCCCGAGTCCCGTACCCGCAAGTGCACGCGGTCGTCGGCCCAGGTGGTGACGACGATGTCGCGGGGCAGGGCGGGCGGGTTGGTCTCGACCGCCTGCGCCGCGTTGGTCAGCAGATTGAGCACGACCTGTTGCAGGGCGTGGCGGTCGCCGAGCACGTCGGGTAGCCGGGCCGCGAGGTCCGTTCGCACCGAGACGTCCTTGAGCCGCAGGTCGTAGCTGATCAGCAGTACCGTCCGCTGCACGACGTCGTTCAGATCGACCCGCGTCCGCTCCGTGGGGCCCTTGCGGGCGAACGTGAGGAGGTTGCGGACAATGCGGCCCGCGCGCTCCGCCTGCTCGTGCACGACCTGGAGGTGCTCGCGCTCGCGACTGCCGAGGGGGGTCCGCTCGAGCAGGAACTCCGACAGACCCGTGATCGACGTGAGCGGGTTGTTCAGCTCGTGGGCGACGCCCGAGACGAGCTGGCCGACCGCGGCGAGCTTCTCGCTCTGGATGAGCTGGGCTTCCAGGGCTTGTTCGTCGGTCACGTCCTCGACGAGCACGACCGCGGTCTGCGCGGCGGACGATGGCTGGATCGGCGCCGCGGTGATACGGAACGTGCGACCGGTGGTTTCGGAGCGGCCGACGAGGGGAGGCGGCCGCTCTCCGCGGCGCGCTTGGTCGAGCAGCTGCAGCAGGGCGAGCGAGCGCCCGAGGAGCGCATGGCACAGGTGTCCACCCAGCACCTGCGGGATCGAGCGACCCAGGAGGTCGGCGAGCGCGCGGTTCACGCGCCGCATCCGGCCCTCGTCGTCGACGACGGCGATCCCTTCGCTCAGCGCGTCGAAGGCGGTCTCCCATTGCAGCTTCGCTCGCTCGACCATGCCGAAGAACCGGGCGTTGGCGAGCGCCGCCGCCGCCTGGGTCGCGACCGTCGAGAGCAGCCGCACGTGCTCGCCGGCGAACACGTCCGCGGTCGGATCCGCGATCACCAGGGTGCCCAGCACGACCCCGTGGGCGCGCAGAGGCAGCGCCGCGACCGCGTCCACCGCCACGTCGCCCGCCAGGACCGTGCGGGCGCCGCGCGCCAGCTCGAGCCGCTCGCTGGCCAACGAGCGGACGATTAGCCCGGGGTCGTCCGATGGTGCGGCCGGCCAGCATCGCGAGCGTGCCCTCGGCGGCCGCGACGCGCAGGGGCTCCGCCGGCGTCTCGCCCGCGAGGGCGACGAGCGCTCCCCGGGCGTTGAGAAAGCGCATCGCGTACCGCGCGATCTGGTCGACGATGCGCTCCACCTGCAGCGAATCGGACAGGAGGTACGACAGCTCCTGCAGCGAGAACAGCTCCGACAGCCGGCGCGCCAGCTCCTCGGCCGCCCGGCCGCGCTCGAGCTCGCTGGCGGCGAGGCGACGGCGCAGGCGCGCCGCGGCGATCGTCAGCGCGGCGAGCGCGACGACGCCCGCGGCCACGACCCCGAGTGCCAGCGTCCGGCTCACAGACAACAACTTACAAGCGCGAGCGCCGCTCTGCGCTGCGCTCGATCCACCGCGCCAGCGCCGGATGTGGCGCGAGCGGGGTGCTCGCGTAGCGGACCGGGAGTCCCTCGAGATCCCGCGGGATCGTCACACGGTTGATGGAGCCTGAAGAAATCAGGATGGGCAGGACGAGCACGCTGTCGCCAGTCGCCGCGAGCGCCCGGACCGTGTCGCGCAACGCGGCGACCGCGGCGGCGCGGACCGGCGGCGGAGCGTCGTCCTGCAGCAGCGCGACACGCACCTCGCGCCGCAGGCCGGCGTCCCGCAACGTCGCTGCCGCGGCCGAGAGGTTTGCCATCCACGGCTCGACATCCCGCTCGTCGCTGGGGCCGTGGGCGATGAGGACCACCGCCCGGGCGCGGTCGGCTGCGTCGAGCGCTTTCCATCGGTCCTGCAGTACCACGCCCAACTCGGGTGCGGCGTCGAGCGCCGGGGTCACGCTGGTCGGGACCGGTGGTGGACGGTGGCGCACGTCGTGGTGCCGCCCGCTCAGCGAGTCCCGGGCTGCCGCGTAGTCCTGGACCTCGCGGAAGTGGCCGCCGTGCGACGAGACCATCAGGGGCACGACCACGATGGACTTCGCGCCACCGGCGAGCACCGAATCCACGGCCTGGTCCCAGCCGGCGGTCGCCGCTTCGTCGCCCATCAGGAAGGCGAGGGCGACGGGGCCGTGCGGCCAGTGGACCAGCGCGACGGTCTCGCGGACGCGCGCGTTCCACTCGACGCCGGCCCCGTGGGCCACCACCAGCAGTCCGGTTTGCGCCGCCGCAGGCCCCCCAACCGCGAGGCCCACGGCGAGCGCGATCGCTCCCCTCATCCGACACCCCTCGTGTGCGGCCATGCCGCGCGCGGCACGTGAGAATGAGTTTCAAGCGGTTTGCGGACGCGCAGGCTAAAGTCGCCGGTGCTGGGCGTCAAGGGGTGTGCGGTGTACCGGGTGGGCTACTCGTCGGGCGGCGCCGCCTGGGCGCGGGTCAGCACGCGGGCGTGCTCCCGCTCCAGCAATCGCGCTGACCCCGCCCAGGCGTCGTTGGCCAGGCGTTGGTAGGTGACCGTCAGCGCTTCCCGGAAGGCGATCCCTTCGTCGAACAGGTAGATCGCGGTAGCTTGCTGCCGCGGGTCGATCTGCTGCGAGCTCCACTGCGGGGACAGCGCCACGATACCGAGCGGACGGTACAGGCGGCCGCGACTCGTGATGTTGACGTCGTCGGGCACGAAGCGGGCCTGGGGCACGATCCCGGAGAACGTCACCATCACGAGGCTGGGACGGAGCACGTTGGCGCTCCGCGCCGCACTTTCGATAGCGGACTGCTGTGACTGGATCAGCTGGCGGAGCGAGCGGTAGGTGTCGGGCGCGAGGAGCCGGATGACGCCTTCGTGCAGCGGCAGCACCTGGATGTCGAGCTGGTCGGTTGCGAATCGGACGGCGATGTCGTCGCGACGCAGGGTCCCATAGCCGACGGGGATCTCGGCGGTGTCCGCCGCCACGGTGGGGGGGGTGGGGGCGTTCTGCGTGGCCGCGGACCCACACGCCGCCAGCAGCAGCACGGCGGCCAGTCCTCCTCCACGAATGACGGTCATGCCGTACCCGTCCCCCTTCCCCGGTCCCCCGTCCCGGCTGCAACGAGGTGACCGATCGCTTCGCGCAGCTCCGCGATCCCGTCGCCGGTCCGGGCGCTGGTGAGGGTGATCTGGTCGGCGTCGAGGCCGAGGGTTTCCTGCAGCGCCCGGCGGCGCGGCTCACGCTGTCCCCGGGGAACCTTGTCGCTCTTGGTCACGGCCGCAAGGACGCCGGTCCCTCGCGCCGCGAGGACCGCGTGCATCGCCTGGTCCTCGGCCGACGGCTCGCGCCGGATGTCGAGCAGCCAGACGACGCCCCGCAGCCCGGGGCGGGCCAGGGCGTGCGAGACGAGGTGGCGGAACGCGGCGCGCGCTGCGCGGCCGGCCCGGGCGTAGCCGTAGCCGGGGAGGTCGAGCAGATACACCGCTCCTGGATCCCCGCTCTCCAGTGGCACTTCGTACACGTTGAGGAGCTGCGTCTTGCCCGGCGTCGTCGAGATGCGCGCCAGCCGGCGGCCGGCCAGGGCGTTCAGCAGACTGGACTTACCGACGTTGGAGCGGCCGATGAGGGCGATTTCCGGCAGCGGCGGTTCGAGGGGGGCGTCGGCCCGGGGGAACGAGCCGAGGAAGCGCGGCCCGGTCAGGCTTCCTTTTTCTGCCGCGGGCGCTCGGTGACGAGCAGCGGCGGCCGCCCCTCCGTGATGGATTCGGCGGTGATGGCGACCTCAAGTACGTCGTCGCGGCTCGGCAGGTCGAACATGATCTCCGTCATGATCTCTTCGAGGATGGCGCGCAGGCCGCGGGCCCCGGTGCCGCGCTTGACCGCCTTTCGCGCGATCGCCACGAGCGCGTTCTGCTCGATGGTGAGGCGCACCTCCTCCAGCTCGAAGAGCTTCTGGTACTGTTTGGCGAGGGCGTTCTTGGGCTCCACCAGGATGCGGATCAGCGCCGCCTCGTCGAGGGTGTCCAGCGGGACGGCGACGGGCAGGCGGCCCACCAGCTCGGGAATCAGGCCGTAGCGCAGCAGGTCGTCGGGTTCCACGTCGGCAAAGGGATTCCGCTTGGCCCGGTCCGCGAGGCCGCGCGCGACTTCCTCTTTCGTGAAGCCGATCTGCCGCCGGCCGGTGCGCGCCTCGATGATCTTCTCGAGCCCGTCGAAGGCGCCCCCGCAGACGAACAGAATGTCCTTGGTGTTGACCTGGATGTACTCCTGCTGCGGGTGCTTGCGGCCGCCCTGGGGCGGGACGCTCGCCACCGTCCCCTCCAGGATCTTCAGGAGTGCCTGCTGCACCCCCTCGCCCGAGACGTCGCGCGTGATGCTCGGGTTCTCGGACTTGCGCGCGATCTTGTCGATCTCGTCGATGTAGACGATCCCG
>CAZVSO010000031.1:10144-21102 GCA_964629425.1 uncultured Gemmatimonadaceae bacterium
AGCGTCGTGGCGTCGGCGATCGTGAACGGCACGTCGAGGGTCCGGGCGAGCGTCTGGGCCAGCAGCGTCTTCCCCACGCCCGTGGGCCCGATGAGCAGAATGTTGCTCTTGTCGAGCTCGACCTCGTTGTCCCGGGCCGAGTGGGAGTTGATCCGCTTGTAGTGGTTGTAGACCGCGACCGCCAGCGTCTTCTTCGCCTTGTCCTGGCCGATCACGTACTGGTCCAGCACGTCCTTGATCTCGACGGGCGTGGGGACCTGGGTGATGGCTTCGCCGACCTCGCGCTCCTCGTCCTCGGCGAGGATCTCGTTGCACAGGGCGATGCACTCGTTGCAGATGTACACCGACGGTCCGGAGATGAACTTCCGGACCGAGTCCTTGGACTTCCCGCAGAACGAGCAGCGGAGATGCTTATCGTGGGACATCGGGGCCTAACATGGGATGGCCGCCACCACCGCGCAAGGGTTTATTCCTTCTTCTTTCCGCCGTCCACCTCGCTGCGTTGCGCGATGACGTGGTCGATGAGCCCGTACTCCTTGGCTTCCTCCGCCGACATGAACCGGTCGCGGTCCATGTCCCGCTCGATCTGCTCGGCGGGGGTGCCCGTGTGCTTGGAGTACAGCTCGTTCAGCTTGCTGCGGAGGTAGAGGATCTCGCGCGCCTGGATCTCGATGTCCGACGCCGAGCCCTGCGCGCCGCCCGACGGCTGGTGCATCATGATGCGGGCGTGCGGCAGCGCCGAGCGCTTCCCCGGCCGGCCCGCGGCGAGCAGGAACGAGCCCATCGATGCGGCCATCCCCATGCAGATCGTGTTCACCGGCGCCTTGAGGAACTGCATCGTGTCGTAGATCGCCATGCCGCTCGAGACGAGTCCCCCCGGGCTGTTGATATACAGGTAGATGTCCCGCTCGGCGTTGTCGGCCTCGAGGAACAGGAGCTGCGCGATGATGATGTTGGAGACGTCGTCGTTGATCGGCGTCCCGAGGAACACGATGCGGTCCATCAGGAGCCGGCTGAAGATGTCGTAGGTGCGCTCCCCGCGGCTCGAGCGCTCGATGATGTAGGGCGGATAGATCGTGTTTATGGTCACGTCTGCTCCACGGTGGACTGGGACAGGAGGAAGGTGAAGATCTTCTCCTCGGTGAGGCCCCGCTCCAGATCGCGCAGCCGCCCCGCCTTTTCCAGCGACGCGCGGAGCTGCTCGACCGGCGTGCGGCGCCGCTCGGCCAGCTCCCCTAGGCGCTGCTCGACCTCCTCGGGGTCCGCCCGCAGACGCTCGCGCTCGGCCACGTGGTCCAGCACGAGGTCGCGCCGCACCTGCTGCTCGGCGAGCGACCGGAACTCCGTGGCGAACTGCGGCAGCCGCTCCTCGGGCACGCCGTACGCCTGCGCGTACACCCACAACGCCCGCTCGACCAGGGGTCGCGGCGCCACGACATTGTTTGCCGCGACCAGCTGCTCGATCAGCTCCGCCCGGACACGCGCATCCGCCTCGCGTGCCGCATCGCGCTCCAGGTCCTCGCGGATCGCCCGCCGCAGGGCGTCGAGCGAGTCGAAATCCCCCACCTCGCGCGCGAAGTCGTCGGTGAGCTCGGCGAGCTGCTGGCGCTTCACCTCCTGCAGCGTCACCCGGACGTCCCGGGTCTGCCCCCGCTTCGCCTCATCGGGAAAGTCGGCCGGGTAGCGCACCGTCGCGTCCACGGTCTCGCCCGGGCGCAGCGCCAGGATCCGCTCCTCCAGGTCGGGGATCGCCCGGCCCTCGCCCAGCACGAACTGGTGCGACTGCGGGTCCTTGGCCTCCGCCCCCAGGCCCTGCGCGATGCTCACCTGGACCAGGTCCTTCGGTCTGGGCGACTCGCCCTCGACCGGCAGCCAAGGTGCGCGCTGGTCGCGCAGCTCGCCGAGCTGGGCCTCGACCTGCTCCGCCGTCACCGGGGCGACTTGGCGGTGCAGCCGGAACCCGCCGAGGCGGGCCAGGCTCACCTCGGGCCGCACCTCGACGTGGAGCTCGAACCGCAGCGGGGCGCCCTCCTCCCACGACAGGTTGTGGACGTGGGGGTCCGCGATCGGCTTCAACGCCTCCTGCTCGACCGCGCGACGCCAGCTCTCGCGCACCAGGTCCTGCAGCACCTGCTCCCGGATGTCCTTGGCGAACTGCTTGCGCACCATCGCGGGCGGCGCCTTGCCCCGCCGGAAGCCGGGGAGACGGGCGCGCTTGAGATAGGTCTGCGTGGCGCGCTCCTCGGCCTCGCGGACCCGCTCGACCGGGACCGTCACCGTCAGGGAGGCCGCCCCCGGCTCTTCGTTGGTCTTGGTGATCAGCATGTCGGGCATCGGCGGTGAAATCTAATAGGGACGAGACCGACGTCAGTGCGCCGCCGACGAAAGGCGCTGGCGGGTGTAGGTCCCCATGAGCTCGGCCGTCGCCAGGATGTGGCCCTGCATGGCCTCTTCGAGGTCCTTTTTCGTCGCGCCGGCCTTGAGTGGGACGGTGGCATCGAGCGCGTAGAGCTTGAAGAAGTAGCGATGCAGCGTGCCCGGGGGTGGACACGGGCCGCCATAGCCGATGCGGCGGAAGTCGTTCTTGCCCTGCAGCGCGCCGCCGAACTTCTGGGGAAGCACCTCCCCGCGGTGCACGTCTTCGGGGAGCTGCACCTCGTTGCCCGGGAGGTTGAACAGGACCCAGTGCACAAAGATTGCGGACGGTGCGTCCGGATCATCGGCGATCAGCGCGAGTGTTTTCGTCCCCTCGGGGCAGCCCGTCCACGACAGGGCAGGCGACGCGTTGCCGCCGTCGCAGGTGTGCTTCATTGGGATCGGCGAGCCGTTTTCGAAGGCTCTGCTGGTCAGCTCGATGGCCATAGGTACCTCGGTGGTAGTGCGACCGGAGGGACTCGAACCCCCACGGGTTGCCCCACAGGATCCTAAGTCCTGCGCGTCTACCAGTTCCGCCACGGTCGCGGGCCCCCGCACCAAGCTAATCGCCCCGCGGCCCTCCGACCACGCGCTTGTCGCCGCGCTCCACCAGCTCCTCGTAGAACTCCTCCACCTGCCGGGCATGGCGCTGGATGCCGAACAGGTCGCGCGCGCGCGCGACCCCCGCGGCCCCCATCCTCGCGCGGCGGATCGGGTCGTCCAGGAGGAAGCGTATCGCCCGGGCCATCTCGAGCGGCGTCCGCTCGGGCACCAGGACCCCGGTCGCGGCGGTCAGGGCGTCCCGGTTGCCGCGAATGTCGGTCGCAACGGGCACGGTGCCGCAGGCCATGGCCTCGTAGAGCACCCGGGATAGGCCCTCGGTGTCTTCGTGTGATCCGCTGACGAGGAGATCGGCCGCCTGCATCCACTGGTGGATGTCTCGCTGTTGGGGCAGCACCCGGACGTCGCCGGCCACGCCGCCGTCGGCGGCGCGGCGGCCGATCTGCTCGACGATCTCCGGCGGCGACGGCGTGCCGATCACGAGCAGCAGGGGCATGTCTGCGCCCTTCGCCTCGCGGCGCAGAGCCGCCATCGCGTCGACGATGTCGAGCACCCCCTTGGCCTCCTTGACCTGTCCGACGAAGACCAGCACCGGACGATCGACCGGCAGCGCCAGGCGGCGGCGCAGCGCGTGGCGGTCGGGGGTCGGCTCGAACAAGCGCAGGTTGGCCCCGTCCAGGATGGTGCGGTACTTCGCCGCCACGCGGCCGGACGGCGCGAAGCGCCGTCGCGTGTCGTTCGAGACACCGATGAGCCCGTCGGCCAACCGTTCGAGCAGAGGATCGAGTGGGTACGCCGCCGTGAGCCGGACGAACCAGACCATCTTCGTCGGGGTCCCCAGCTTGGCCAGGCCACAGGTCAGTGTGTCGCGCGGCGCGTCGGGGGCGATGATGTCGATGGCGCGGTCACGCAACACCGTGCGGATGCGTCGGCTCGACGCCCAGACGCGGCGGAGCGTGCGCGGCTTGAGGTGGTACAGGGGGATGTGGACCACCGGGCAGTCGATGGCCTCGAGCCAGTCGGTCAGCTCGCCGGGCCCCGGGCAGATCACCAGCGGCTCGACTCGACGGCGATCGAGGTGCTCGATGAGCAGGGCCATGCTCCGCTGTCCGCCCATGCGGAGATGGGGATGATGACTGACGAACGCGACCCGGACGGGCATTGACGGCACCTCCACCACCCGCGTAGTCTTGCACCGGCAGACCGCCCTCTCATTCTTCGCGGAGATTCGACCATGCGCAACCTCGCCCCGACCCTCGGCGCCGCCCTGCTGTTATCGCTTCCCCAGGCGCTGCCCGGGCAGGATCTCCAGGCCATCTGTAGCGAGTTTGGCAAGCTGACCGTGGGCCAGTGGGCGTCACATCGGTTCACCGGTACGGACACGGGCACGACGCGATTCGCGGTTGTCGGCACCGAGAAACAGGGAGGCATCACGCTCTACTGGTACGAGATGAAGATGGAAGGCACCACCGGGGAGCTCGCGGGCAAGGGACCCATGATCATGCAGATGCTCGTGCCGGGCCTGGGTGGCGGGCAGGCAAGCGAGGCGCGCGCGATGGTGATGAAGGCCGGGGACCAGCCGGCGATGCGGATGCCCGAACAGATGATCGGCATGATGCGCGACCGGGCCGGCGCGAACAACGTCGCGTCGGAATCGGCCAAGCGTTGCCAGGGCGGGCGGGTCGTCGGATGGGAATCCGTCACGGTCCCGGCGGGAACGATTCGGGCGCTGCACGTGACGGGCGACGACGGCGATGCCTGGGTGGCGAGCGGCATCCCGTTCGGCGTGGTCAAGGCGGTCGGTAAGGAGGGCCGGCAGATGGTGCTCACCGGTCACGGGGCGGACGCCAAGTCCTCGATCACCGAGAAGCCGCAGGAAATGCCGGGGATGGGCCCGCCGCCCCGCTGATCGTAGGCCCGCTGATCGTAGGCCCTTGATTCATCAAGGGCCTACTCGTCCGGCGGGCCGGCCGCGCCGGCGAGCTGGTCCGCCCGAATCTTGGCGGTGTCGAACGTCCGCGCCGCCGCCAGCATCGTCGCCAGCGTCTCGTCGAACTCGGCCTTCGCGCCCCGCTTGAACCGGAGCGGGTTGATCCGCGCCACCACGAACGCCTTGAGGTAGGGGCTGCGGAAGCCGCGGGCCTTGAGCGCCGCGACCACGTCGTCTACGGCAGCGTCGAGCGCGAGCAGCTGCGCCGCGCGCGCGCGACGGGCTTCCAGGGCCTTGGACAGCCGCATGCTCAGGAAGGTCTCGATCCGCTTGAGCACGGGGTGGTACACCCCTCCCGCGAACCGGCCGTTCTGCTGGTAGCACAGGCCCAGTGTGAGCAGCGCGGGCTCCTCGAACTCCGTCTCGAATTCCCGCTCGGGCCGGTCGTCGAGTTCGGCGAGACCGTGCTCGAGGCGGCTCACCTCGAGTGCGCGCTCGCGCACGTTGTGCGCCTTCTCGGTGTTCAGGGCGAGGATGCGGTGCGCGACGGTCGGATCCGGCACCACCAGCGCCACGATCGCGCGCGCGCCGAGTGCGCGCAGCGCGGCGAGCCGGTGCGAGCCGTTCGGCGACCAGTACGTGCCGTCGTCCGCGCGGACGGCGATGACGGGATCGAGAAACCGGTCGAGCCGGTGGATCGCGTCGGCCAGCCGCTTGACGTGGGCGTCGGAGAGGTCGCGCTGATACGGCGTGGCTTCGACGCGGTCGAGCGGCAGGCTGGCGAGGAGCTGCCAGTGGGCCCCCAACGGGTCGCGATAGGTGGCGAGGACCGCGCCGCCGTCGGCCGCGACGGCCTCGGCGAGCCGCTCGACCGCGGCGGGTGGCGACGCGGTACCAAGCTGCTTGGCGGTGAGACCGCGGGGCTCGGGCGCGGCCTTGGCCCGCTTCTTCTTCGGACGGGCACGCTTGACGTCGGCCACGGCCCTAAGGCATCCGGGTGAGCCGCGCCAGGTAGTGACCGGCCTTGGCTCGGCTCACGATCTCGCAGGCCCACCCACCGCCCGCCGCGCGATCCGCCAGGGTGCCGGCGTCGACGTAGAGCTGGCGGAAGGGCGGCGCCTTCTCCCCCTTGTACTCGATCTGGAACTCGAGCTCCCCGATGTAGCGCCCGTGGTCGCGGGTGCGCGGATGGCCCTGCGCCAGCAGGTCCGTGGAGTCGAGCAGCACCTGGCCGCCGGGCCGGAGCAGTCGCGCGAACGCGGCGAACAGACGGTCGAGGCCGTCCACCGTTTCGGCGAGCCCGGCGCCGTTGGCGAACAGCAGGATGGTGTCGAACGGCCCGTCGCGGAAGCCGAGCAGGTTGGCGCGCCGCGCATCGCGCACGCCTCGGCGCCGCATGATCTCGACAGCCTCGGGGACGAAGTCGATGGCCGTCACCTCGAGCCCGCGCGCCTGGAGCACCAGGGTGTGGATGCCGGTCCCGGCGCCCGCGTCGAGCACACGACCGCGGCACAGGGCGAGCGCGGCCTGCTCGACCGGCGAGGAGGGATCGCGAAACCACCCGGCCACCGCCAGCTCCTCACGCTCGCCGAGATCCGAGTAGAGCACGATCGTCGCGTTGGTGTCGCCGCCCGCGTAGTCGCGCAGCGACTCACCGTGAGGAGCCCAGGGATCGCGGTACACGGGGTCAGCCCTTCGGCCGCGTGAGCTCGCGGAACGGTGGATAGTCGCGCAGCACGTCGAGCGCGACATCGGGATGAAACCGTGGATTGAAATGGAACCCCTGGCTCAACCCATCGCGCAGCAGCGCGACCGCCTGGTCCCGCTCACCCAGCAGCGCGTGGATCCGGGCCCGCCACACGGCGGGACGGCCGAACAGGTAGGGCCCGCGCTCGGCGGCGAGGGCCTGGGCGAGCCGGCGGGCAGCGGCGCCGTCGCCGCGGCGGGCGGCCAGGACGCCGAGGTAGCCGCGGTAGGTGATGGCGTCGGGGAGATCGCCGAGGCTGCCCGGACCGACACCCAGCGCCGCGTGCGCGGCGGGCCCACGCGGGGCATCGGCCAGGAGACGCGTGAACAGCCGCTGCGCCTCGTCCAGACGACCAGCCAGGTAGTGGGTGAGCGCCAGCGCGTGGCGGTACCGGACGCCGGCGGCGAGCTCATCGGGCGAGCGCGTCGCGAGCCAGCCGGCCGCGCGCTCCAGCGCCGCGCCCGCGGCCTGCTCGTGCCCGTGGGCGCGGAGCTCCAGGGCCGTGAGCAGCGCGACGTCCGCCGGAGTCCACTCCGACCCGGGCGAGAGGGTGAGGCTCTCGTCCAGGCGCGCGGCGACGGCGGCGACGTCGCCTCGCGCGGCGAGGGCACGCAGCTCGTCCGCCCGGACGCTCAACGCGTCGGGGAACCGGCGCCGCCCGGCCCGGGCATCGGCCAGCTCGGCCCGGTAGTCCCCCAGCGCGTGCCGCGCGCCTGTCTGCACCGCCCAGTAGGTCGGCGCGCCCTGGAGTAGCGGGTGGTCGGGCGTCAGGTCTCGGAGCGCCGCCAGCGCCTCGGCGGGCCGGTTGACCACCAGGGCGTCCCAGGCGACGAGGAACTGGATGCCCGATGCCGGCGCCACGGCGGCCGCCTGCCGTGAGGCGGCGAGGGCGCTGGCCGGGTTCCCCCGCACCCAGGCGCCGAGCCAAGTGAGGATGGCCCGATCGAATGGCGCTAGCGTCCCGGCGCTTTGCTGCAGCGTGCGGATCACCGAGTCGACCATGGCGAACTGCCCGAGCTGGAACCGCGCGAACGCGGCCCAGAGCCGCGCGCTGGTGAACGTCGAATCGTGGGCGGCGGCCCGCTCGAGATGGTCCCGCGCCCGGACCCAGTCATTCCGGGTCAGGGCGTCCATGCCCTCGACGAACTCCTGGTACGCGTCGAACGTCGGCGGCTGGCTCGCGGCACTCACCCAGCCCATGAGCTTCGGGTCCACCCACACCGCGAGCGCCGCCATGACGCGCTGGCGGAGGACATCGAGGGCGCCGAGCGGCTGAGCGGTGGGCCCGGCCACCGGGTCCAGCGCGCGGATCACGCGGCCGTCCCGCGCGTCGATGATCTGCAGCTGGAACCGCACGCTGTCGGCCTGCCGGTAGTAGGCGCCCGAGACGACCGTGCCGGCGCCCGTCCGCCGGCCGAGGGCGCGAATGTCGCGCACGTCCAGGTGCGCCGGGCCGTGGCCGGGCGAGTGCTCGGCGCCCATCACGAGCGTCGTTGGTACTACCTCGAGCAGGCCGGTCTGCGCCAGGCCTTGCGTGACCCAGTCGGCGGCCATGTGGCCGAGGTTGTCGAGCGCTGGGTCGCCGGTGTGGTTCTCGATGACCGCGACGACGACGCGGTCGCGGTGCAGGGCGGCGCGGCGCCCCGCCGTCAGCGCGACGCCCGCGCCGACCACGGCGATGGCCGCCGCTCCCACGAGCGTCGCGTGCCACACCCGGTTGGGGATCAGCCGGTAAGGCACGACTGGCTGCGGCTCGCGCGACACGCCCAGCGCCGCGGCGAACTCGGCGATGGTGGCGAACCGCTCGTCGGGTGAGGGGCGGAGCGCCGCAGAGATGGCGTGCTTGACTCCCCGCCGGCCGCCGCTGCCGGTGCCGCGCAGCCCGGACGACCGGTCGAGCAGCTCCCAGTTCTGGACCCGGGGGTCCAGCGGGTTGCGCGCCGGCAGCTCCCCCGTCAGCATCTCGAACAGCACGCATCCGAGGCTGTAGACGTCCGTGCGCGCGTCGAGCGCCCCGCCGCCGAACGCCTGCTCGGGGCTCATGTAGTTCAGCGAACCGATGGGCTGGCCCGTCTGCGTGAGCGCCGGCTGCCCCGCCGCGCTGATCGCCCGCGCGATGCCGAAGTCGGCGACGACGGCGTGCCCGCCGGAGAGCAGGATGTTCTCGGGCTTGATGTCGCGATGGATGATGCCGTTGGCGTGCGCGTGCCCCAGGGCGTCGGCCACGTCACCCGCGATGTGGAGGGCGTCCCCCAGCGGCAGCCGGCCGTCCCGCTCGAGCCGGTGCCGCAGCGACTCGCCCTCGATGTACGGCATGACGTAGTAGAGGTAGCAGTCCACGCCCCCCGCGGCGAAGACGGGCACGATGTGCGGGTGGCTCAGGCTGGAGGCGAGCTCGACCTCGCGCAGGAAGCGCTCGCGGAACAGGCGCGTACACAGGTCGGGGTCCAGGACCTTGATCGCGACCTTGCGGTGCGGGTGGTCCTCGGTCGCCAGGTACACGCGCGCCATCCCGCCCGCGCCGATCTCCCGCTCCAGCACGTAGCGCGGCGCAAGCAGTTCCCTCAGGCTTTTGGGAACACCCATCATGGCGATCAAACTAGCGCTGGGGCGCCATTCATGGGAACGGCTGCGGCCGAGCGCCTCCTTTCCGGCACGTCAACGACGGCGCGCCGCTGTCGGTTCCCGGCCACGCACCGCGGTCTCGAACGTTCGTTGACGCGCCGCAAGCGCGGTGCTAGTCTCTGAGGCCGCTCGTGACCGAGGACGACTGACATCGTGCATCGCCGCCATGTCTGGCTGACGCTGCTCCTGCTTGCCGCTCCGGTGCTGGGGTGCGGCGGGCCCTTCCCGCAGACGACCCTCGCGCCCAAATCCGACTTCGGCTGGGCCATTCAGGACCTGTTCACCACGGTCTTCTGGTGGGCGGTGGCCGTGTTCGTGATCGTCGAAGGGCTGCTGCTGTACGCGGTGCTGCGCTACCGCCAGCGTCCCCAGGCCGCGCCGCCCCCACACCACCACGGGCACACCGCTCTCGAGATCGCCTGGACACTCGCCCCCGCCGTGATCCTCGTGTTCATCGCGATCCCGACGACGCAGACGATCTTCCGGACATCGGGGCGCGCCGCGCCGGGGGCGCTGCGTGTCGAAGTGATCGGCCACCAGTGGTGGTGGGAGTTCCGCTACCCCGACCTAGGGATCGTCACGGCCAACGAGCTGCGCCTTCCGGTGGGCCGGCCGGTCGCGCTCGAGATGACCTCGGCCGACGTGATCCACAGCTTCTGGGTGCCCGGCCTCGGCGGCAAGCGCGACGTCACCCAGCGTCGCACCACCCGTCTGGCGTTCACGCCCGACTCCACCGGCGTCTACAGCGGCCAGTGCGCCGAGTTCTGCGGTGTGTCGCACGCGAACATGCGGTTGCGCGCGCTGGTGGACAGCGGCCCCGCGTTCGACGCCTGGGTCGCGCGGCAGCGGGGCGGGGTGGAGGCCGCCGCGCGCGGGAGTCTCGAGGAGCGGGGGCTGCAGGTCTACCGGCGGAGCCCCTGCGTGGCTTGTCATGCCCTCGAGGGCGTGTCCGCCGCGTTGACCGGCCCCGACCTCAGCCACGTGGGCGGCCGCACGACCATCGCGTCCGGCCTCCTGCCCAACACGGCGGAGAACCTGACGCGCTGGATCCGGGACGCGCCGTCCGTAAAGCCGGGGGCCCTGATGCCTCCGATGCCGCTGTCGGACGACGATCTCACCGCAGTCGTGGCCTTGCTCCGGAGCCTGCAATGACCGAGGCCCGGGGCCTGCGCGGCTGGCTCACGACGACCGACCACAAGC
Organism: uncultured Gemmatimonadaceae bacterium; assembly: GCA_964629425.1. Classification (GTDB taxonomy): domain Bacteria; phylum Gemmatimonadota; class Gemmatimonadetes; order Gemmatimonadales; family GWC2-71-9; genus CAZVSO01. Next base: position 20,623 of record CAZVSO010000031.1, read on the forward strand.
GCATCGGTCTGCTGTACTTCTGGACCGCGTTCGCGTTCTTCCTCGTGGGTGGGCTCGAGGCGCTGATCATCCGGGCGCAGCTCATCGGGCCCGAAGGCCGGCTCGTGAGCGCCGAGACGTTCAATCAGCTGTTCACGATGCACGGCACCACGATGGTGTTCCTCGCCCTGATGCCGCTGTCGGCCGCGTTCTTCAACTACATCGTCCCGCTCCAGATCGGGGCGCGCGACGTGGCCTTCCCCCGGCTCAACGCGTTCAGCTACTGGGTGTTCCTGCTGGGCGGACTGTTTCTGAACGCCAGCTTTCTGGTCGGCGCGGCGCCCGACGCCGGCTGGTTCGGCTACGCGAACCTGACCTCCCGGCAATACTCGCCCGGCCTGCACATCGATTTCTGGGTGCTGGGGCTCCAGATCCTCGGGATCGGTTCGCTCGCGGCCGGCTTCAACTTCGTCGTGACGATCCTGAACCTGCGGGCGCCGG
>CAZVSO010000032.1:0-20963 GCA_964629425.1 uncultured Gemmatimonadaceae bacterium
TCGAGCCGCATCCAGGACGCCCAGTACCTGGGCGAGCGGCACTACCGGGTGGCCATCGAGGTGCAGCGCATCCTCCAGCGCTACAAGGATTTGCAGGACATCATCGCGATCCTGGGGATGGACGAGCTGTCGGAGGAGGACAAGCTGCTGGTTGCTCGCGCCCGGCGGGTGCAGCGCTTCCTGTCGCAGCCGTTCTTCGTGGCCACGCAGTTCACGGGGCTCGAAGGAAAGTACGTGAAGCTGGAGGACACGATCAGCTCGTTCGAACGTGTCGTTGCGGGCGAGTTCGATCACCTTCCGGAGCAGGCGTTCTATATGGTGGCCGGCATCGACGAGGTCGTCGAGCAGGCCAAGGGCCTCACGGCGGCGTAGCAATCATGCACGTCTCGGTCGTTTCGCCGGAGCGGGTGCTGTTTGAGGGGGCGGCGGACGCCGTCGTGGCGCCGGCGTTCGACGGCCTGGTCGGCATCCTCCCTCGCCACGCGCCGTTCTTGACCCTGTTGGGGGATGGGGTCCTGACCGTCCGACGGGAGGGCCAGGCCACGGTTTTCCAGGTGTCTCAGGGGTTCCTTCGGGTCCTGGCGGACCGGGTCCGGGTGGTGGCCGACCGTGCCGACCCGGCCTGACATTTTGGCGCTCCCCTTGACAAGGGGTGCCCATTGCCTACGTTGTGCGCGGCGTGGAGACCGAAGTAGAGGCAGGACTTCAACTTCACCCTTTAGGAGGATCAGACGATGCGCAAGTTGATCGGTAGTGTGTCGCTGATCGCGGCGCTGGTCACGCTCCCCGCGGTCGCGGCGGCGCAAGCGCACAGCGCGGCGAAGCACGAATTCGGCGTGGACATCGCGTTCAGCTACGTGAGCCCTGACGGCGGCGAGTCGTTCTTTGCATTCGGGACCCCGGTCGATCTGCGGGTGGGCTTCATCGCGGGCGAGAAGATGACGGTCGAGCCGCGCCTCACCTTCTTCTTCGCGAGCGACGACCAGGGTGGCGAGAGCATCTTCGACTACTCGCTCGGACTGAACCTGCTCTACGGCATGAAGTCGAACAGGCAGGGGATGTACGTCACGGTGGGCGGCTCCTACACGGTGGCGGACTTCGGGGCGGCCAACTCGACCGCCCTGACGCTGAACGGCGGCATCGGTACCCGTGGCGGGTATGGGTCGGGCGTCGTCCGGCCCGAGCTGTTCGTGGCATACATTCTCGAGAATTTGGACGACGGCGTGCCCTCGACGGTCCTCTTCGGGCTGCGCCTGGGCCTCTCGCTGTGGCATTAGTCGTCTGACCTGACGCGGTGTGACCCGCGTCACGTCGCATCACGCGTGGCCCGTGGAACTTGCACGGGCCACGTTGTTTATGGGCGTGGCCATCGACCGGCGCCCGGACGGTCTCTCGGTTCCCGACATTCGACGCACCGTGCTCTTCAGGAGGTGGACGAACATGCGCGCGATGATCTGTAGTGTGGCCCTGGTAGGACTTCTCGGCGCTGTCGCGACGGAGGCGGCAGCGCAGCGGCGCGGGGCCGCCGCCCCGGCGCCCGCGGTCAAGCACGAATTCGGGATGGACATGGGACTGGCGTACGCCGATGTGAACGGATTCGACAGCGGGCTGCGCATCGGCGTCCCGATCGACCTCCGAATGGGCTTCGTCCCGCGCGGCAAGATGATGTTCGAGGTCCGGTTGGCACTGCTGTTCGATAGCGGCACGTTCGGTGAGGGCACGTACCTGATCACCCCGGGCGTCAACGTGCTGTATCCCCTGGGCACCGGCACGCACCGCCGCGGGACGTACCTCACGGGCGGCGCCGGTCTGATCCTGGCGGATAATGGATTCGACAGCGGGACAGGATTCTCGTTCAACGGCGCCATCGGGACACGCAAGCCCATCGGCGGCAACGCGGCGCTGCGGTTCGAGGGCGGGGTCCGGTACGACAGCGAGGCCGGCGACGTCATCCCCAGCACGCTGAACATCGGCGGGCTCATCGGGCTCTCGTTCTGGCGCTGAGCCTCCCCTCAGGGGCGGGGCCTTGATTAATCCGAAGGCCGCGCCGTTGACTTGGGGACCGGCACTCCCTACCGTTGGGCCGCAGTCCCGGGGCCGGAAGGGCCGGCCCCGGGTTCGACATCCAGGAGGACGCATGCAGCGCGGATTCACGGTTCTAGCGTGTACTCTGCTCGTGGCGGCGCCGGCGGCGGCCCAGTGGTTCGGCATGCCGGTGTGGAACAGCCCGAAGGGCGGCACGGGCATCGGGCTCTATGCCGACTACGGCTCGGGCAATGACGACGCGGGCAACGCGACGACGTACGGCCTGCGGGGCAGCGCGAGCTTCGGCCCCATCATGGTGACGCTCGGGTACACGAGCGCCGACGCCGACCTCGCGAACGACAACAACAACTCGTTCGGCGGCAACGTCGCATTCCGCCTCATCGGCGGCAGCCTGTCGCCGGTGGCGGTGAACATCCAGGGCGGAGCCGCGCGTATCGGCGAGGCCAACGGCGTCGCCGCCTTCACGCGCGCGACCCTCGGCGGCGGCGTGAGCGCGAGCCTGCCTCTGCCCCTCAGCATCGAGCCCTATCTGTCGCTGACCAACCGCTTTTACTTCGTGGAGGGCGACGACGGGTCCGACTTCGGCTGGACCCTCGGCGCCAACGCGAGCTTCGGGATGTGGGGGGCTCATCTCGCGTACGACTCCGAGAGCTCCAGCGGCGGCACCGCCGGCGTCTTCGGCATCGGCGCACACGTGTCGCTCCGGATGCCGGGCAGCTAGCTGGTTCCCCCTGAGGGCGGGAGCCACTAGCTTTGGGGCGCGCCGCTGCTGCGGCGCGCCTCTTTTGCGTTACGGGAGATTCGTGATTCGCTCGACGACGCGCGCGATCCTGCTCGCGCTGCTACTCGCGGCCACCGGGTGCGCGCTCACCCTCGACGCCACCCAGCTCGGCGTCCCAGCCACCCTGGCGGAGGCCGGCGGCGTCACGCCCCCGGGAACGCCGTTTCGCGTCACCCGGCACCCCGTGTACCTGCTGTGGGGGGCCGTGCCGCTGGGGCGGCCGCGGCTCGACGACGCGCTGGCGGGGCAGGTGGGCGCCGGGAGCGCGGTCGCGAACCTGCGGATCACCGTACGCAGCGGGCCGCTCGACATTCTGGTGACCGCCTTGACCCTCGGTCTCATCGCGCCGCGGTCGGTGACGATGGAAGGCGTAGTGGTTGAACGCTGAGACGTCGGGCACGTAGGGGCGCAGCATGCTGCGCCCCTACGCGCCCCTACGCTCCTACGTGCCCGCCACCAGCTCGCGCACCAGCGCCGCCGTGCGCTCGGCGGCCCCGCGTCCCTCCGCCATGACCTCCATCGCGGCCTCGCCTGCCGCGCGGCGCGCCGCTGCATCCCGGTGCCACACGATCCACTGCGCGTGCAGCGCGCTCCGCCCGTCCTCGGGCAGCGCCACGGCCGCGCCGCGCTGCAGCAGCAGCCCCGCGTCGCGGCTCATGTCCCACAACGGGCCCACCGTCGTCGGCAGCCCGAACGCGGCGGGCTCGAGCACCGAGTGCAGGCCCGCGCGGTGATAGCCTCCCCCCACGAAGGCGACGTCGCCGACCGCGTACAGGTCGGCGAGGACGCCGACCCGGTCGACCACGATCACCCCGCCCGTATCCCGGGGCTGGAGCTGGGAGAGTCGCACGGGCCGCGGCAGTCCCAGCGCGGTGAGCTGCTGCGCGATCCCGGCCAGGTGATCGGGCGTCGGCTCGTGCGGCGCGAGGACCAGGCGGGCCCGGGGAACCTGGGTGAGCAGGTCCGCGAAGGCGGGGAGCACGACGGCCTCGTCGGCCGGCCACGTCGAGCCGGCCACGATGGTGAACCGTCCGGCGCCGCCGTCCAGCAGGGTGGCGAACGGCTCGCGGCTCCGATCGAAGCGGCGGGCGCGGTCGGCGACGCTGTCGTAGCGCGTGTCGCCCGTGATGGTGATCGCGTCGCGCCGGGCGCCGAGCAGCTCGAGCCGCGCCTGGTCGTCCGCGCTGATGGCGCCGACGCGGTCGAGCGCGTGATAGGCGGGGTGCGCCCACCCGCGGGTTGGCCAGCGGAGCCGCGAGCTCTCGGGGGCGACGGTGGCCGAGATGAGGCCGAGGCGCACGCCGCCGCGGTGCGCCGCGAGGGTCAGCTCGGGCCACACGTCCAGCTTGCTGAAGACGAGGGCCGTGGGCTGGAGCGCCGCGAGGGCCCGGCGCACGTCGCGCGGCCGATCGAGCGGCACGTAGTCGGCGACGTCGACGGGGAGGGTGCGGGCCAGCCGCTCGGCCGAGGGCGAGAAGAACGTGAAGGCGAGCTGCCACTCCGGGTGCAGCGCGCGCAACGCCTCGATGACGGGCTTGGCCTGGAGGCCCTCGCCCACGGACGGGGCGTGTACCCATACGAGGGGCCGCGCGGGCTGGCGACCGGCCCGCGCCCACTGCTCCAGCCGCTCGGCGAGGCCGCGGCGGGCCTCGAGCCCGCGCGCGATCTTGCGGTCGAATCGGGCGGCGAATCGGGCGGCCCGCTGGGCCACGAGCACGCCCACGCGGTAGGTGAGGGCGGGGCGGCGCTTCACCGGCGGGGAGGCGGGACGGGGGAGGCGGGAGGGGCAGGCGCGGTGCGGACGCGATAGATGGAGTCCAGCACAGCGCGGAACACGGCGACGGGAGCCGCCCCCCGCAGCAGGCCACCCTCGATATAGAAGGTCGGCGTGGAGCGGGCCCCGGACCGGGCGGCGCGCTGCGCGTCGGCCTCGATCTCGGCCACGGTCGCCCGCGCCGTCAGGCACTGCAGCAGTCCCGCCCGATCGACGCCGGCCGAGTCGGCCAGGGCCACGAGGTAGGTCTCGGGCTCACGGAGCGGCGCCCACTGCGGTTGACGCTGGAACAGCGCGTCGTGCATGTCCCAGAACCGGTCCTGCCGCGCCGCGCACATGGCGACTTCCGCCGCGGCCACCGCGTTCGCGTGGATCTCGGTCAAGGGGAAGTTCACGAACACCCAGCGAGCCTTGCCGGTGCGGACGTACTCGCGCTCGAGCACGGGCATGGTCTCGAGCGCGAACACGCGGCACGCGGGGCACTGGAAGTCGGCCATCTCGTACACGGTGACGGGAGCGTCGGCGCGCCCCCGGGACCGCGCGGCGAGCGGGTCGCCCTGTGGGAGGGGGGGCGTCGGGGCAAAAAGGAGCAGGCCGACAATCGCGGCGCCGGGTCCGCGGCTGGAAGCCGCGACTCGGCGGCTGCCGCCGAAGCGGCGAGACCTCAGCCAGTTCACTGGCAGATGCCGAGCCGCGAGTTTACTCGCGCAGGCGGGAGCGGCCGTCACCGCGGCGGCGACTGGCCGGTGCGGGTCCAGATCGCGATCACCCCGCACTGGTTATCGGCGCGGAGGAACTCGCTCGGCGTCTCGCTGAGGCTGCGGTATACCTCGACGGCGACGAAGTCGCCGGCGGGGGCGTTCACGGGGACGGCGAACGTGGCGGAGAAGCCGTCCATGAAGATCTCCGGCCTGCAGGGGCGGGCCGTGCGCGTCATCCGTACCGCGCACCCCGACGGCCGGCACACCGTCCGGACGCCGGGGATGTTGCGCAGCAGCTCGTCGAGCGTGCGGGGGTTACGCCGCGCGATCTCCTCCGGCGTGATGAACACGCCGCGCCCCGCGGCGCGGCGTCGCTCGAACTCGCGCAACGCGCGGTCGGCCGGGACCGCTTCACCGATGGCCACGACGGCCGGCAGCTCGAAGCCCACGAGATCCAGCTCGAACACATGGCGCAGGCTGTCGCCCTCGGCGAGCTCGATCATCCAGGAGCCCATGCTGTAGCCGATGGCGCGCGCCTCGAGCGTGTAGAGGCCGGCCATCAGCCCGGACTGCACGAACCCGCCGGTCGAGTCGGCCGTGCTGCCCGCGGCGGTTCCGGCGAGCACTACGACCGCTCCATGGATGGGGGCCTGCGAGCGCCGGTCCACCACGCGGCCCAGTATGGTGGAGGTCCCCTGCTGGGCGAGCGCTGCCGGGACGAGCCCCGGCGCCGTCGCCGTCAGGCAGGCGACCAAATACACATAAAGGAGAGGGACGCGGCCCGAGACCCTCGCCGTGAGGCGCAGCCGCACCATGTGCTCCCGGTGACGCGTGGGCAGGTCCCAAGCTACTCGCCGGAACAGGGCTGTGAAAGGACGACGCTGGCGGCCGGTCCGGGCTGCACGGTTCCTCCCCCCGTCCGTCCCGTCCGTCCCGTCCGTCCCCGTCCGCCCCGGTCCGCCCCCGGCCGCCCCGGTCCGCCCCCGTCCGCCCCCGTTCCGGGGCTATTGACGCCGGGCGAAAACCGGCGTTATATGGGGAAGTACGTACGAGGTCGGAAGCACCGACCTCGTCGGCGACTCTGGCCGTCGGAGCGCCATGCCGTCATTCCGTGCGTCGGTCACATCGTGCAAGCGGTGGTGCTCATTGCCGCCGCGGGGTCCTGCGCAAGGCAGGGCCTCGTTGTCGTCCCGTCCAGGCTCGTTTTCCACTCACAGTGAGGGACGCTGTATGAACCAGCAACGTTCTGGGGTGCTGTTCGGTTTGGTGGTGCTGGCGGCGTTAGTGGCCGCCGGCGCGCGGCCCGTGGCGGCGCAGGACGCCGTGTTCCGCGGGACGGTGCGGTCGGACCGCGGCGCAGCACTACCGGGCGCGCTCGTGTTCATCTCCGAACTGAACATCGTGGCGCCGACGACCGTCGAGGGGACGTACGTCCTCACGGTGCCGGGCGCGCGCGTGCGCGGCCAGCAGCTCATGCTGCGGGCGCGGGCGATCGGGTTCAAGCCCACTGGCCAGTCTGTCAACGTCGTGCCCGGCGATCAGGCGCTGGACTTCGCGCTGGCCACGGACGTGCACATGCTCGAGGCGGTGGTCATCACGGGCCTGACGGCCGAGACCGAGCAGATCAAGGTGCCGTTCGCCGTGTCGCGGGTGGACGCGTCGCAGATGCCGGTGCCGGGTGTGAACGCGCTGCAGCAGCTGCAGGGCAAGGTGCCGGGCGTCCAGATCAAGTCCACCAGCGGTCGCCCGGGGTCGTCGCAGGCGGTGATCATCCGGGGGCCCAAGTCGCTGAACGCGCAGGGCCGCAGCCTGGAGCCGCTCTACATCGTGGACGGCGTGACGATCGTAGGGGCGCTGCCCGACATCAACCCGAGCGACATCGAGAGCGTGGAGATCGTCCGGGGCGCGGCGGGCGCGTCGCTGTACGGCGCCACGGCGAGCACCGGCGTCGTGCAGATCACCACCAAGTCGGCGCGCGGGGCGATCGATCAGGTCCAGTTTCATCTGCGCTCCGAGGCGGGCGTCAGCGACATCGAGCGCGACTTCGGGCTGGCCCAGAACCACGCCCTGGTGATGGACGAAACCAACCAGTTCTTCTGCCAGAGCGTGGCGGGGCAGCCGCTGTGCGCGCGGATCTTCGACTACAACACGGAGCAGGCGCGGATCAACAACGCGCCCGGTGACTTCGCGCTCACGCCGGCGGGCTTCCCGGTGGACCCGGGCGCCTCCACGCCGCTCCCGCTCCTGCGGTCGCAGTTCCAGTCCAAGCGCTGGCCGGGGGCGACGTTCAACGCGGTGGACGACGTGGCCAACCCCGAGCCCTACTACGCCAACACCGTGGACCTCACCGGACGGTTCGGCTCGACCAGCGTGTTCGCCAGCCTGTCGAACGCGCACGAGGGCGGGTCGATCCAGTTCCTCGAGGGCTACACCCGCAACGCCGTGCGCGTGAACCTGGACCAGCGCATCGGGGCCGACTGGTCGGTGGCCGTGCGCAGCTACTACGCCCGGTCCGAACAGGACGGGTTGAACCAGGAGCGGGGCGGCGGCGCGTTCTTCCGGCTGACCCGCGTGCCCGCGATCGCCAACGTGCAGCAACGGGACACGTTGGGGCGCCTGTACGTGCGGCCCAACCTCCAGAACAGCGGCGCGCAGAACGAGAACCCGCTCCAGCCGCTGGAGAACGTGCAGCGCGAGGACATCACCGACCGGTTCATCGGCGGAGCGACGGTCCGCTACACGCCGGTGCAGTGGTTCGACCTCGAAGGCAGCTTGGGCTACGACAGCCGCACGGTGACGTACGCGCAGATCACGGACAAGGGCTACCGCGCCACGACGTCGGGCTTCGCGGCCACGCAGTCCATCGGCAGCGTGTTCCGCGGCGCGTTAGACGACAACGCGGTCAACGCGGCCCTCAACGCGACGTTCCGGGGGACGCACCTCGGCGGCGACCTGCGGAGCCGGGCCAGCCTGCGGTATCTCTACCAGCAGACGGACAACGCCTTCCGGCAGGCGCAGGGCAACACCCTGGCGGTGGCCGGCGTAACGACGCTCGACAACACGACCGCGAACCGCATCACCGAGTCGTCGGAAGCGTCGGAGCGGCTGATCGGGTATTTCGCCGGCGTCAACCTCGAGTACAAGGAGCGCTACATCGTGGACGCCTTGTTGCGCCGCGACGGCAGCTCGCTCTTCGGGGTGGACAACCGCTGGCAGAACTTCGGCCGGGCGTCCGTCGCCTGGCGCGTGACGCGGGAGCCCTGGTGGCCCCTGGCGGACGTGAGCGAGTTCAAGCTGCGCACGTCGTACGGCACGTCGGGCGGGCGCCCGCGGTTCTCCGCGCAGTACGAGACGTTCACCATCGGCACGGGCGGGATCGTGTCGCCGGTGCAGCTGGGCAACCAGAACCTCGGGCCCGAGTTCAACAAGGAGTTCGAGATCGGCGCCGACCTGGAGCTGTTCCGGCGCGTCCTGATCAACTTCACCTACGCGGACTCGAAGACCGAGGACCAGATCCTGCCGGCACCGGTGCAGGCGGGCACGGGCTTCACCACCCAGTGGCTCAACGCCGGCACGGTGCAGAACACGACGTACGAGCTGGCCGTGAACTTCCCGATCCTGCAGCAGCGCGATCTGACGTGGTCGATGGGCTTCACCTACGACCGCAACCGCGCCACGATCACGCAGCTCGACGTGCCGGAGTACACCTACGGCAACACCCTGCAGGCCACCGGCGCGATCTTCAAGGCCGCGAAGGGCGAGCGCGTCGGCTCGTTCTACGGCCGCCGGTTCGCGACCAGCTGCAGCGAGCTGCCGACGGCGTACCAGGCGAGCTGCGGCGGCACGGGGTCGGCGTTCCAGTACAACGACGAAGGGATGCTGGTGTGGGTCGGCGCCGGGAATTCCTGGCGTGACGGCGTCACGAACAATCTGTGGCAGGAGCAGCTGCCGGCCGCCAACGCCCCCTGGGCCACCGCGCTGAACTGGGGGATGCCGATCACGCTGCGTGACTCGATCGGGACGCCGCGCCAGTTGCTCTTGGGCAACGCGCTGCCCGACTTCCGGTTCGCGGTGTCCACGAACGTCCAGTGGCGCCGGTTCACGGTGTACGGGTTGCTGGACGCCTCCATCGGGCATGACGTCTGGAACCAGGGCCGCCACTGGGCGCACCTCGACTTCCTGGCCGAGGAGATCGATCAGGGAGGGAAGTCCGTCGAGACGGCCAAGCCGATCGGCTACTACTGGCGGGCTGGCGGCGCCGCGGGCGGCCTGGGAGGCTTCTACGACATCCTCGCCCCGAACAGCCGGTTCGTGGAGGACGCGAGCTTCGCGAAGCTGCGCGAGCTGCTGGTGTCCTACAACATCGGGCCGGTGATGGGCGTCGGGAACTGGGAGGTCAGCGTCGTGGGACGCAACCTCTTTACGATCACCGATTACAAGGGGTTCGATCCCGAGGTCGGGATCTCGGGTGGCGAGACGACGTCGGCCGCGATCAGCGCGATCGACTCGTTCACGTTCCCGGGCCTGCGCAGCTTCACGTTCGGGGTGTCCACCAGCTTCTGAACCGGCAACCGGCCGCTTCCCGCGGGGCGCCCCCAGGGCGCCCCGCGCGGGGAAGCGCTTGGGAGGAATAGACGATGCGAAACTTCCAGTCGATCTGCGGCCTGCTCGCGGTGTTGGGCGTGGCCGCCTGCGATGAACCGTTGGTCGTCGGCAACGAGAACCAGCCGGATCGGGACCGCGCGCTGGGCCGTCCGGCCGACGTCGAGGTGTTCATCGCCAACTCGTACGTGACGATCCAAAACGCCACGCTGGGCGGCTCGAACAATTCGCTCCAGCCCGGCATGTTGGTGATGGGCCTCGAGAGCTACTCGGGGAACGCTAACTTCGACATGAACCAACGCGGCGGCATCCCGCGCGGCTTCGTGGACAACAGCCGGGGCAACTCGGGGCTGGACATCCACCTGCGCGACTGGACCGTGCTGCACCGCGCCGCCCGCTCGGCCGCCATCGGGCTCGAGCGCATCAACGCGGGCGTGGGATTCACCTCGCCGCCGCGGGACCAGCGCAACCGGTCGTTCGCCTGGTTCGTCATGGGCCTGGGGATGGGCAACCTGGCGCTGGCATACGACTCCGTGACCCAGATCCGCTGGGACGACCCGTCGGACCAAAGCGCCTTCGACCTGCTGCACTACAGCGCGGCGATGACGCTGGCGCTCGAGTACCTCGACTCGGCCATCGCCACCGCGCAGGCCGCGCCGGCGGGCGCGGACGGATTCCCCCTCCCGGCCACCTGGCTGAACGGCAACGCCGCGGGCTTCGCGGGCGGGACCGTCAGTGCGGCGACCTTCGTGGCGTTCATCCGGTCGTACAAAGGGCGCTTCCGGGCCAGCGTGGCACGCAACGCCACCGAGCGGGGCGCCGTGGACTGGAACGCCGTGATCGCCGACGTGCAGGCCGGCATCACGCGCGATTACATTATCAACAGCTCCCCGACGACGGGCTGGGACGTGATCTGGCCGCTGCAGCACTACCTGTTCCAGAGCTGGCACCAGATGTGGGGCTACGTTATGGGCATGGCCGACAGCTCGGGAGCGTACGACGCGTGGCTCGCCGCGCCGCTGGCATCGAAAGCACCCTTCCTCGTCCAGACCCGCGACCGCCGCCTCCCGGCGGGAGGGACGCGCGCGCTGCAGCAGACGGCCTCTCCGGCGCTTCCGCCGGCGGGGCAGTACTTCCGCAACCGGGCCGCGGGCCAGGACGTCGTCACGGCGAACACGCTGGCCAACTCGTATTACGACTTCTACCGCTTCCAGACGTTCTTCAACGCCACGCGGATCGGGCCGTATCCCACGATGACGCGCGCCGAGATGAACGGTCTCCTCTCAGAAGGCGCCATCCGCACAGGACAGTGGGCCCTGGCGACGCAGTACATCGACAGCTCGCGGGTGCGCAATAACCTGCCGTCGGTCGCCGGAATCGCGGACCTCACCACTCCGGTGCCGGGCGGCGTGTCGTGCGTGCCCCGCATACCGGTGGGTCCGGGCTTCACCTCGACGGCGTGCGGCAACCTGCTCGAAGCGATGAAGTGGGAGTACCGCATGGAGACGGCGTACGCGGGCTACGGCATGTGGTACTTCGCCGGGCGCGGGTGGGGCGACCTGCCCGAGGGCACGCCGGTCCATCACCCGGTGCCGTACCAGGAGCTCGACGTGCGGTCGCAGAGCCTGTACAACCTCGGCGGCGTGGGCCGCGTGGACGGTGCGCCCCGGGGCACCTACGGGTTGTAGCCGCCGTGCATCGCGTCAACGTTGCGCGTGAAACCGTGGCCGGGTCGCCGGGTTGGTCGCCCGGCGGCCCGTCGCCGCGGGCCGGGCTCGGGGTCGCGTTGCTCGCGGCCCTCGTGGCCGGGTGCTATACCTACCAACCGGCGGTCACAGCACCGGCACCGGGCTCGACCTTGGCCCTGGACCTGAACGACCAGGGCCGGGTCGGCATGCGGGCCGCGATCGGCCCGGAGATCGCCCGCGTCGAGGGCGCGCTGGTGGGCGCCAGCGACACGGCGTACGATCTGCGGGTGTCCGAGACGCTGGGTCTGTACGGCGTCCGGAGCCGGTGGAGCGGCGAGGCGGTGAGCCTGCCCCGGGAGTACGTGGGCGTCGTGACCGAGAAGCGTTTCTCGCGGCAGCGCACGTTTGTCGCCGTCCTCGGAGGAGTCGCCGCCGCCATGGCTTTCGCCATGACGCGGAATCTCTTCGGGTTGGGCGGCGACCAAGGAAACAGCGTCCCCGGCGGTGGGGGCGGTGACGACCAGTGAATCCTGGCGATCAATGAATCCCCTTGACGATCGAGGCTGACACATGACTCCTTCTCGCTTGTTCGCGCTGTGCCTCGCCGTGGTGGCGGTCGGTGGCTGCAGCAGCGACGATGGGCTGGGCGCGCCGGCCCCCGCGGCCGGGATGCGGTTCATCAACGCGGTGGGCGACACGGGATCCATGGACCTGCGGGTCGTGGACATCGTGGGTGACGCGCCGCAGTTCCTCGACAACGTGTTTCGCGGGGTCACGCCCTATCAGGCCGTCACGGCCGGCACCCGGCGGCTCAGGCTCTACATGACGCCGGTGCGCACCGACACCCTCGCCGGCTCGCTGGTGGTGTGGGACACGACGTTCGCGTTCGTGGCGAGCACGAACTACACCGTCGCGATTACTGGCTTCGCGCGGGCCGCCGGCGGCGTGCCGCTGCAGATGCTGATCACCGATGACCCCGCGGCCGATCCCGGGGCCGGGCAGATCGCCCTCCGGGTGATCAATGCCGGCTCGGCCCTGGGCGCCGTGGACGCTTTCACGCGCCGGACCGGCGCAGCGCCCGGCACGCCGCTGCTCACCGGCCTGGCGTTCGGCGGCATCGGGACCTACACCGCGTTCGCCGCCGACACCCCGACGATGCGGACGGCGGTCACCGGCGCCGGCGGGGCGCCGACGCATGCCGATGTCCTTGGCCCGCCGGGCGTGGCGGGGACGCCGGCGGCGAACCCGATTGCCGGGACCAACGTCGCGGGATCGGTGCTCACGGCCGTCTTCCTGCCGGCCGCCGTGGCCGGCAGCCAGGCGCCGGCCGGAGCGGCCACGGTCCTCTACCTGGCGGACCGGCGGCCCCCGATGACGGTCCCTTGATGGGCTGATGGACTAGGTAGGTGCTGTCAGCAAGAGTGGCCAGGGAGACTTCCCTGGCCACTTTCGTTTACGCGGGCGGCTCGCTACGGCCTCCAGCGCGGCCGGAAGAAGGCGTTACTTTGGTCGCCCGCGACGCGAGTCGCGCCGCGCCCGTCCAACCACAGCACGAAGAGGTCGCCGTCCGAGTCGTAGGCGATGCGGGTGCCGTCGGGCGACCAGTCCGCCAGCTCCTGGGGTGGCACGCCGCCGGCCGTGAGCTGCCGTTTCCCGCTGCCGTCCGCGTTCATCACGTAGATCGCGAAGTTGCCCGTGCCGTCGGAGTGGAACGCGATCCGGGTCCCGTCGGGCGACCACGCGGGAGCGAGGTCTCCGTTTGTGTTGGCGGTGAGCTGCAGCACGCCGGTGCCGTCGGCCGCGTTCATCGTGTAGATGTCCGCGTCCCCGTCCCGGTCGGACGCGAACGCGAGCCGGGCCCCGTCGGGTGACCAGGCGGGCTGGCCGTCGGCCCCGGGGGCGACGGTCAGCTGGACGAGACTGCTGCCGTCCGTGTTCACCACGTAGATCTCGTAGTTGCCCGTCCGGTTGGAGCTGAAGGCGATCCTGGTGCTGTCGGGCGACCAGGCGGGTTGGGTGTCCGCCGAATCGTGGGTCGTGAGCTGGACCGCGCCGGTCCCGTCCGCGTTCATCAGATAGATGTCCTGGTCGAACACCGTGTCCTGGTTGAAGCCGCGGTCCGACTGGAGGACGATGCGCGCGCCGTCCGGCGACCAGCTCGGCCAGAAGTCGAACGCCAAGGTGTCGGTGACGCGGCGCTGCGTCCGGTCGGCGAGGTCCAGGACGAAGATGTCGAACTGCCCGAAGATGTGGTTGCTGGCGAACAGCAGCTCGCCGCCTCCGGGGTCCGGGCCCGGATCATCGGTCCCGCAGGCCGAGCTCGCGAAGAGGGCGGCGGCGCAGGCGAGCGCGGCGGTGACACAGCGAACAGGACGGACGGCCAAGAGGCGCTCCGAGGTGAGAGACGCCATGAATCTACGCGCGACGCGGAGCCGGGAAAGGGGAAACGGGGAAAAGGGAAAAGGGAAAGGGGAAGGGTCGGGGAAGGTGCCGCGCCGCGCGGGCGTGGTATCTTTCTCCGCGCCCATGAGTGCCCTCCTGACCATCCTCCTTGTTCAGGTCGCGATCCCGGCCCCACGCGGCTACGTGAACGACTTCGCGGGCGTCCTCGACGCCGCGGCAGTCGGGCGCATGGAGGCCGTGATCGGCGAGGTGCGGGCTGCGACCCGAGGTGAGATCACCGTCGTGACCCTCGCCGACATCGGCGACCGCGCGGCGAGCGACGTGGCCGTCGAGATCGGCCGGCAGTGGGGCGTCGGGGCGCAGGGCGAGGCCGGCGACCCGGCGAAGAACCTGGGCGTGGTGATCCTGCTCGTGCCGCTCAGGGACCATCGCCCCGGGACTGGACAAATCTTCCTCGCCACGGGGCGCGGCGCCGAAGGGTTCCTGACCGACGCGCGGGTGGGCCGGATTCGGGACGCCATGATCCCCTACCTGGCGCGCGAGGACTACGGCGCGGGGCTCGAGCGCGGCGTCGGGCTCGTGGCACAGGCGTTCGCCGCCGAGTTCGGCGCCACGCTGACCGGCCAGTCACCGCCTCCCACGGCGCGGCGGGTCGCATTCAGCCCCAGCCCGATGATGATCCTGGCCATCGTCATTCTGGTCGTGCTGCTCATGCGCCTGATCCCACGGTCGCGGCGCCGGCGGCGGGCATGGTGGTGGGGAGCGGGCCCCTGGATCGGTGGCGGTTGGGGCGGCGGCGGGCGAGGCGGTGGGGGGTTCAGCGGCGGGTTCGGCGGGTTCGGCGGTGGCGGCGGCTTCTCGGGCGGCGGCGCCGGAGGGAGATTCTGACATGGCGAGACCCATGACCGTCGAGGACCTGACGGCCGACGTGCAGCGGGCGTTGGGAGACCGGCTCGTCACGCTCCTGCTCTACGGCTCGGCCGCGCGCGGCGATGAATTGCCGGGCCGCTCCGACGTGAACACCCTGCTGATCTGCGACCGCGTGGACGATGCGCTGTTCGACGCGCTGGAGCCGGCAGTCGCGCGCTGGGCGCGCCAAGGCCAGCCCGGGCCGCTGATCTTCACGGGGGCGGAGTGGCGCGAGTCGGCCGACGCCTTTCCCATCGAGTACGACGACATCCGGCACACCCACCGGCTGCTCGCCGGGCGGGATCCCTGGCTGGGGGCCGGAGTCGGAGACGTGACCACCGTGCGCCGCGACGACCTGCGGCGCCAGCTCGAGCACGAGCTGCGGGGCAAGGTCGTGCACCTGCGTCAGGCGTACGCCGCGTTTCGCGGTGACGGGGCGCGCACGGCCGACATCGTCAGCGCGACCGCGGGCGGGTTCCTCACGATGCTGCGCGCGGCGCTGCGGCTCGCGGGGCGGGACGTGCCGGCGGGCTGGGCGGAGGTGGTCCGGGCGGGAGGCGCCGCGGCGGGGTTCGGTGCCGAGCCCGTCGTGCAGCTCCTGACGCGGTTGCGTGGCGGGGCGGTGCGGCTCGCGCCCCGCGATCCCGCGGCCGCGGCCTATCTCGACGCGATCACGCGCACGGCCCAGTTCGTGAACCGGCTCTGAAGAACGCACATCAACACAAGGAGGGAACCGCGTGAACACGAGACGCCTGGTGACGCTGCTCGGTCTGGTTTCGGCGACCGGTTGCGGCTACAACACGATCCAGACCTACGACGAGCAGGTGAACGCGGCGGAGTCGCAGATCAAGGTGCAACTACAGCGCCGCGCCGATCTCGTTCCCAATCTGGTGGAGACGGTGAAGGGGTACGCGAAGCAGGAGGAGACCATCTTCATCCAGGTGGCCGAGGCTCGAGCGAAGCTGGCGGGCGCGGTGCAGGGGGGCACCCTGGCGCAGATGGCGGAGGCGAACGCGGCGCTGACCGCGCCGCTGGGCCGGCTCCTGGCCATCGCGGAGAACTACCCGCAGCTCAAGTCGAACGAGAACTTCCGGGCGCTCCAGGACCAGCTCGAGGGGACGGAGAACCGGATCGCGGTGGCGCGGCAGGACTACAATGAGGCGGTCAACCGCCACAACGCATACATCCGGCGGTTCCCGCAGGTGCTGACGGCCAAGGTGATCGGGAAGAAGACGAGGGACTACTTCGAGCTGGTGACCCCGGGCGCGGAGCAGGCGCCGAAGGTGGACTTCAGTCGCTAGTCGACGATCGCGTCCGGGAGGACGAACTTCATCGGGTTCACGGGCTTGCCGCTGACCCACACTTCGTAGTGGAGGTGCGGGCCGGTGGACAGGCCGGTCGAGCCCACGAGCGCGACCTTCTGGCCGCGTTGCACGCGGGACCCGCGCGCCACCAGGATCCGCGAGCAGTGCGCATAGCGCGTCACCACGCCGTAGCCGTGGTCGATGCTCAGCGTGTTGCCGTAGCCGTCCGCCCACTTCACCTCGGTGACGATCCCCGCGGCGGGGGCCTCGATCGCCGCGCCCATCGGCGCGGTGACGTCGATGCCCTCGTGCGGCCGGGCCAGGTGCAGGACCGGGTGAACCCGCTCGCGCGCGAAGGTGCTGGTGAGCCAGCCGCGGGTCGGCATGATCGAGGGGGTGGCAGCGAGCCGCGTGCGGTGGCTCGAGAGCGAGTCGTACGCCTCGTCGATCGAGCGCACCAGGATGTTGGCCCGCCGCGTGAGCGCGTCCATGTCGAGCCGCGCCGCGAGCGCGAGCGCTCCGCCGGGACCCGCGGCCGAGAGGCTGTCGCGCTCCGACCACTCGCCCGCGGGACCGCCGATCCCCGCCTGCCGCACCGCCGGGTCGATCGGCTCGAGGCCCGCCAGCAGCCGCAGCTGCTCCTCGCGGTCGGCGAAGCGGCGCAACGTATCGCCCAGGCCGGCCAGGCGCTCGCGCATGCGCTGCACTTCGCCGGCGAGGAGCCGGTTCTCGCGCTCGAGCCCCCGCGAGCGCGTGACGTTCACGCCGCGCGCCACGGCCGCGCCGCCCAGCACCAGGAGCACCAGCACCACGACGCTGCCGAGCCCAATCAAGGTTTTCAGGAGCGCGTGCGACACTTCCACGCCTCGGGACGAGCCCGAGCCGTGAGGGACGACCATCACCGTCCAGCGGCGCTGGCTGCTACTCCGCCGCAAGTGCGCTCCCAGGGATTAAGGGGATCCCGAACTTAGTCGTCGAGCCCCTGGCCGTCAACGGTCGCTTGTGACCTAAATCACGCGCGGATAGGCCGTTAGCTGGTTGGCTGCGGACGGGGCTTGGGAAATAGGATGGGCGGGCGGGTGGTGCGGAGCCCCGCGACCGAGAATGCCGGCAAGTCCGCGAGTGACAACCGACTGAGGGGCCGGCCGGTCCCGAGCGCGTCCCAGATCGCCTGGGCCTTGCCCGGCACGAAGGGCTGCGCGAGGGCGGCCAGCCAGGCGACGGTACGGACCAGGCTCGCCAGGACCGCGTCGAGGATCGCGGGGTCGCCGTCCTTCGCCAGCTTCCAGGGAGCCGTTTCCTGGACATAGCGGTTGGCGCTCGCGGCCAGGCCGATGACCACTGCCGCGCCCTCATGCAGCCGGTAGCGGTCCATGGCGCGGACGTACGCGGCGAGCGCCTCGCCCGCCGCGGCGTCGAGCGGCGTGGTCGAGGACACCGCGGGCACGCTGCCCTCACGGTAGCTGTGCACCATGGCCAGGGTGCGCGACACGAGGTTGCCCAGCGTGTCGGCGAGGTCCGCGGTGTAGCGCGCGTCGAACCGCTCGAGCGAGAACTCGCCGCTCGAGCCCCACGCGACCTCGCGCAGCAGGAAGTAGCGCAACGCGTCGGGCCCGTGCCGCTCGATCGCCTCGTCCAGCGTGAACCGCACGCCCGCCGTCTTGCTGAACCGGGCGCCGCCGAAGGTCAGCCACCCGTGCGACCAGACCGCCCGCGGCACCTCGACGCCGGCCGCCATCAGCATCGCGGGCCAGATCACGCAGTGGAACCGCGTGATGTCAGGGCCGATGATGTGGAGGTCGGCCGGCCAGAGCCGCTCGTGCTGGGGCGCCGGAAACCCGGTGGCCGACAGGTAGTTGATCAGCGCGTCGAACCAGACGTACACCGTGTGCCCGGGCGCGCCGGGGAACGGGATGCCCCAGGGCAGCCGGGCGCGGCTCACCGAGATATCGTCCAGGCCCTCGTTCAGGACGTTGCGCATCTCGTTCATCCGCTCGGGCGGCTGGAGGAACTCGGGGCGCGCGTCGTACAGCGCGAGCAGCCGGTCGCGGAAGCTCGACAGGCGGAAGAAGAAGTTCGGCTCCTCCACCCAGCGGATGGCGAGGGTCGGGTGATCGGGACAGCGCCCGTCCACCAGCTCCTTTTCGCGCTTGAAGTTCTCGCAGCCCACGCAGTAGTAGCCGGCGTAGGTGCCCTCGTAGATGTGGCCGCCGGCGCGGATCCGCTCGAGCAGCTCCCGCACGCCGGCCACGTGGCGCGGCTCGGTGGTGCGGATGAAGTCGTCGTGCGAGATGGCGAGCGCGCGCCAGGCGTCCTGGAACTTGGCCGCGATGGCGTCGACCCACGCCTGGGTGGACACGCCCGCCTTCTCAGCCGCCTGGGCCACGTTCTGGCCGTTCTCGTCCATCCCGATCGCGAGGTGGACCTGGTCGCCGGCCAGGCGGCGATAACGCGCGATGCAGTCGGCCCCGATCTTCTCGTAGGCGTGGCCGATGTGCGGCTCGCCGTTGGAGTAGTCGATCGCCGTGGTGAGGTAGAACTTGGGCACTAGGACGGCGGGCCCTTGCGGTCGCGGCGCCCGCGACGCGACGGGGACGGGGGACGGGGGAGGGGGGACGGGGCGGCCGCGGCGGCGTTGGTTTGAGGCTCCGCGCCGTCCTCCGGGGGCGGTTCCACCTGCCCCAGCTCGCGCTGCAGCACGTCCAGCCCCACCACACGCGTGCTGCCTTCCGGCTCCGCGCGCAGCGTCACCCGCTCGCGGAAGATGTCCACGGCCACCACCCGCTCGGTGCCGGCGGCGGTGGCGAGCATCCGGCCCTCCTTGGGGAAGCGCCGGCGGCTTTCGACGTAGAACGTGTGCTCGTAGTGCAGGCAGCACAGCAGCCGGCCGCACGGGCCCGAGATCTGGAGAGGATTGAGCGACAGGTTCTGGTCCTTGGCGACGGACAGGCTCACCGGCCGGGCCTCGGGCAGCCAGCTCGCGATGCACAGCTGCCGCCCGCAGCGGCCGATGCCGTCGAGGCGCCGGGCTTCGTCCCGGGCGCCGATCTGGCGCAGCTCGATGCGGGTGCGATACTGCGCCGCCAGCTCCCGCACCAGCACCCGGAAATCGACCCGCTGCTCGGCCGTGAAGTACACGGTGAGCTTGCGGCGATCCCACTGCCATTCGGCGTCGGAGATCTTCATGGGCAGGCCGTGGCGCCGGGCGCGGTCGAGCACCGCGCGCCGCACGTCGTCTTCCCCGTGACGCAGCTCCTCCGCCCGGTGGAGGTCGTCGGCCGTGGCCCGCCGAACGACGCGGCGCGTGGCCGTCTGCGCCACGGCCTCGGCCACCGCGCATCCGCCGCACCCGCGCGCGCATTTACGCCCGGCCAGGTCGCCCGTCGCCGACACGCGCCCCAGGTCCTGCCCGCGCTCGACCTCCACGATGACGGGGTCGGGCACGGCCAGGGGCCGGGCCTCGTGGGCCGGCGAGGTGAAGTACTCTTTCCGGTTCCCTTTGAACCGGACTTCGACGACCGTACTCAACTCATTTCTCTCGGAGCACGCCCATCGAAAGGTACTTCTCCTCCCGCTGTTTGAGGAGCTTGTCGAGCTTGACCTTGCGCAGCTGGCGCACGTGACGCCGCAGCGCCTGGCCCAGCGCCTCGGCCGCGGCCTCGAGCGCGGCATGCGCGCCGCCCGGCGGCTCCGCCACGATCTCGTCGATCAGCTTGAGGTCGAGCAGATCCTTGGCCGTCAGCTTCAGGGCCTCCGCCGCCCGCTCCCGCTGCGAGGCGTCCTTCCATAAGATCGCCGCGCACCCCTCGGGGGAGATGACCGAGTACACCGAGTTCTCGAACATCAGCACCCGGTCGGCGAGCCCCACGGCCAGCGCGCCGCCCGAGCCGCCCTCGCCGATGACCGCGGTGACGATCGGCGTGCGCAGCCGGGCCATCTCGATCAGGTTGCGCGCGATGGCCTCCGCCTGGCCCCGCTCCTCGGCGCCGAGTCCGGGGTAGGCGCCAGGCGTATCGACCAGCGTGATCACGGGGGCGCCGAACTTCTCGGCGAGCTTCATGAGCCGCAGCGCCTTGCGATAGCCCTCGGGGTGGGCCATCGCGAAGTTGCGTCGCAGGTTCTCCTTGGTGTCCCGCCCCTTCTGGTGCCCGATCACCATCACCGTGGCGCCATCGAGGCGCGCCCACCCGCCCACCAGGGCCGGGTCGTCGCGGTACAGGCGGTCTCCGTGCAGCTCGACGAAGTCGGTGAACACCGTGCCGACGTAGTCGAGGGTGTAGGGCCGCCGGGGGTGGCGGGCGACCTGGACCCGCTGCATGGGGGTGAGCGTCCGGTAGATCTCGACGCGCAGGGCGGCGAGCTGCGCTTCGAGCGGCCGGATGTCCTTCGCGACGTCGAGCCGGTCGCCCGTCACCTTCTTGATCTCCTCGATCTGGCGCTCGATGTCGAGCAGCGGGCGCTCGAAGTCGAGGGTGTGCGTCGCCATCGGGTCAGCCCGCCCGCACGAAGCGCACGTGATCGCTGCCGAGCACGCCGCGGAGCGCGGTCAGCAGGTCGTCGGCCGCGTCGACGCGAAAGGCCCGGCTGCGCAGCCGCACGGGCTCGGCGGCGCGCCCGCCGCCGTTACCGTCGCCCGCCTCGTCCCACTCGACCAGCAGGGGCGCGGGTCCCGGATGCGCCGCCCACAACGCGGCGACGGCGCGGGCGGCCCCGGGCTCGGGGGCGGCCGCCGGGGTCCACCGCAGGGCCACGCGG
>CAZVSO010000033.1:0-20953 GCA_964629425.1 uncultured Gemmatimonadaceae bacterium
CAGCTGCGGCGGTTCATCGAGGACGTGATCCTGGAGCGCGGCTACCAGCTGGTGTACACGCCGCACGTGACGCGCGAGCAGCTGTTCCTGCGGTCGGGCCACCTGCCGCTGTACGCCGAGAACCAGTTCCCGGCGATGGGCGCGGGCGAAGGCGAGGCGGAGGACGTGCGCTACCGGGTGAAGCCGATGAACTGCCCGATGCACATCCTGATCTACGCCGCGCAGCAGCGCAGCTATCGCGACCTGCCCATCCGCCTGGCCGAGATCGCGAACGTGTACCGCAACGAGCGGTCCGGGACGCTGCACGGCATGCTGCGGGTGCGCGGCCTGACGATGGACGATGCGCACATCTTCCTGCGGGAGGACCAGATCGAGGAGGAGATCTTCCAGCTGCTGGACATCGTCGAGCTGGTAATGGGGAAGACCTTCGGGCTGGCGTATCGCCTGGACCTCGCCACCCGACCCGCGAAAAAGCTGGGTGAGGACGCGATGTGGGAGCAGGCCGAGCGGGCGCTGGAGGAGGCGCTCAAGCGGCGCGGGCTCACGTATCGTGTGGACCACGGCGGCGGGGCGTTCTACGGGCCCAAGATCGACGTCAAGTTCAACGACGCGATCGGCCGGGAGTGGCAGGGGGCGACGATCCAGCTCGACTTCCAGCTGCCCGAGCGCTTCCAGCTCGAGTACGCCGGGGCGGACAACCGGCCGCACCGGCCCGTGATGATCCACCGGGCGATCTACGGGACGCTGGAGCGGTTCCTCGGGTTCCTGATCGAGCACTTCGCCGGGGCGTTTCCGCTGTGGCTATCGCCGGAGCAGGTGCGAGTGCTGCCGATCGCGGACGCGCAGGTCGAGGCCGCGCGGAAGGTGGACGCGGCGCTGCGGACCGCCGGAGTGCGCTCGATGGTGGACGAGCGCAGCGAGACGCTGAACTACAAGATCCGCGACGGCGAGACGCACAAGGTGCCCTACCTCGCGGTGGTGGGGCAGCGCGAGGCCGACGCGGGGACTGTGGCGGTGCGGGCGCGGGGGGCGGGGAAGAAGCAGGAGATCCTGCCGGTGGAAGAGTTCGTGCGGCGACTGGTCGAGGAAGTGCGGACCCGGAGCCTCACGCCGCTGGTCTAGCGCATGAGAGCTCCGGTCGTGGCCCTGCTGCTGATCCTCGGGTTGTTGGGGGGGATGCTGTTATTCCTGGAGACCGGTAGGCGTCTTGCCCTCGCCCGCCGAGCCAAGAGCCCCGACGGTGGTGCCCCGGGGCTGGGGGCCGTCGAGGGCGCGATGTTCGGCCTGATGGGGTTGCTGATCGCCTTCACCTTCTCGGTGGCGGCCGAACGATTCGATGCGCGGCGGCACCTGATCGTCGAAGAAGCCAACGCGATCGGCACCGCCTACCTGCGGCTCGATCTCCTGCCGGCCGCGGCGCAGCCAGCCCAGCGCGAGCGCTTCCGCCACTACGTGGACGCGCGCCTGGCGGCCTACCGGGCGCTGCCGGACCTCCGGGTGGCGCGGGCGGAGCTAGACCGCGCCGCCGCCCTGCAGCGCGAGATCTGGTCCCAGTCGGTCACCGCTGCTCAGGCGACGCCCGGGACTGCCGCGACGATGCTCCTCTTGCCGGCCCTGAACGCGATGATCGACATGACGACCACTCGGACCATGGCGATGCGGATGCACGCGCCGCCGCTGGTCTTCGCGCTCCTGGGCGTGCTGACGTTGGTCTGCTCCCTGCTCGCCGGGTACGGGATGGGCGGCAGCCCGCTCCGGAACTGGACGCACAGCCTCACCTTCGCCGTCGTCCTCGCGGTCGCGGTGTACGTCATCGTCGACTTCGAGTACCCGCGGCTGGGGCTGCTGCGGGTCGACGCCTTCGATCAGGTGCTGGTGGACGTCCGGGCGAGCATGCGGTGACCCTCGGCTGAAGCCAGGGCTCGGCGCGGGCGCGACGCGTCCTGAACGACGACGGACGGACGCCCTTCAGGGCGAGTCGCGAAGCGCCGAGCCGGGGCTTCAGCCCACGGACAGCGGCACTAGATGCCGATCACCCGCAATCCACTCGCGCGGGCTGCGGTGCCCAGGGCCTCGTCGTGCGTGGCCATGACGAGATCCGCCCCGCTCCGCTCCCGCCACAACAACGCTGTTGCCAGGTGGATGGCATCGAGGGTGCCGAGGGCGGTTGGCAGCGGTTGCGCGGCCCGAGCGAGCACCGGGCGCGTGGGCTGGACGACCTGCATCGCCTCACTCAGGCGGAAGACGGCTTCCCGCCGCGCTGCAATCTCGGTGTCCCCCAGACCTTCGGCCAGCCGGAGCCGGTCCAGGGTTCGCAGGCACTCGACTTCGACCAGCGCAGAAGCGATCCCCTGCTCGACGGCCCGCCATTCCTTGAGGGCGTTCCGCTGGCCGAGGACGACGCGGAGCAGGACGGAGGAATCGAGATAGGCGATCACCGCTCGCCCTGGCGGTCCTCCAGCAGGAGCTCGACGATGTCCCGGCGCAGGCGCAGGGGCGGCGGCAGCGGGACGCGCTGCAGCGTCGGGGCATCGGGGAGGGGAGCGCGCACCGTGAGGGAAGCGCTGTCCTCGTCGTAGGGCACGAGGCGCGCAATGGGGGTATCGCGATCGAGCACGATGAGACTCCGGCCGGCGCGAACTCGGCGCAGGTGTTCGCTCAGGCGGCTCTTGAGCTCGGCGATGCGCACCTTGTTCATGACCATAAGATAGTCAACACTAGTCACAACCACAAGGAAGTCCCTCGGCTGAAGCCGGGGCTCGGCGCTGGCGCGACGCGTCTTGAAAGACGCCGACGCCCCCAACGTTCAGCCCTCGGCCCCGCTGGCCCGCGTCGCGCTCGGACTGTAGCTTTGCTGCGGGCAGCGGTGTCGCCGGCTCGAGTCTCGCGGGCGCCCGCAGTGCCTCGCGGCGGCCCTCGAAGGCGGCGTACGATCCGCGCACCATCCCCAGAACGAATGACGGAGGGATTCATGAAGCGATCCACTTTGGCGGCAGCAGTGTCCGTTGTGGCAGCCTGGCTCACCGCCAGCGCTGCGCTCGCTCAAGAGCCGTCGCAGGATCCGGCCCAGACCGGCTCGCAGATCGTCGCGGCGCAGAAGGCCAACCGCGTCGCGCTCACGCAGTACACATGGAAGATGCGAGCCGACGTACGGGTAAGCGGCGAAGCCAAGGGGAGCATGCTCTTCCAGATGAGCTTCGATTCAGCGGGCAAGGGACAGCTGGCTCAAGCCGATACCGGGCAGCCTGCCGAGACGCGGGGCGGCCTGCGAGGCAAACGGGACGAGAAAAAGACGGACGAGCTGCACGAGAAGGTGGCAGCAACCATCAACCTGTCGAGAGCCTACGCCACGATGACCACCGGCCAAATGGTCGACTTCTTCGAAAAGGCAACCATGAGTCCCGGCACCAGTGACATGGTCGGCACGACTCAGGCGCAGGGTCGGGACGTGCTGCAGTCGGGTGATCAGGTGTCCATGTGGTTCGACCCGCAGACCAAGCAACTTCGACGGTTGGTCTTCAGGAGCGCTCTGGAGAACGTCGAAGTCAACGGGACACTGAGCTACAGCACCATGCCAGACGGGCCCACACACTCGGACAAGGCGGTTATCACGATGCCGTCCAAGAGCATGGAGGTGACCGTCGAGAGCTCGGAGTTCGTCAAGCAGGGGGCGGCCAAACAGGGAGAGTAGGCGAAGGCGAGGAGCGGGACGGCCGGAGCGATTCTTTACATCCCCGCTAAAGCACCGCGCCGAGGTCGCACCGAAACCCCGGCACCACGTCCTCTCCGTCGAGCACTCCATCCTGGGGCACGAGGGATTCGTGGCCGTCCGCGCGGTATACGCGGGCCTCGCGCCGCTCGGGATCCACCACCCACACGAGCGCGGTGCCGGCGCTCAGCCAGTCCGCGACCTTGGCGAGGACCTGGCCCGGCCGGTCGTCGGGAGAAAGGACTTCGACCACCAGATCGGGGGCCAGCGCCGCGTAGCCGCTGGGCGGCGGCTGCGGCACCCGCTCGCGGCGGATGAACGCCACGTCGGGCGCCCGCACGGTATCCGGGTTGCGGGCCAGGGTGAAGCCGGTTTCGGCCGCGAGGACGCGGCCGAGGCTCCTCTCCTCCACGTGGTTGCCGAGGATGCGCGTCAGGCGCGCGGCCACCTCGCCGTGCCGATACCCCGCCGGCTCCCGCACGACCAGCACGCCGCGCACCAGCTCCGTTCGCTTGCCCGACGGCTGGATTCGGGGCAGCTCCTCGGCGGTGAGTGCTCTCATGTCGGCAATGTAGACCCGGGCATCGTTCATGGCGACCAGAATCTCGCCAGTGGACGTCAACGGCTCGTCAACAGCGCTACGGCCGGTGCGGCTCAGAAGTGAAACGTGACTCCGAGCTCGGGCCCGAACGTCGTGACGTCCCAGATGAACCCGTCGTCACTTTCGTAATCCATGTCGAACGCGCGATAGGCCGCCGTGATCCCCACGACTCGCGAGGCGCGGAACTCGACCAGCGGATAGATCTGCCAGGCGAATTTCGACCCGACCCCGAACCCGCCGATGTCGCCCCGCAGGGAAAGATCCCACCGGCCGGCCGTCGGCGCTCGGAGCCGGACGCCCACGATCGGGTCGAACCACGTCTTGTCCTGGTCGTAGCTCGTCCCGCTCACCTCCACCCCTCCCCCCATGAAGTTCACCCGCCCTCCCGCCAGCAGCTCGGCCCAGGGCGCGACCCGCCGGTACGCCGCGAGCTCGACGGCCCCCTGGTGGGCGTCGAATTTCGTGGGGAGCTTCTCCCCGTCCTTGCCGAGGTCCATGTAAAGGACGTCGAACGACACCGCCCAGGGCGCCTTGCGGGCTTCGACGTACGCCATGATGCCGAACTGCAGGTTCTCGAAGACCTCCTCCGGACCGACGTCGATCTCGGTCGTGAAGCCGCGGATCCCCGTCGTCCCGTTCATGTGGGGCACGAGAAAGTAGGGCGAGACGCTGAACTCCCAGCGGGCTGCGGTGGCCTGGGCCGGCGCGACGGACGGGGCGGTGAGCACGAGCAGCGTCACGACGGCTTGGCGGAGCAGGCGCATGGAGGCTCTCGAATGAGGGTCGTCGCAAATCTAACTTGCGGCGGGGAAGGGGCGCGACTACGTTCGCCGCGAGCCATGAGAGTCCATCCATATACTCGCGTGGGCCGCGCCGCCCTCGCTCTCGCCCTGGGTCTCGCGCCCGCCCTGACGGCACGGGCCGCGGCGCAGGACCCCGAGACGTCCGACCAGCTCTGGCCCGAAGGCAACGTCTACGTCCGGCTGAGCGACGCCTCCCGGTTGTACTTCCTCCTCGCCACGGTCCGCGAGCGGGGCACCGAGACCGGCGGGCTCTCCAAGATCTCGGACATCCAGGTGGGCACGCACATCGAGTTCGGGCTCGTCCCGTTCGGCCGCCGGGCGAAGCTCCAGGCGCGCTACGACGCCCACCGGCTGAGCTACCTGCGGCTCCGATTCGGACTGCGCTACCAGACGCGCCTCGACGACGACGAGCCGCCCCGCTACGAGGAGTGGCGTGGGATCGTCGAGGTGACTCCGCGCGCCAGCCTGCCGGGAGGCCTGCTCGGCGCGCAGCGGAACCGCGTCGACCTGCGCTGGATCAACGGCGATTTCTCGTGGCGCTACCGGCCGCGCCTGTGGCTCGAGCGCGAGTTCCGCGTGGGCTCCCAACTCGCCCTGGTGCCGTACGGCTCGGCCGAGGTCTATTGGGATTCGCGCTACGATGACTGGGTGCGCACCAAGTACCAGCTCGGCACGTCGGTGGTTCTCACGCCGCGGGTCGCGCCCGAGGTGTACGTGGCCTTCCAGCGCGACGAGCTACCGACACCGTCGTACGCGCAGGCCCTGGGCCTGGTGCTCGTGTTGTACTTCTAGTGGGGGACCCGATGCCGCGGCACAGTGAAGCGTCTCCCACCGACTTGGACCTGACGAGTGGCGATCCGCTGGACCGGCTCCAGAGCCGCGTGCGCCTCAAGCCGTCCGTTCCCGGGCGCATCGCCCTCCTCCTGGCCGTCACGGTCCTGCCGCTCGTGGTCCTCGCCGCGGTCAGCGGCCAGCTCGGCCCCCTCGTGACGGACCCCGTGATCGTCGGGCGGCTGCTCATCGGGCTGCCGCTCCTGGTGCTCGCCGGCCCGCCGGTGGCGCGGGCGGTGCGGCAGGCCGTCGAGCATTGCAGGGCCACCGGGCTCGTCGCGGTCGAGCACGGGGACCGCTTCGAGGCCGCGGTCGCGCGGGCTATCACGATGCGGGATTCCCGACTTGCCCTCGCGGCGATCGTGGTGGTCGCGTTCGGGGTGTCGGTGCTGGCGAGTCAGGGCGCCAAGCTCCCCAACGCCGGCGCCTGGGCTCGGGCCGGCGACGGCGTCAGTGCCGCGGGCTGGTGGTACGCGCTGGTGTCGCTGGCGCTCTTCGACCTCGTGCGCCTGCGGTGGCTGTGGCGTATCCTGGTGTGGTGGCGGCTGCTGCTCTCCCTGTCCCGCATCCCGCTGCGCCTCATGCCGGCCCACCCCGACCGCGCAGGCGGCCTCGGGTTTTTGTCCACGGCGGCCTCCTCGTTCGCGCTGCTCGTCGTGGGCCTGACGGTCGGCGCCAGCTTCCTCTGGCGGGCCGCGATCCAGGCGGGCGACGCGACGCTGGCGACCCTGAAAGTCCCGATGGCCGGTCTTGCGGTCACGATGCTGTTGCTCATCGTGGTGCCGCTGCTCTTCTTCCTGCCGCAGCTCGGCCGCGCAAAGCGGCGCGCGGAGCTGGCGTACGGCCGGCTCGCCGCCCGCTACACCCGGCGGTTCGACGCGCGGTGGCTCGGGGAGGGGGAGGGGGAGAAGGAGGCGGAGCGCCGCGACAACGAGCTGCTCGGGACGGCGGACATCCAGTCGCTCGCTGACCTCCAAGGGTCGTACGACGTCGTCCGGCAGATGCGGCCCGTTCCGCTGACGACGGCCACGGCCGTGACGCTCGTCCTGGCCGCGGCGCTCGCGATGCTGCCCGCGATCGAGGCCGAGATCCCCCTGAAAGACATCCTGATCAAGGTGCTCGGGGCGCTGCGTTAGGGCCGACCGCCGAAGCTGTACTGGTAGGCGACCTGAAACGTGTCGAAGTCCCCGCCCAGCCTGGTGGTGAGCCCGTTGATGTACACGAGCTTGAGGCCGTGGCCGCGTGCAAGCGGCAGCCGCAGGACTCCCGACGTCCGCACGTTCTCCAGGGCGGTCTTGGGCACACCGTCGATCGTCGCCGCGCCGCCCCAGCCATAGCCCGCCGACCCCGCCATCCAGATATCGGGCATGCGGATGATGTAGATCGCGTGGAACTGGAGGTCGAAGAACGGGTCCTGTTCGAAGACCTGGCCGCCGAAATAGTCGCCGTTCGTCGTGTAGAGCCAGGCGCCCGCGTACGCCTCGAGCGCCCAGCGTCGCCCGACGACCTGAGAGACCCCCAGCCGGGGATGGAACGCCCAGCGGTTCGAGCCGAGGTTGATGAGCTTGTCCGGGTAATACTGCCCGACGGGGACTCTGACCGCGAGCTGCGCGCCGACGACGGTCTTCTGACGGTATCCGCGGAACTCCGAGAGGGTGAGCGCGGGCGCGCCGATGAAGTTGACCGCCAGCTGCACCACGGGGTCGGCGAACCCGGTGCGGGCCGTGCTGGTGTCCGTTCCGGAGAGCGTTCCCTGCCAGGTGCCGGTCGCGAACGGGACGATGAGGCCGATCTTGCCACTGAGTCCCCACACGTCGATCGCGCGTACGAACCCCCCGCCGATCGACCACACGTCGGCGCGCGCGTCCTCGATCGGCACCGCGGGGTCGAACAGGAGGTTGCCTTGGGAATAGCCGGCCGACACGACCACGAAGCTCGTGCCGACCGGGGCGTTCACCAGCGCCCGCGGCTCGAGCTCCTGCGCCCCGAGCGGCGCGCCGAGCAGCGCCGCCGCGAGTCTCCACCGCACGCCATTTGCCGACATTCCCGACGCTCCGTCCGTGGGCGCCGGAATATGCATGTCCACCGGGGGGTTCGCTCGGCTCGGGGGCCTGGGGGCGACGCGCGCGCGTATATTCTGGGTATGCTGACGCCCACCGCCACCTGGCTCGCCTTCGAGCGGGACGACGAGGCGGCGACCTACGGACGCATGTCCTACGCGGAGGCGCTCGAGCGGTTCGAGCGGCTGTGGCGCCACGCCCGCGCGCTCAATCCCACCGTGGGCGAGGACTGGGAGGAGGACATCGTCGCCGACCTGGCGGTCGCGCGCGCGATCAATGGGCTCCCGCCGCTCAGCTGAGCTACCCGCGCTGCTGGCCGCCCTGGCGCGGGCGCTGGTGGATGCGGGCTTCCCTTACATGCTCATCGGCGGTCAGGCCGTGCTGGTGCACGGGCGGCCCCGGCTCACCGAGGACATCGACGTGACCCTGGGCGCGGCGCCGGACCGGTTGGCCGACCTGCTGGCGGCGGTCGATGGCCTCGGCCTCGTCCCGCTCCCTCCTCATTTCGAGCGCTTCGTCCGCGAGACGTTCGTCCTTCCCTGCCGCGACCCGGCCACGGGCATGCGCGTGGATTTCATCTTCTCCACCACCCCATACGAGCGCCAGGCGATCGATCGGGCGGTTCGGGTGCAAGTGGGGGGAGAGGGCGTGTGCGTGGTCACCGCCGAGGACCTGATCCTCCACAAGCTGTTCGCCGGCCGGGCCCGCGACCTCGAGGATGCCGAGAGCGTGGTGCGCCGCAAGGGCCGGGAGCTCGACTGGGCCTATCTGGATCGTTGGGCGGCTGAGTTCTCCCGCATTGCGGGACGGGAGGCGTTGCCGGATCAGTTGGCGCGTCTCAAGGCCCAGGCGGGTTAGGCGCCGGTCACTCGCCACGACTCGTCCCAGCCTACGGACGTCCTTGCCACGGCTCGTCCCTCCTGCCTAGGCTTCGGCCCTCACATCGCGGTCGTTCGACGCACCTGATTCCGGAGGAAGCATGATGAACCGAACCGCCCTGAGCGCTGCGTTTGTGCTTTTCCTCAGCGCGCCGGCCATGGCGCAGGACGTTCTGCCGCGGCCGGAGCCGTCCTTCAAGGGAAGCATCGCGCGCACGGCTCGGGAGTCCAAGCCGGATTTCCCGCGCGAGCTACAAACCCCGCCGGGCGCTCCCAACGTCCTGCTGATCATGACGGACGACGTGGGGTTCGGGGCCTCGAGCGCGTTCGGCGGCGCGATCCCGACACCGACGCTCCAGCGGCTGGGAGACGCCGGCCTGCGGTACACGAACTTCCACACCACGGCGCTGTGCTCGCCCACCCGCGCCGCGCTCATCACCGGGCGCAACCACCACACCAACGCCAGCGGCGTCATCATGGAGATGGGCACCGGCTACCCGGGCTACAACTCCTTGATGCCGCGCAGCTCGGGGACCATGGCGCAGGTGCTGCGCTACTACGGCTACAATACGTCGTGGTACGGCAAGAACCACAACGTCCCCGACTGGCAGACGAGCCCGGCGGGGCCGTTCGACCTGTGGCCCACCCAGCTGGGCTTCAACTACTTCTACGGCTTCATCGGCGGCGACACCGACCAGTGGCACCCCGCGCTGTTCGACGGGACCACGCCGGTCGAGGATCCCGGCCACGGCGACCCGAACTACATCCTGGACCGTGATCTCGCGGACCGCGCCATCGCGTGGATCCGGATGCAGAAGTCCGTGGCACCGCAGCGGCCGTTCCTCGCGTACTACGCGACGGGGACGACGCACGCCCCCCACCAGGCGCCGAGAGAGTGGATCGCCAAGTTCCGCGGCCGGTTCGACCAGGGGTGGGACAAGGTCCGTGATGAGACGATCGCGCGGCAAAAGCAGCTGGGCATCGTCCCCCCCAACACCCGGCTCACGGCGCGGCCGGCGGAGCTCCCGGCCTGGGACTCGCTCAGCCTCGACCAGAAGAAGGTGTACGCGCGGATGATGGAAGTGTACGCCGCAACCCTGGCGTACGCGGACGATCAGATCGGCCGGGTGATCGATGCGGTGCAGCAGCTGGGTGAGCTGGACAATACGCTCATCATCTACATCCAGGGCGACAACGGGGCCAGCGGGGAGGGCACGCTCCAGGGCTCCACCAACGAGGTCGCGACGAACGCCAACGGCGTCACCGAGACCCTTCCCTACCTGCTGTCCATGATGGACCAGCTGGGTGGGCCGACGACATACAATCACTATCCGGCGGCGTGGGCCCACGCGATGAATGCGCCGTTCCAGTGGACCAAGCAGGTGGCGTCGCACTTCGGCGGAACGCGCAACGCGATGGTGATCTCGTGGCCCAAGCGCATCAAGGCGAAGGGCGAGGTCCGCACACAGTTCCACCACGTGATCGACGTCGTGCCCACGATCTACGATGTGGTCGGGATCAAGGCGCCGGCGATGCTCGACGGCGCGGCCCAGTCGCCGATCGAGGGCGTGAGCATGGTCTACAGCTTCGACAGCGCGCAGGCGCCGTCCCACCGGCAGACGCAATACTTCGAGATGCTGGGGAACCGGGCGCTGTACCACGATGGGTGGATCGCGGCGACGACGCCGAAGCGGCTGCCGTGGCAGCCGACCGCGCAGCCGGGTGCGGACGACCCGACCACGTTCGCGTGGGAGCTGTATCACGTCGCGGACGACTTCAGCGAGGCCAACAACCTCGCGGCGAGCAACCCCGACAAGCTGCGGGAGCTGCAGGACCTGTTCTGGGCGGAGGCGGCGCGCAACAACGTGCTGCCCCTGGACGCCTCGTTCGTGGAACGCGTCGATCCGGCCATCCGCCCGAGCCTGACGCGGGGGCGGAGCACATTCACCTACTATCCTGGAATCGTGCGGATCCCCGAGGGCGCGACGCCCGACGTCAAGAACAGGTCCTACAGCGTCGAAGCCGTGGTCGAGATCCCCCGCACCGGTACGGCGAGCGGCGTGCTGGCCACGCAGGGCGGGCGGTTCGGCGGCTGGGGACTCCTGGTGGTGGCCGGCAAGCCGCTGTTCGTCCACGCGCTCTCGAACCAGCCGCAGCACAAGTACCAGGTGGCGTCGACCGCGAAGCTCACCCCGGGCAAGCACACCATCCGGTTCGACTTTGCCTACGACGGCGGCGGCATCGGCAAGGGCGGCATGGGCACCCTGCTGGTGGACGGCAAGCAGGTGGCTCGGGGCCGTATCGAGCGGACGGTCGGTCGCCGGTTCTCGCTCGACGAAACGTTCGACGTCGGCGAGGACACGGGAACGCCGGTGGTGGAGGACTACGTGCGGCAGATGCCATTCCGGTTCACCGGCACCTTGCAGAGCCTGACGATCACGCTGGGACAGAGCGGGGCGGCGACCGGCGGCCGGAGCGGGGAGAGCCTGCCCGAGATCGACCCGTAGTCGGTGGGACGTTGGAGCGGTGCGCGCGGGCCCCGGCGACGGGGCCCGCGTCATTCGGTTGTCCCTCGGCTGACGCCGGGGCTCGGCGCTGGCGCGACGCGTCTTGAAAGACGCCCCAGGCTCCGCCCTTCAGGGCGGGTCGCGGAGCGCCGAGCCGGGGCTTCAGCCCACGGGAATCGGACTCTCCCCACGCCTCCCCCTCCCCCTTAAGTTTGAACCTTGCCCGAGCCATCCATGAGCGACCAGACCACTCCCGTCATCCTGAGCGCGGTCCGAACCCCCATCGGCCGGTTCCTGGGTGGCCTTGCGCCGCTCCCCGCCCCCCGGTTGGGCGCGCTCGTGATCCGCGAGGCCGTGCGCCGCGCGGGCATCGACGGCGCGGTGGTGGACGAAGTGATCATGGGGCACGTGCTCCAGGGTGGTGCCGGCCAGGCGCCCGCCCGCCAGGCGGCGATCCACGCGGGGCTGCCCGGCACCGTGCCGAGCGTGACCGTCAACAAGGTCTGCGGCTCGGGTCTCAAGGCCGTGATGCTCGCGGCGCAGTCGATCAAGGCGGGCGACGCCCAGTGCGTGGTGGCGGGCGGGATGGAGTCGATGTCCAACGCGCCGCACTATCTCTATGGAATGCGCAGCGGGATCAAGGCGGGCAACAGCGACCTCGTGGATGGGATGATCCGCGACGGCCTGTGGGACTCGTTCGGCGACGTGCACATGGGGAGCCTCGCCGAGTACACGGCGAAGAAGGCCGGCGTGTCGCGCGAGGACCAGGACCGCTTCGCGCTCGCGAGCCACCAGAAGGCGGTCGCGGCGCAGGAGGCGTGCCGCTTCAAGGCGGAGACCGTCGTGGTCGAGATCCCCGGCAAGAAGGGGCCGGCGGTGATCGACAAAGACGAGGGTCCGCGCAAAGACACGAGCCTCGAGGCGCTCGCCGCGCTGAAGCCGGCGTTCGACAAGAGTGGCTCGGTGACGCCGGGCAACGCGCCCGGGCTGAACGACGGCGCCAGCGCGCTCGTCGTGACGTCGCTCGCGTTCGCGCGGGCGCACGGGCTCTCGCCGTTGGCCCGCATCACGGCCTACGCCACGGGCGGGGGTGAGCCCAAGGACCTGTTCTTTGCGCCGATCGTGGCGGTGCAGAACCTCATGAAGAAAGCCGGCACGAAGATCGGCCACTACGATCTGATCGAGGCCAACGAGGCCTTCGCCGTGCAGGCGCTCGCCGACGGACGCGCGCTGGGCTGGGATTGGGAGCGCGTCAACGTGAACGGCGGCGCCATCGCCCTGGGCCATCCGATCGGCGCCTCGGGCGCGCGCGTGCTCACGACGCTTGTTTACGCGCTGCGCGAGCGGCGCAAGGCGACGGGCCTGGCGACGCTCTGTCTCGGTGGCGGGAACGCCGTCGCCCTCAGTGTGGAGGTGCTGTGAATTCATCGTCTACCGCCGCCGTCGTCGCCGCGCCGCCGCTGGCGCTGCGCCGTACCATCGCCGTGGTCGCCGGCGCCGCGCTGGTCGCGGCCGCCGCCCAGATCGCCATTCCCCTGCCAGGCACGCCGGTGCCGCTCACGCTCCAGCCGCTCGCCGTGCTGCTCGTCGGTGGCTGGCTGGGCCCGCGGCTCGGCGCCGCGAGCCTCGTGCTGTATATCGCCCTCGGCGCCGCGGGGCTGCCCGTCTTCACGCCCTACGGCCTGCCCGGCGCGGCCCGGCTGCTCGGGCCCACGGGCGGCTACTTGCTCGCCTATCCGGTGGCCGCGTTCGCGGTCGGCACGCTCGCCGGCGACGGCGCGCGCTGGCGCCGGCTGGCCCTCGCGGTCACGGCCGGCCTCGCGCTGATTCATCTGGGAGGCGCGGCCCAGCTCCTCCTCCTCACCGGCAGCGCCGCCAGCGCGTGGCGCTTCGGCACGCTGCCCTTCCTGCTCGGCGACCTGCTGAAGCTGGCCATCGCCGTGCTGGTGCTGAAGCCGACGGTGAGTCCCCTTCGCGCGCGCCTATGACGGCGCGCTTTTCCTTGGACGAGCCGGTCCGGCGGTTCACCGCGGCGCTCGGCTGGATCGCCGTGTTCGTGGTGGCCGGGTTCGTCGCGACGTTCCTGCTGCGCCTCGTGATCCCGGCGCCGGCGGGATCGCCGTGGCGTCTGGCGGGCGACCAAGGCGCTCATGCGCTGGGGTTCGGCCTCGCCACTTGGGGGATCGGCCGGCTCGCCGCGAAACGCTCGTGGCGCGAGCTGGGCTGGACGGCGTACGATCGGCGCGACCTGGTGCGCACGCTGGGCACCCGCGCGGGGGTGGGCGCCGCTCTCGCGGTGCTGGCCGTCGTCCTCGCGATCGCGCTCGGGGGCGCGCGCCTCGACCTCACGGGGGATTGGCCGCGCTACGGCCGGATCGCCGCGCCGGTCGCGATCGGACTGCTCGCCGCCGCGCTGTTCGAGGAGCTGTTGTTCCGCGGCTTCCCGCTGCGCACGCTGGCCGACGCGCTGGGCGCCTGGCGCGCCACCCTGGTGCTCGCGATCGGGTTCGCCCTGGCCCACGTCGGCAATCCCGAGGCGGGCCTGGTGGGCGTCTTCAACATCGCTCTCGCCGCGCTGTGGCTCTCGATCGCCTTCTTCTCGCCCGGCGGCATGACGGCCGCCTGGGGGTTGCACTTCGGCTGGAACGCCGGTCTCGCGCTGCTGTTCGACGCGCCCGTCAGCGGGCTCACGTTCAACGTCCCGATCGTGGAATACGATCCGGGGCGCCTGTCGTTCGTGGACGGCGGCGGGTTCGGGCCCGAGGGCGGGCTGGCCGGCACGATCGCGTTCGCCGCGGGTGCCGCGATCCTCGTCGGCGGCCGGTGGACCCGCGCTCAACGCTGGCTCGAGGGAACCGGCGCTCCCGCGGCCCGCCGGCCGCCGGCGCCGCGGCCGACTCGCCCGACGGGTCCTCGCAAGGGCATGCCGGCGTCCAAGGGCCCGCCGCGGGGACCGGCCGGTCCGGGGCGGCCCGGCCCCGGCCGGGGCGGACCGAGTGGGGGGCGAGGGCCGACGGGCGCGCGGGGACCGCGGTGAGTCGCGTGACCGTGGTGGGCGCAGGGACGATGGGCAACGGGATCGCCCACGTGTTCGCGCAGCACGGGTGGGACACGGTGCTGGTGGACGTGTCGCCCGAGGCGCTCGATCGCGCCCTCAAGACCATCGCGGCGAATGCCGAGCGGCAGGTCAAGAAGGGCGTGCTCACCGCGGCCGACCGGATTGCGCTGCTCGGCCGGATCCGCACGAGCCCCGGGCTCGACGGGGCGGGCGGGGCCGACCTCGTCGTCGAGGCCGCGAGCGAGGATCGCGACGTCAAGTTCCGCCTGTTCCGCGACCTCGATCGCGTGGCGCCGCCGGCCGCGGTGCTGGCCACGAACACCTCGTCCATCTCGATCACGGCCATCGCGGCGCAGACGGGGCGGCCGGGGCAGGTGATCGGCATGCACTTCATGAACCCGGTGCCGCTGATGCCGCTGGTGGAGGTGGTGCGGGGGCTCGCCACCTCGGACGAGACCGCGCACCGCGTGGTCGAGGTCGCCAAGGCGCTCGGCAAAACGCCGGTCGAGGTGCACGACTCGCCGGGCTTCGTCTCGAACCGGGTGCTCATGCCGATGATCAACGAGGCGATCTTCTGCGTGATGGAAGGGGTCGCCGGCCCCGAGGCGGTGGACCAGGTGATGACGCTCGGGATGAATCATCCGATCGGCCCGCTCGCGCTCGCCGACCTGATCGGGCTGGACGTATGTCTCGCGATTCTCGAGGTGCTGCACCGCGATCTGGGCGACGACAAGTACCGGCCGGCCCCGCTACTGCGCACGATGGTGGCGGCGGGCCGGCTGGGTCGCAAGGCCGGCCAGGGGTTCTATGGCTACCGGGACTGAGCCGCTCCTCCTGACCGAGACGCAGCGCCAGATCGTGGAGCTGGCGCGCGAGGTCGCGCGGACGCGGATCGAGCCGTTCGCCGCCGAGTGGGACCGGACCGGGCACTTCCCGCGCGACGTGATCGACGAGCTGGGACACCTCGGCTTCCTGGGGATGTGCGCGCCCGAGGCGTGCGACGGGATGGGGCTGGACACGGTCACCTACCTGCTGGCGCTCGAGGAGATCGCGGCGGCCGACGCGAGCGTGGCCGTGTCGGTGGGCATTCACAACGCCATCCCCACGACGATGCTGACGCGCCACGGGAGCGACGCGCAGAAGGAGCGCTGGCTGCGGCCCATGGCGCGGGGCGAGATCCTGGCCGGGTTCGCGCTGTCGGAGGCCGACGCCGGCTCGGACGCCGCGTCGCTGCGGGCCCAGGCGGTGCGCGACGGGGACGGGGGGGGCGGGGGCTGGGTGCTGAACGGCGCCAAGGCGTGGGCGACCAACGGCGGCACCGCGAACGTCATGATGATCATGGTTCGCACCGACACGCCCGAGGCGCGCCGCGGGGCGAAGGGGATCAGCACGTTCATCGTGCCGACGGACACGGCGGGCTATCGCCCCGGGAAGCCGGAGGACAAGATGGGCCTGCGCGCCTCGAACACCGTGGGGATCGCGCTCGAGAATCTGCGCCTGCCGGCGGACGCGCTGCTGGGCGACGAGGGCCAGGGGTTCGTGTATGCCATGGAGGGGCTCGACGCCGGGCGCCTGGGGATCGGGGCGCAGGCGGTCGGGATCGCGCGGCGGGCGCTGGAGCACTCGATCGCCTATTGCGCGGAGCGGCGGCAGTTCGGCAAGCCGCTGCACGAGTTCCAGGCGGTGCAGTTCAAGCTGGCCGACATGGCGACGCGGGTCGAGGCGGCGCGGGCGCTGACGCACGCGGTGGCGGCCCGCCGGGACCGCGGCGAGACGATCACGCAGCAGGCGAGCATGGTCAAGCTGTTCGCGTCCGAGACGGCGATGTGGGTCACGACGCAGGCCGTCCAGCTGTTCGGCGGGTACGGCTACATGCGGGATTTCCCGGTCGAGAAGCTCTTCCGGGACGCGAAGGTCACCGAGATCTACGAGGGTACCAGTGAAATCCAGCGTATCGTCATCGCCCGCGGCCTCACGCACCGCGCCTAGCGCGGTGCGGGCCGACGGCGCCCGCGAGGCCGAGCTGTTCGAGCTCATGGCCGAGCACGAGCACGAGCAGGTCAGCCTGTGCTACGAGCCGTCGAGCGGCTACCGCGGGATCATCGCGATCCACGACACGACGCTCGGACCCGCGCTCGGCGGGACCCGCTTCTGGCGCTACGACAGCGATCGCGAGGCGCTGGTGGACGCGCTGCGGCTCTCCCGCGGCATGACCTACAAGGCGGCGGTGGCCGGGCTGAACCTGGGTGGGGGCAAGGCCGTGATAGTCGGCGACAGCCGCACGACGCGGCGCGAGCCGGTGTTCCGGGCGCACGGGCGGCACGTGCAGACCCTGGGGGGGCGCTACATCACGGCGGAGGACGTCGGGACGTCGACGGCCGACATGGAGTACATCCGTGCCGAGACGACCCACGTGGTCGGGCTGATCGGCAAGTCGGGCGATCCCTCGCCGGTGACCGCGTTCGGCGTGTATCGCGGGATGAAGGCGTGCGCCCGGCACCGCTGGGCGTCGGACAGCCTTGCGGGCAAGACGGTGGCGATCCAGGGCTGCGGGCACGTGGGGCACGCGCTGGCGCAGCTGCTGCATCAGGAGGGGGCGAAGCTCGTGGTCACCGACATCGACGCCGAGCGCGTGCGCCGGGTGGTGGACGAGTGCCAGGCGCGCGCAGTGGCGCCCGACGAGATCTACGCCGTCCAGGCCGACGTGTTCGCCCCATGCGCGCTGGGCGGGATCATCAACGACGCCACGCTGCGTGCGGTGCGGGTGGAGATCGTGGCGGGCGGCGCCAACAACCAGCTCGCCGAGGAGCGTCACGGGGACGTGCTGGAGGAGCGGCAGATCACCTACGCTCCCGACTACGTGATCAACGGCGGCGGCCTGATCAACGTCAACGCGGAGCTGAACGGCTGGGCGCCGGAGCGGGCGCGGAGCAAGGCGGGCGAGATCTACGACACGATCCTGCGCGTGCTCGAGATCGCGCGCGAGGAGGGGATCCCGAGCTACCGGGCGGCGGACCGGCTGGCCGAGCGGCGCATCGCCGCCATTGCGCAGGTGCGGACCAGCTTTGTCGTCTGAGCGCATCTTCGTCGGTGCGGACCACGCGGGCTTCCAGCTCAAAGGGCGGTTGGTGGACGAGCTACGCCGGCTGGGCTATGAGCCGGTGGACGTGGGGCCGGCGGCGCTCGACCCCGCCGACGACTTTCCCGACTATGCCAAGCCGGTGGCCGAGGCCGTGAGCCGCGGGGCTGCACGGCGCGGCGTGCTCACGTGTGGCACCGGGCTCGGCATGGCGTACGCGGCCAATCGCTATCCCAAGGTGCGCGCGGCCGTCGCCTGGGCGCCCGAGATCGCCGAGCTGGCACGGCGGCACAACGATGCCAACGTGCTGGTGCTGCCCTCGCGCTTCGTGAGCGAGGAGGAGGGGCTCGAGATCCTGCATCGCTGGCTCGACACCGAGTTCGAGGGCGGGCGGCACGAGCGGCGGGTGGCCAAGATCGAGCGGGACGACGGCGGTGCCTGACTTCAACGCGCCGCTGCGCGCGGTGGATCCGGTGATCCACCAGCTGATCCGCCGCGAGGTGGAGCGGCAGGAGTACGGGCTCGAGCTGATCGCGAGCGAGAACTTCGCGTCGCCGGCGGTGCTCGAGGCGATGGGTACGGCGCTCACCAACAAGTACGCCGAGGGCCTGCCGCGCAAGCGCTACTACGGGGGCTGCGAGGTGGTGGACGAGGTCGAGCAGCTCGCCATCGACCGGGCGAAGGCGCTGTTCGGCGCCGACCACGCAAACGTGCAGCCCCATTCGGGGGCGTCGGCCAATCTGGCGGCGTATCTCGCGGTGCTCAAGCCGGGCGACACGCTCATGGGCCTCGCGTTGCCGCACGGCGGCCATCTCACCCACGGCGCGTCCGTCAATTTCTCGGGGTCCCTGTTCCGGGCGGTGGCCTATGGGGTGCGCGAGGACACGGGGCGGGTGGACTACGACCGGTTGCGCGAGCTGGCGCGTGCCGAGCGGCCCCGGATGCTGATCGCGGGGGGCAGCGCGTACTCGCGGGTGTTCGATTTCCCCGCGATGCGCGCCATCGCCGACGGGGTGGGGGCGGTATTCCTGGTGGACATGGCGCACGTCGCGGGGCTGGTGGCGGGGGGCGTGCATCCGTCGCCGATCCCCCACGCGCCGATCGTCACCACCACGACGCACAAGACGCTGCGGGGTCCACGTGGGGGCATGATCCTCTGTAGCGCCGAGTGGGCGAAGGCGGTGGACAAGCAGGTGTTCCCAGGCATTCAGGGCGGGCCGCTCGAGCACGTGATCGCGGCCAAGGCGGTGGCGCTGGTCGAGGCGGCGCGGCCCGAGTTCCGGGTGTACGCCGCGCAAGTCGTGGCGAACGCGCGGGCGTTGGCGGTGGCGCTGATCGAGCTGGGCTACGCGATCGTGTCGGGCGGCACCGACACGCACCTCATGCTCGTGGATCTGCGGCCCAAGGGACTCACGGGGAAGGATGCCGAGAAGCTGCTCGACCAGGCGGGGATCACCGTCAACAAGAACACGATTCCGGGGGACCCGCAGTCGCCGTTCGTGACGAGCGGTATCCGGCTGGGGACGCCGGCGCTCACGACGCGGGGGTTCGCGGAGCCGGAGATGGGGCGGGTGGCGAAGCTGATCGATGAGGTGCTGGTCAAGCGGGACGACGGGACGATCCAGCGGGTGAAGCGCGAGGTGCGGGAGCTGGCCGAGGGGTTTCCGCTGTATGCACGGGGTGGGGTGGGGGTGGGATGAGCCGCAGCTCGTAGCCCGCGAACAGCTCACCGCGCCGCGCGCTCGAATGATTCAGCGCGCGGCGTTTTGATGTCCGGGATTCCCGCGCCGGGTCGTAGGTTCGGCGCATGGCGGCCCCCGAGGCGAGCCGGGGCCCGCGACTCCTGGCCGAGCTACGCCAGGCGTTGCGGCTGCGGCACTACAGCGCGCGGACGGAGGAGGCGTACGTCGCGTGGGTGCGGCGCTTTGTGCGGTTCGCGGGGATGCGCCATCCGCGCGAGCTGGGGCCTGCTGACGTGACGCGGTTTCTCTCGAGCCTGGCGGTGGACGGTGCGGTGAGCGCGTCCACGCAGAACCAGGCGTTGTCCGCGCTGGTGTTCCTGTATGGCGAGGTGCTCGGCGCGCCGGTCGGGTGGTTGGCGGGGATGGTGCGGGCCAAGCGGCCGGGTCGGGTGCCGGTGGTCCTCACGAAGGAGGAGGTCCGGACCATCCTGGAGCGCCTGCCCGGAACCACGTGGCTGGTGGCGGCTCTGTTGTACGGCACCGGGTTACGCCTGCTCGAAGGCCTCCAGCTCCGGGTGAAGGACGTGGATTTCGGCGCGAACGAGATCACGGTGCGGAGCGGGAAGGGGGATCGGGACCGGGTCACGATGCTGCCCGAGCGGCTCAAGGGGCCGTTGCTGCATCATTTGGCGGACGGGGGGCGGGGGCTGGGGGGGGCGGGGGGCGAGGGGGCGGGGGGGGTGGCGTTGCCGGGGGCGTTGGAGCGGAAGTATCCGGGGGCGGGTCGAGAGTGGGGGTGGCAGTGGGTGTTTCCGGCGTCGCGGTGGTATGAGGATGCTGGGGGCGGCCAGCGGAGGCGTCATCATTTGCACGAAACCGTTGTCCAGCGCGCGTTTCGCGAGGCGGTGCGGGCGGCGGGGATCGTCAAGCGGGCGAGCTGTCACACCTTGCGCCACTCGTTCGCCACGCACCTGCTCGAGGCAGGGTACGACATCCGGACGGTCCAGGAGCTGTTGGGCCATCGGGACGTACGGACGACGATGATTTACACCCACGTGCTGCGGCGCGGCGGGTTCGGTGTCAGGAGTCCGGCCGACAGCCTGTAATCAGGGTGACTAGGCTGCACCGCTCAGGCAGTCTATCGTGCCACGCGCAGGTGGCGAGGCGCCGTTTAGATAGCACGAACGCCTCGCGCTCTGTAGTTTAGACAGGTCAACCCAATTGTCGTTAGGCGCACCGCCGCTCTCTTGATGACGCGACTTCCAGCCTCACTCCTCGTTGCCCTCAACCTGAACGCCTGCGGGCCACGCCTCGCTTCCTCTTCCGAGGCCGAATGCTTCGTCCTGAGGTGGGAAGACTCCGTTTGGGCATCCACACTCCCGCAACGAGTCCGTCTCGACCCACGTCGTGACACTCTCTTGCCCCCGAACTACACGCGGCACCACCTCCTGCGCCCGGTGGAAGACGCGGACTCAGCGCGCTGGGCTGGCCTCATGAACGCATGGTGGTTATCGAACGGCTCCGATTCCGTTACGCTCATGCTCAGCAGTCCCGATGCCCACTGGACTGCTCGTATGCGCCGCTCAGGGGATTCCCTGGCTGGACTCGGGGTGTTCTCAATGGCCGGAGAGGACGGTTCACCCTTCCCCGTTTACGGAAGCCGCTTCACGTGCCCCGACCGTCCTGCGGCTGAGCAACCGGGAAGATAGGTAACGAAGTGTACCGGGAGGATAGGTAACACTTCG
>CAZVSO010000034.1:0-20062 GCA_964629425.1 uncultured Gemmatimonadaceae bacterium
CGACCGCTGGATCCTGTTGGCGCAGGTCACCGGCCTCGCGGCGCTCGGAGACGGCGCGGCCGCCGCCGCGCGCCTCGCCGCGTCCGGAGCTGCCGACCCGACGGCGCACTGGCTCCTCGCACGCGCCAGCCGCGAGCCCGCCCGCCACACCACGGCGCTCCAGCGCCTCGCGGCCGACAGCACGCCGCTTCCCCTCAGCTTGCATCTCGACCTCCAGGCCCGGGCCGCTCTCGCCGTGGGCGACACCGCGACCGCCCTCGAGCGCTGGGACACCGCCACCCGCCGCTATGCCGTGCTCTCCACGCCGTTCGACCTGGTGGCCTCGCTCTGGCCGCTGCGCCTCGACCTTGCGCGCGTCGCGTCGGCCGCTGGCGACACCGCACGCGTCGTGCGGGCGTGCCGGAGCTTCGCCTCGCTGATCGGATACGTGGATCAGGTCGCTCGCCCCGAGAAGCAGCGCATCTGCGAGGCCTGGCACGGGGTCGCGACGCCGACGTAGGCGCGCGGCCACCGGGCCTACGGCCCCGCGGCCACCCGGCCCACCGCCGCGAGCACGGCCCCCGGACGCTCTTCGTGGAGGTAGTGCCCCGCCCCACCGACCGTATCCTCGGCGAACCAGGGCAGACGGGCGCGCAGCAGCTCGCGCTCGGCCGGCGCGGGACCACCAGCATGTGGCGCCGCGCCCAGCACCAGGCGGACGGGCACCTGCACGTCGCCGAGCCGCAGCGCCAACCGCTCGGGCTCCCGCGCCTCGACCATCCCGAGATAGGCGCGGAGCGTGGCGTCGAGATCCGCCGCCGCACCCGCCGTATACGCCGCGACCACCTCGTCGGTCACCCAGCTCGTGTCGCCCGATGCGGCCACGAGCGAGCGGTGCACGGCGCGCCGAATACGGCGCACTCCGCCGAACAGCTTGACCCACGGGGCGAGTCGCATGGCGCGGCGGAACCCCACCGTGGCCGCGGCCTCCGCAGGCCCGCCCTCGAGCAGCACCACGCCGCGCACCAGATCCGGTCGTCGATAGGCGAGCCGCAACGCCATTGATCCGCCGAGGGAATGGGCGACGAGCAGCGCGGGGCCGATGCCCAGCGTGTCGAGCACCGCCGCAAGCCGGTCCGCCTGCGCGGTCAGTGAGTAGTCCGCGCGCGGCGGGCGACTGGACGAGCCGATCCCGAGCGGCTCGACCACGATGGTGCGGTAGCCGGCCGCGGTGAGCAGTGGGACGACCTGCCGGAAACCGTACACCGAGCCGAAGAGGCCGGGCACGAGGACGACGGGAAGCCCCTCCGCGGGACCGACCACCACCACGTGCAGCGATTCCAGCGGCGCGACCGATACCCTGAGGATCGCAGTGCTGTCGGCGACGAGAAGCAGGGCGATCAACCACATGGCCACTCCTGAGTAGGATCCCGGGCCCACGGTGGCTGGACGGACTCAAGCGGGTGTCAAGAACGGGACGGACGGACAATCAAGCGGGGTAGGGGCGCCGCAGGCTGCGCCCCTACCCCGCCCCCTTCCTTCTCCGACTTCGCTCTATTGCACCGTGATCGTCAGCTTCATCCCGAGGGCCAGGTGCGGCAGGCAGTAGCCCGTGTACGCGCCCTTCGGCGCGGCGGCGGCGAACGTCACGTCGTACGTCTCGTTCAGCGCCGTGGCGAACGGGCCGGACAGATTGTCCATCCGGTTCGGCATCCCGGCGTTCAACATCGTCGCGGCGCCTGAAGGGATCGAATCGCCCCAGAACGCCACGTTGTGCGGGCCGCCGGAGGCGTTGATGAACCGCACGATCGTGCCGGGCGCGATCGCGATCGCGGCCGGCTCGAACGCCGCCACGGTGCTGCCGTTGCCCGTCATTCTCACCTCGACCACCGCCCCCGCCGGCGCCGCAGTCTGCGCCTCGGGCTGGGACGTCTGGCCCTCTTCGGTCTTCTTCTCGCCGCCGCACGCCAGCGCGCCAACCGCCGCGAGCGTCGCGATCCACGTCAAACGCATTGCCATCCTCCAGGAGTTCGTAACGGTAGCGGGTGCTTGTGAGCGCGTTCACATTAACCGGACCGACCTCAAAACGGGAGCCCTCGCACGGGGCGCCGGGACCCTTGCCCCAGGCCGCGTCCCCCCCGATGTTGGGGCCCGTCCCACCACCGACCGAACCTCCAGCTCGTGAGGCAGACGCAGTGAGAACAGCGGGAGCACCCGTGCTTGCGCTTGTCCTGGCCCTGCCGGTTGGGGCTGAGGCCCAGTGGTGGACCCCCGAGATCGGATTCCGCGCGGGGCTGGTGCGCGTCGAGCCCACCGGCACGGGCGCCACGGACTATACCGACAACCTCGACCTGCCGGCGACAGGCGGGGCGGCCGGGACTCCCGCCTACGGAGCCATCTTCGGCATCGTGCCGGTGACCGGGCGACTCGCGCTCGAGCCGTCGCTCGCGGGCATCCAACTCGCCTTCCCGTTCCTCGGCTCGGCCAGTGGGCTGAGTGTCGGGCTGCGCGCCGACATCGCGCTGACCCGCCATCTGTAC
This sequence comes from uncultured Gemmatimonadaceae bacterium, assembly GCA_964629425.1. Lineage (GTDB taxonomy): Bacteria > Gemmatimonadota > Gemmatimonadetes > Gemmatimonadales > GWC2-71-9 > CAZVSO01. The sequence goes on from CAZVSO010000034.1 coordinate 2,520, forward strand.
TTCGCCGCGGGCGGCGACCTGCTCTACCTCGAGGCGGGCGGCACCCACGACACGCGGCTCGGCGCCGAAGCGGCGCTGGGCGCGCGCTTCCGGATCGCCCCCGCTCTCCGCGCGCGGATCGAAGCGCAGGCCACGACCTTCGCCAAGTCCGAGCGCCTGGCGCCGGCCAACGCCTACGCGCTGCTGGTCGGCCTCTCGGCTCCGGTCGGCGGCCCGCTCACCCGCCGCGGCCGCTCGGCGCCGCGGTGGTGGCGGCCGAGCGTCGGGCTCGCCGGCGGCTACGCCCGCAGCCACTTCGTGGGACTCGGCATCGACCTGACCGTCATCGCCGCGCCCGCCGTGAGCGCCGGTGCGCCGCCCGTCCTGTTCGCCATCCTCCCGCTCGCAGGGCGCGAGGCCGTCGAGCTCGGACTCGAAGCGCACCGCCTCGATTCCGGCGACAGCACGACCACGAGCGCCGGCGTCGGCCTGCGCCTCAACCACGCGCTCGCCGGCGGCTGGTACGCCGCCGCTGGCGGCACCCTCCAGTATGTCGAGCAGACCGGGAGCGCCGGCCTCGGCCAGCTCGGCGCCCAGCTCGCGTCGGGCTACCGGTTCCGGCTGGTCCGCGACGTCGGAGGCCGGTTCGAGATCAACTACACGATGCTGAAAGAGCGCACGGGTCTTCCGGCCATCAACACGCTGGGGTTGATGTTCGGGGTCACGATGAGGCTGAACTGAGACGTCAGCTCTCAGCCGTCAGCCGTCAGATCAGCTCTCGGATAACGGTTTGCCAGCGTTGCTGCTGAGAGCTGAACGCTGACGGCTGAGAGCTACCGGTTGCGCACCCACGCCCCACATAGCACACTGGACGCCATGCCTGCACCGCTGCCCCAGATCGTGCCCGACGAGCTCGCGGAGCGGCTCGACAGCGGCGAGCGATTACAGGTGCTCGACATCCGTGCCCCCGAGAAGGTGGCACAGGGGCGCCTCGCGCTCGGCCCGGCGCTCGAGTTCCACGCCATGCCCGGCTCCCGCATGTACCAGCTTGCCTCGCTCGAGCCGCTCGGGCTCGACGCGCGGCGGCCGGTCGCCGTCATCTGCGGCCACGGCAACTCGAGCAAGGAGGCCACGCGCTTCCTGCGTGAGCGCGGCGTCGAGGCCTACTCCGTGATCGGCGGCATGGCGGCATGGGAGGCCGTATACGTGGCCCGCCGCCTCGCACCCACGCCCTCGCTCGAGCACATCGTGCAGCTCGACCGCGTGGGCAAGGGCTGCCTCAGCTACGTCGTCGCCAGCCAGGGCGCAGCCCTCGTGGTGGACCCCGGCCGCCACGTCGCGAGCTACGATGCGTTGCTGGCGCAGCTCGGCGCACGACCGGTCGGCGTGATCGATACCCACGCGCACGCGGATCACCTGAGCGGCGGCCCGCGGGCGGCGGAGGCCTGGCGCGTTCCGTACTATTTGCATCCGGACGACGCCGTGTCCCCCTTCGACGGTGCCGCCGGACGCGTGTCCCACGACCCACTCCACAACGGTCGCAAGATCACCGTAGGCCGCGCCGCGCTGCGCGTGGCGCACAATCCCGGCCACACCCTGGGCAGCGTGACCCTAATGAGCGATGACGGCGTCGCGCTGACGGGCGACTTCGTCTTCCTCAAGTCGCTTGGCCGGCCCGACCTCGGCGGTCAGGCCGAGGCCTGGGGCAGACTGCTGTGGCAGAGTCTGGAAAACGCCCGGCGCGAGTGGCCCGGCGATGTCCTGGTCCTGCCCGCGCACTACGCAAGCGAGACCGAGCGCCGCGCCGACCGCGCCGTCGCCGCGCGGTTCGACGTGATCCGCGCCACCAACGACGCCCTCGGGATCGCCGACGCAGCGGCCTTCGCCCGGTGGCTGAGCCAGAACCCCAGCCCGCCCCCGATCTACCGCACCATCAAGGTCGCCAACCTCGAGCTCGCCGAGCTTTCGGAGGTCGACGCGGAAACCCTGGAGTCGGGACCGAATCTCTGTGCGGTGAAGTAGCTGTCAGCTATCAGCCGTCAGCTGTCAGCCTGATGCCCAACTGACGGCTGACGGCTGATGGCTGACGGCTGACAGCTGACAGCTGACGGCTCGGTGTGTGCAACTCGCCCCCCCCTCCCCGTCTCTCTGGCGTCTCTTTCAGGATGCGACGCCATGTTGTCCCTCAAGCGAGTGATCGGGGTCACCCTGACCCTGTGCGGTCTGTTCGGCTCGGCGGCCGCGGCGCAGGGCTGGATCGAGCCCACCCGCCCCATTGTCATGCCCACACCCGGCGCCGTGGTCAAGGTGCGCAGCGCGGTGCAGGTCACGGTGTTGGGACGCGTCGCACGCGTCACCGTCGAGGAATGGTTCCGCAACGGCGGACCCGCGCTCGGCGAGGCCCACTACCTCTATCCCCTCCCCGGTGAAGCCTCCTTCAGCGACTTCTCCCTGTGGCAGGGCGACACCGAGCTGCGCGGCGAGATGATGGATGCGACCCAGGCGCGGACGATCTACGAGAACATCGTGCGGCAGAAACGTGACCCCGCGCTGATCGAGCTGGCGGGCCACGGGCTGCTGCGCGCGCGGGTGTTCCCCATCAATCCCGGCGAAACACGCAAGATCACCCTCCGCTACACCCAGATCCTCGACCGCGTAGGAGACGCGTGGCGCTTCCGGTACCCCGCCGATCGGCAGGGTTCGGGCGCGTCTCGCAGTTTCCGCCTAGCCGTAGATTCGGCCGGGCGGTTCGGCGATCCCTATTCCCCCACGCACCAGGTGACGGCGCGGCGCGCCGGCGGCCGGCTCGAGGTGGGCCTCGCGGATTCGACCGGTGGCGGGGACCTGGAGCTGCTCCTGCCGCTCGCCCGCGGCCTCGTCGGCATGTCGTTGCTCAGCCATCGTCCCGTGGGCGATGACGGGTTCTTCATGCTGCTCGTCGCCCCGGGCGCCGGCGCCCACGCCGAGGCGGTGCGGCGCGACGTCGTCGCGGTAGTGGACATCTCCGGCTCCATGTCGGGAGAAAAGCTCGACCAGGCCAAGGCCGCGCTGGTCCAGCTGCTCGGCAGCCTGCGCGCGACCGACCGGTTCCGCGTCATCGCGTTCTCCAGCGGCGTGCGCCGCTTCGCGACCGGTTGGACCCAGGCCGATGCCGGGCAGCGGCAACGGGCCGTTGACTGGGTGCGGAGCCTGAGCCCCCAGGGCGGCACGAACATCGCCGGCGCCCTGGCCGAGGCGTTCGTCGAAGCCCCGGCCGAAGGTGCGCTCGGCGTCGTCGTATTCCTCACGGACGGGATGCCCACGGTGGGCGAGCAGAATCCCGAGACGATCGCGAACCGGGCAGAGCAGGAGCGCGGCCGCTTCAGCGTGTTCGCCTTCGGCATCGGATACGATGTGAACACCTATGTGCTGGACCGGCTCACCGAGCGGGCCCGGGGCACGACCGAGTACATCCGGCCCGGTGCCGACATCGAGCAGGCCGTGGGCGCGCTCGCCGCCAAGATCGCCACACCCGTCCTCACGAACCTGGCGCTGCGGACGGGTGACGGTCTGGAGGTGTACGACGTGCAGCCCGGGAGCCTGCCTGATCTCTTCACAGGGGACGAGCTGGTCGTCTTTGGACGCTATCGGGGAGCGGGCAGCGGGGAGCGGTCCGTCACGGTGACGGGTCGGCGCAACGGGCGCGCGGAGCGGTTCACGACCGAGGCGCGCTTCCCCGATGAGCAGGCCGCCAACGGTTACATCGCGTCCCTCTGGGCCGCTCGAAAGGCCGGCGCACTGGCGCGCGAAATCCGGCTGCACGGCGCCAACCGCGAGATCGTCGAGGCGCTCAAGGAGCTGGCGCTGCGCTACGGGATCCTGACCGAGTACACTTCCTACCTGGTGCAAGAACCCACGCAGGTCGCCCGTGAGCGGGCCGAGGAGCAGATCATGGCGCAGCCGATCGTGCCTCGCGACCAGGCGGGTGCGACCGCGGTGGCGAAATCGGCCAGCGATGCCAGGATGGCGAACGCCACCGTCCTCACGGACGGGGTCGTCGTCACCGCAAGCCCGGCGGCCGCGGACGAAATCGTTCTGCGAGGCGGTCGTCCCCGCGAGATCGCGCCGACGCAGCGCGTCGGTGCCCGGCTCTTCGTCCGGCGCGATAGCACCTGGACCGACCTGCGCCACAGCGACTCGCTGCGGATCGTGACCGTGGCGCCGTTCAGCGATGCTTACTTCGCCCTGCTGCGGGCACTCCCCGAGCTGGTGCAAGCCGCGGCGCTCGAACCGAGCGTGCTCGTGGCAGGCCGCGGGCTGAGCGTCAAGATTGAAGCCAGCGGCAAGACCACCTGGGCGGCCGGCGAGCTGGCCCGGGTGGTGCGCGACTTCCGATCCTGAGCGGGGGCATGCCCGAGGACCTGGCTGAGGTTTACCGTACCACCTACCGCGCGCTCGTGCGGTTCCTGTACCGCAAGGTCTGGGACCCCGAGCGCGCGGAGGACCTCGCGCAGGAGGCGTTCGCAAGGGCGCTGGTGCACAAACCGGACAACGCGAGAGGATGGCTGTTCGTGGTGGCGGCGAATCTGGCACGCGACGAGGCCCGGCGGGCGCTGCGGGAGCGGCGGCATCTCACGCTGCTCACAAACACGCCGGCGCCCGTGGCCGCGCCGCCTGACGAAGCAGTCGAGGCGGAGACCGAGCAGGCCCGGGTCCGCACGGCGCTGGAGCAGCTCACGCCCCGGGACCGGGAAGTGCTGCTCCTGTGGGACGGCGGACTGTCCTACGGCGAGATCGCGGCGCAGACAGGACTCGCGCGAGGCGCGGTGGGCACCACGCTCTCCCGTGCCCGGCGGCGACTGGTAGAAGCCTACGAGGCGGGAACTGAGGAAGCCGATGTCGCACGTGGATGATGGAACTCTGCACGGGTACTTGGACGGCGAGCTGTCGGCCGTCGAGGCGGCTCGCCTCGACGCGCACCTGGCCGAGTGCGCCGCCTGCCGCGCGCGGCTCCAGGAAGAGCGCGCGCTGATCGAGCGGGCGGCTCAACTCCTGGGGCACGCGGCGCCACCGGAGCGCGCGGCCCCACCGCTGCACCGACTTCGCCGCCGGCCACGCGTCGTCGTTCCCCTGGCCTGGGCGGCCACGGTGGCGCTCGCGCTGGTCACGGGATGGTACGCGCGGGGCGACCTGGGACGGACGATGGGGGACGGGGGACGGGGGACGGGGGATGAATCGTTCAACACCGTCACCGAAGACGCAGCGCCCGTCGCGACGCCCGAGCGGGAACTGGTCGATGCAGACACCCGATCGAACGCGAGCGCGCCACGCGCGCCAGGCCGCAACGACCGGCCCGCAGAGCCCGCCGCGACAGGCGCCGCCGACCGGGTGGACCAACGTGCAGCCAAGACCGGGGCACGGGAACGCGATAGCGTCCCCTTTGGGATCGATGGCGGCGTCGTCGCCCTGGACGCTGCAGCCGACGAGCGGCAGCAAGACGTCGAGGCGGCCGCCGCCCCGCCGGCCCCCCGGGCCGTGACCGCTGCCCCCGACGTTCAGGTGCGGGGCGGCCAGCCCGCGGCAGCCGCGCAGGCGCCCCCCGCCGTCGACGTCGCGCGGGCGCAAGGCATCGTGCCCCGCGACCTCGTCACCACGACCTGGCGTGTGATCCCCCGAGCACCGGCTCGCACACTGCTGGGCACGGAGCCCGTGGCGGTGCCCGGCCTCCGGATCCGGAACCTCCGCGAAAGCCCGGCGGGCGACGGCGTCGTGGTGGTGGAGCAGGAGCTCGACTCCAGCCGCGTGATCCAGCTGTTCCAGCAACGCGCGACTGTTCCTGACGAGGAGCGGGCGGTGCGTCGCGAAGCGGTCGAGGCTCCCCGGCAGGTGGCGGCCGCGAACGAGCGCCTGGCGCGCTACGTCGGTGGCCTGCGTGTCGAGATCGCGGGGCCGCTCGACACCGATTCGCTGAACAAACTGCTCGAGGGCGTGAGGCCGATACCGGAGTAAGAACCGGGGAAGGGGGACGCGGGAAGGGGGCAGGGTACGACGGATCCCGGCCCTACCCTTCCCCCTTCCCCCTTCCCGCTTCCCCCCTTCGCCACGAAATCAGCTCCGCCACGACGGAGACAGCTATCTCCTCCGGCGTCACCGCGCCGATGGCCAGACCCACCGGCACCCGCACCCGCTCAAGCGCCTCCCGCGGGACCCCGGCGGCCGTCAGTCCCTTCGTCACAACCAGCTTCTTGCGACGACTGCCGAGCAATCCCACGTAGCCCGCCGGGGAGAGCGCGACCTTCTCGACGATGACGGCGTCCTGGCGGTGCCCGCGCGTCGCGATGACGACGGCATCCGCTGGACCCAGCGGGTAGCGCGTCAGGGTGTCGTCGGCGGTCCCCGCGTACACGCTCATCTCGGGAAACCGTGCTGGGTCGGCGAACTCGGCGCGGTCGTCCACGACGACGACGCGAAACCCCGCGGCGTAGGCGGCCCGGGCGATCGCCGAACCGACGTGTCCCGCGCCGAAGACCACAACGCGGGGCGGCAGCACGAGCCGCTCGATCACGAACCGCCGGTCGCCGGTGAGCGTAGCTAACTCGGCGGTCGGCGCGCCGTCGGGCAGCGGCGCGAAGCTCTTCTCCGGACCGTCGCGCCACTCCGTGGCCGTGGTCACGAGCCCCGACTCGGCGCCCGCCGCCGCCTCAAGCACGCGGATGTAGGCCTCGTCGGACACGAGGGGCTCCACGAAAACGTCCACGGTGCCGCCGCAGGACAGTCCCAGGTCTCCCGCGAGATCCGCGTTGAGGGTGTGCGTGACCAGTGCCGGCTGGCCCGCCTGCTGCGCCTCGAGCCCCGCGCGGATCACGTCGGCCTCGACGCACCCACCACCCACCGTGCCGACCAGGCGTCCCGCCGGCCCCACCAGCATCTTGACCCCCGCGGGGACCGGGGTCGAGCCGCGGGCGCGGGCCACGGTGGCCAGTGCGCCGGAGGCGCCCTGCCGCGCCAGGTCGGCCGCCGCACGCCACACGTTCACCGGGCGGGCAGCTCCTCGAGGTGCGCCACCGCTCGGCGCAGGTGTGGAATCACGATCGAGCCGCCGACCACGAGGGCGACGGAGAACGTCTCGTACAGCTCTGCGTCGGTGGTACCCTCCTCGCGGCAGCGCACCAGGTGATACGTGATGCAGTCGTCGCAGCGCAGCACCATCGAGGCCACGAGGCCGAGCAGCTCCTTGGTCTTCGCCGGCAGCGCGCCGTCTTCGTACGTCCGGGTGTCGAGCGCGAAAAAGCGATTGATGTTGACGTTGCCCGCCTCGAGGATGGCAGCGTTCATCTTCTCGCGGAAATGACGGAAGGCTTCGAGCGTCTCGGTCATGGCGACGAAAGGTAGATCGTCACTCCTTGAACGGGGAGGGCTTGGAGCGCGAGGGCGCCTGCGGCGCGCCGTCAAGCAAGCGCTGCAGCTCCTCGATGCTCAGCTCGTAGGGATCACGCTCGTAACCGGGCGCGGGCGCGGTGCGCACCGGCCCCGGGTTGCCCGGCACCGGCTCGAAATCCCACTCGGCCTGGGAACGGTTCCGCACCTCCCAGGCGCGGCCGTCGCGATCGACGAATCGACGGAACCCCATGACTCGCTTCCCGTTTCCCGTTTCCCGTTTCCCGTTCAGTTCACCACGATCGTGCCGCGCATGCCCGTCGTCGGCGCCCCATGGATCGTGCAGTGATAGTTGAAGGTGCCCGCGGTCGGGAAGGCACGTGCGAACGTGGCACCGCCGCTTACCGACTGATTGAACGCCTCGGCGGAACCCGGGCTGCTGGTGACGGTGTGGGTCACTGCGTCGCCATTCCGCCATGTGACCGTGGTGCCGGCGGTGACGGTACGGCTCGTCGGGTTGAACGCCGAGCCGGTCATGCACACTTGGGTCGCGGTCGGCGTGCAGCCGCCGCCACCCCCGGTGCCGTAGTCCTCACCGCACGCGACGCCGACCCCGGCCAGCACCGCCATGATGGCAAATCGTGTCCGACGCATGGAGCCTCCTCTCTCTGCGCACCCTCGTGCATCGAACCTGTGGTGTCAAGTGCCTGGTATCAGGTGCCTGCCCGGAAGGAGAACTACTGCTGACGGCTGATGGCTGACCGCTGGCAGCTACGGTCCGTGCTGCTCCCGCTCGATCGTGTCGGCGGCGAGGCGCGGCGAGACCATCGGGTAACGGGCGGCGAACGCGGCGTAGGCCAGGAGGAACAGTCCGAGGAAGAACAGCGTCACGCCGATCTCGGGGAGCCCGATGGCCGGGCCTGCGCCGTGGTTGACGGACGGCACGATCTCGAGATAGCGCTCGAGCCAGATGCCGGTAACGCTCACGAGCGCGAAGGCGAGCAGCGTGGGTGGGTACTTCTTCGGTCGGGCGCCGAGGAGTCCGACGAAGGGGATGAGGAATACCATCAGGAACACCGCGATCCCCACCGGCCGCCACGCGCCCCACAGCCGGTAGAAGATGAAGTACGTCTCCTCGGGCAGGTTGCCATACCAGATCACGAGGAACTGGGAGAACAAGAGATAGGCCCAGAACACGCTGAACCCGAAGCACAGCTTGGCCAGGTCGTGGAGCTGCCGGGACGAGATCAGCCGCTCGAGGTTCATCGCCCGCCGCAGGGCGAGAGTGAGGATCGCCAGTGTCATCAGGCCCGCAAGGAAGCTCCCCATGAAGTAGAACGCGCCGTAGAGGTTGCTCACCCATTTGTGGGCCAGCGACATCACGAGATCGTAGCCGAGGAAGCTGTACCCGAACGCGTAGCCCAGCGCGACGAACGCGGCCTCGCGGGTGATCGTGGTCTGCCCTCGCTCGTCCAGCTCCACGGGGCGCCCCGTCGCCAGCTCCTCGCGGTCCGGCGCGAGGTCGTGGCGCACGAAGCGCCAGGAGAGCCAGGCGAGCAGGGCGAGGATGACGCCGTTGCGGGCGAAGAACCAACGCGTCGTGAGCCAGCCGCCAAGGTCGGTCCGCGGCTCGTCGATCCAACTGAAAATGTGCTCCCGCCCGAGGAACAGCCCCACGAACAGCACGAGCCCGACCAGCTGGAACGCCACGGCCGCCTCGGCGAACCGCACCACGAACCCCGACCAGTGTCCCTTGGCGAGCTTCTGGGTCGCGGCGAAGACCACCATCCCCTGGGCCAACGCGGACCAGAAGACGAAGTTGGTGTGGTAGGCCCACCACGTGCGGCCAGGCGCGGCGCCGATGATGCCGAGCAGTAGCACCGCGCCGCCGGCGAGCGCCGCGACGCCGCCGAGGAGCGCCAGTGCCCGCGCCGGCGCGGCCCGCGCCTTCCGGGCCAGCTCGGCGCGATCGACGGTCGCCACGGCGCTCATCGGCCGGGCCCCGCTCCGGCCTGGCGGCCCTGGAGCGTGCGCACGTAGTTCACGACGTCCCAGCGGTCGTCGCCCCGGATCTTGTCGCCGTAGCGCGGCATCAGCCCGCGGCCCATGCCCCGCGCGTTGATCACCACGCCGTAGATGTAGCCGTCGCTGCGCGCGCGCGCCGGCGCGTCCACCAGGGAACGGATCCCCGGGAACGGCCCGCCGGCCGTGGCCGAGATGGGCCCGTCACCGGCGCCGCCCGCCCCGTGGCACACGAGGCAGTAGGTCTCGTAAACCCACTGCCCGCGGTTGATGGACTCCGACGTGCGCGCCCGCGGGTTGGCGAGCCGGTCGGCCTCGGCGGCGCCGAGCGAGTCGATCTCGACCCCGGTCACGGGAACCGTGCCCGGCACGGGCGCCAGCGGCATGGCGTATGGCTTCACGCTGCGCTGGTGGCGCATGGTCGAGAACCACCCGATCCGATGCACCACGTCGTCGGGATTGCAGGCGGCGAGAAGCGCAAGCGCCACGGCGACGCGAGCGGTCCTACCCACGCCGCACCTCCTCCGCGCCGTTCTGCCTCAACAGCGCCTCGACCGGGGCCGCCCGCTCGGCCACGGCGGGCACGAAGATGCCGAACTTGTCGTTGGTGAAGCGCGGGTCGTAGGCGATGGTCCCGAGCCGCCGCGCGGCGAACGCCGAGTTGAAGAGGATGCCAAGCAGCGTGGTGAGGGCCCCGAACAGGATCGTCATTTCGAACATGATGATGATGTAGGGCGGCACCGACCCCACGGGCTTGCCGCCGACGACGACGGGCCAGTCGTAGGACATCCACAGGGTGAGCCAGGCGCCGGTGGCGCACCCGGCGATGCCGCCGATGAGCGTGAACATGCGCACCGGGCTCACCGCCTGGCCGAGCGCGTCCTCGATCTCGTGGCGCGGGATCGGCGAGTACACGGTGAAATCCGTGTGCCCCCGAGCCCGCAGCTGCTTGATGGCGTCCAGGGTCGCGTCGAGGTGCGCGAACACGCCGAGCACGCCGGGGGTCGGGGGCGGCCGGAAGATGTCGTGCAGCGGCCCGGGGAGCCGCACGGGGATGCGGGGCAGCTCGCTCATGCGCGCACCCGCTTCGCCGCGCCCCGCCGCGGCGGCGGCAGCACTTCCTTCACCTCGGCGATCGAGACCGCGGGGAAGTTCTTCACGAACAGCAGGAACCACATGAAGAACCAGCCGAAGCTCCCCGCCATGATGCCCCAATCGGCCCACGTCGGGTTGTAGACGTCGTTCGCCCACCTGGTGTACGGCTCGCCGGCCAGGGACACGACGATGATGACGTAGCGCTCGAACCACATGCCGACGTTCACGAAGATCGAGATCACGAACAGCCCCACCACGGTGGTCCGGATCTTCTTGAACCACAGGAGCTGCGGCAGGAACGCGTTGCACGTGATCATCGTCCAGGTGGCCCACCAGTACGGCCCGAAGGCGCGGTACCAGAACGCGGCGCGCTCGCTCGGGTTGCCGCTGAACCAGGCGATGAAGTACTCGCACACGTACGCGTAGCCGACGATGGTGCCGGTGAGCAGGCACAGCTTGGCCAGGTTCTCGAAGTGACGGATGGTGATGAGCGCCTCGAGCTTGAACAGCTTGCGGATGGGCACGAGGAGCGTGATCACCATGGCGCAGCCCGAGTAGATCGCGCCGGCCACGAAGTAGGGCGCGAAGATCGTGGCGTGCCAGCCCGGGACGATCGCCATGGCGAAGTCCCACGACACCACGCTGTGCACCGACAGCACGAGGGGCGTGGCGAGCGCCGCGAGGTAGAGGTAGCCCCGCGTGAAGTGGCGCCACTCCTCATTGGTGCCGCGCCAGCCGAGCGCCGTGATCTGGTAGAGCTTCTTGCGCCACCCGGTGGCTACGTCACGCACGGCGGCGATGTCCGGGATCAGCCCGAGGATCAGGAAGCAGGTCGAGACGATGAAGTACGTCCCGATCGCGAACTCGTCCCAGATGAGCGGGGACTTGAAGTTGGGCCACAGCCCCCGCTCGTTGGGATAGGGGATCAGCCAGTAGAAGTACCACTGGCGCCCGATGTGGATCAGCGGGAAGAGCCCCGCCGTCATCACGGCGAACACCGTCATCGCCTCCGCGACGCGGTAGACGGCCGTGCGCCAGCCCGAGCGGAACAGGAACAGGATCGCCGAGATCAGCGTCCCCGAGTGCGCGATGCCCACCCAGAAGACGAAACAGGTGATGAACACCGCCCAGTAGACGGGGTGGGAGTAGCCGGCGAGCCCGAGGCCGTAGCGCAGCAGCAGCACGAGGCACACGATGCCGATCGCGAGCAGCGTGACCGCGCCGCCGAGCAGCAGGTAGTAGCCCCGGCCCGGATTCCCCAGCGTCCGCGCGATGGTGCGTGTGACGTAGTCGTACGTGACGGTGGGACGCGTCTCCATCCTCAGTGCTCCGCGCCACTACCCGCGGGCGCCGCCGGGACATCGTGGTGCACGACGCGGGCGAGGTAGGTGACTGCGGGCCGGGTATTCAGGTTCGCCAGGACGTGGTAGCCGCGCGGGTTCTCGGCCACCTGGCGCACCCGCGATGCGGGATCGTTCAGGTCGCCGAACACGATCGCTTCGGACGGACAGGACTGCGCGCAGGCCGGGACGATCTCGCCGTCCCGCACCGTGCGGTCCTCGAGCCGGGCCTTGTTCTGCGCCCCGCGGATCCGCTGCACGCAGAAAGTGCACTTCTCCATCACACCCTTCTCGCGGACGGTCACGTCCGGGTTGAGCAGCAGATGCAGCGGCTCGGGCCACGCCTCCCAGGCACCGCCCGGCTCGGCGAAGTTGTACCAGTTGAAGTAGCGGACCTTGTACGGGCAGTTGTTGCCGCAGTAGCGCGTGCCGACGCAGCGGTTGTAGACCTGCCCGTTCAGCCCGTCGGGCGTGTGGTACGCCGCGTACACCGGACACACGGGCTCGCACGGCGCGTTGCCGCACTGCTGGCACAACATCGGCAGGCTCACGGCCGGGCCCGGCCGGTCCTGCTCCCCCGGCGCGAAGTAGCGCTCGATCCGCAGCCAGCTCATCTCGCGGCCCCGCATCACCAGGTCCTCGCCCACCGTGGCGATGTTGTTCTCGGCATAGCACGCCGTCACGCACGCCGAGCAGCCGGTGCAGCGCGACAGGTCGATCGCCATGCCCCAGCGCGGCTGCGCGCCGCCGTAGTTGCCGAGCTCCGTCTTGTGCTTCTGCGCCTCGGCCCAGCCCTCCATCGCCTCGCCGGCGTAGCGCGGAAACTCCTCGTGCTCGAACGGCCGCTCGCCGGGGGCGAGGGCGGCGGCCTGCGCGACCGACAGCAGATGCGCCGACTCGAGGCCCCGCGCCCGCGGGCTCCCCTCGGTAGTGGCGAGCCGGCGGTGGTCGCGCGTCTTGCGCACCGCCACCGGGACCGTGAAGTCGCGGCCGCCGTACGCGTTCGCCCCGGGGGGCAGCAGGTCGAAGGCGCTGAAGGAGCGCTCACGGGCGTACCGGCCGTACTCCCGATGCCCCTGCCCCGTCGGCACCGCGAGGACGCCGGGGGCCACCGTGGACGTGACCCAGACCGGCCCTTCGACGCCGCCGTGCGGCGACTCGAGCTGGACCACGTCGCCGCTCACCACCGCCAGCGCGGCCGCCGTCTGCGGGTGCACCTCCACCCAGGCATGCCACGTGATCTTGGACACGGGATCGGGCAGCTCCTGAAGCCACGGCTTGTTCGCACCCCGCCCGTCGTGCAGCACGGGGTGCGGGAAGACGACGACGGTGTGGTCGCCGTCCGCCGCGCCCCGCGGCGCGGGCTCGGCCGCTAGGAACCGCGCCGCGTCGGGCCCAAGTCGCACCGGGCGCTCCGCCGCCCGCTCGTACAGGCCGCCGTGCTGCAGCGCATCCGTCCAGAACTGCTCGAAGCTCCGGCCGCGACCGTAGCGCGCGTGCAGCTCCTGCCAGCGGGTGCGCACCTGGTCCTTGAAGGTCCCCGGTCGCCCCATCAGTCCCAGCACCACGTCGCCCGCGTGCCGTGCGTCGGGAGCCACGGGTTGCATGACGGGCTGCTGCAGCGCGTACACGCCGGCGCGCGGCCGCGAGTCGCTCCACTGCTCGAGCGGATGGAGGTCGGGGAGGACGAGGTCGGCCGCGGCCGCCGTCTCGTCGAGATAGCAGGAGAAGCTGACCTTGAAACCGACCTTGCCCCACGCCTGCCAGAACCCGCCGGACAACGAGTGGCCCGGGTTGGCCCCGTGAATCATGAGGACCGCCACCCGACCCGTCGCCATGTCGCCCTGGAGCGCCGCGACATCGCGGAAGGCGCCGCCCGACGCGAGGTCGGCGCCGAACCGCACGGTCTTGCCGATCGTACCCGCGACGTAGCCCAGCAGGTTCACTGCCGCGACGATCGCCGCGCCGTTGGGGTAATGCGCGGCCATACCGCCCGCGACCGCGAGCCCCGCACCCGACGCCGCGAACTCCACGGCCAGCCGCTCGATCACCGCTGCCTCGATGCCCACCCGCTCGGCCACCCGCTCGGGCGCGTAGCCAGCGAGCAGGTCACCCAGGCGCGCCGCGTCGGCCGGCACCGGCGCGAGCCGCCGGCTGACGATCACCTGCGCCATCGCGAGCGCCAGCATGCCCTCGGTCCCCGGCGCCGCTGCGATCCACTCGTCGGCGTTCATGCCCGTGGTCGAGAGACGCGGACCCACGAACACGAGCTTCGCCGGCGCGCCGCGACCGCCCGGCGCCCGCGCGGCGGCGAAACCCTGCTGGAAGCTGACGGGTGACAGCCAGGTGTCGAGGAAGTCGGCGCCGAAGGAGACGACGTACCTGGCGGCAGCGAAATCGTAGAACGGGACGGTGGGAGCCCCGAACGCGAGCCGGTTGCCCTCGCGCAGCGCCTCGTAGGCGAACGGCTCGTAGGTCACGCGCCGCCCGCCGACCGCGCGCATCCAGTCGTCCACCAGGTCGCCGAACGTCGAGGTCTCGTGGCCCGTGACGAAGACGATGCCCCCGCTGGTCGCCCGTGCCCCCGTGACCCGGGCCGCGAGCTGCGCTAGCGCCTCGTCCCAGGCGACCGGCTCGAGCTGCCCGGCGGCATTGCGCGCGAGCGGGGTCCGCACGCGGTCCGGATTGTAAAGCCCCTGGAGCGCGGCCTGGCCGGTCGCGCAGAGGCGCCCGTTGTTGATGGGCGAGTCGGGGTTGCCCTCGAGCTTGACCACGCGACCCTCGCGCACGCGCGCGTGCAGGCCGCAGCCGGCGGAGCACTCGCGGCATGTGGTCGCATAGTACGTGGCGACCCCGGGGATCTGGTCCTCGGGTGGCACGAGGTAGGGGATAAGCTTCTGCTGCGGCTCCGACCCGATGCCGCACGCGCTCATCGCGGCCGCGCCGCCGCCGGTCACGCCGAGCACTTTCAGGAATCGCCTGCGGTTCATCCCGTCCGTCATGCGCGTCTCCGAGGCGCTAATAGTGGCAAGACAGGCAATCCCGCGTCACGCCTCGCTCCACGTGACACCGGACGCACCAGCCCATCTTGAGCGTGGACACCTGGGACACCTGTGCCATCCCCGCCACGTTGCCGTGGCACTGGTCGCAGCTCGCCGTCCCCAGCACCTTGATGTGGCGCTGATGGGGAAAGCGCACGAAGTCGGGCACCGCGTGGACCCGCAGCCATTCGGGCGGCCGGCGATCGCGCCAGGCATCGCGCACTTTCTGGATCTCGGCGCGATGGGAATCCGTCGAGCCCGCGATGAGGAAGTGGCAGCCCATGCACGTCTCCAGCGCCGGGATGCCGGGCTCGCTCGACACGGTGACCGTGCTGTGGCAGTAGAGGCAAGGAATCTGGTCCTTGCCCGCGTGGATGTCGTGACGGAAGAAGATCGGCTGGCGGAGCCCCTCAAGGGCTCCGGTGTCGCTGATGATGGGAGGCTCGACCGGCCGCCCCTGTCCGTCTTGGGCGACCGCCGGCGCGCCGCAGAGTAGTACGAGAACGCTTCCGGCCGCGAGCACCGTTCCAACCAGGGGAGTCGCGGCCGCGCGCCGGGGCCGTGGGCCAGCGAGTTGGAACGGCGCGAGCCTACTCCACTGGGTCGTCATCAAGCGCGTCGGGCCCTCGATGGCGAACGGATCGCCGTATTGTGAACCGGATCGGACTGCGGGTCCCCGAAGATTACGGGGGGACCTTGATTAATCAAGGTCCCACCATCGTCATTCCGGCCGCGCCAGGAACTGATGCTTCCGCCGGACGACGTCGACGAACGCCTCGACCGTCTCGAGGTCGGGGAAGTTCATCCAGCACCACCGCACACCATCCGCCACGACGCCGCCGCGCACCGCGTACTTCACGACGCGCGACAGCCCATCGGCGGTGACGAGCTCCCGCTCCTCGGCCTCGGTGAGCACGAACGTTCCGCTCGCGCCCGACTGCATCGGGTGCAGGTATCCCAGCTTGCGCCCGCCGACCTCGTACATCCACACCCACTTCCACGTGGTGCCGAGGAAGACCACCTGCTCGGTGACGTGCTTCAGGGCCCGGATGCCGACGCGCGCGGTGCGGAACCGCTGCGCGGCGCGCTGCGGCAGGTCGCGCAACGGGGCCTCGGCCCGGGGCCGCTTGTGGGGCGTCAGGTAGAGATGGGCGGCCCAGTATGCGGGCGGGGGCCTGGTCATGGGGACATAAGCTACGCCGGGAAGCCGGAAAGGGGAAAGGGGAAGCGAGAAACGGGACGCGGGAAACGTGAAACGTGGTGCGATCAGAGGGCTTGGGACTCTCGTATCCCGTTTCCCGCGTCCCGTTCCCGCTCTCACCCCAGGCGCCGGCTCGCCGCCCGGAACCGACCCGGGTCGAGCAGCCGGCCCGCCGACGATCCCGGCACGGCCATGCGTCCGTCCTTGCCCATTGTGAGCTTGATGACGTCCACGTCCCGGCCGAACCACCGGGTACTGGGCTCGAGGTCCGAGGGATACACGAAGCGCGGCAGCGCCGCGGCCGCGAGCGCGGCCTGGGAGCCGATGCCCGATTCCGGCATCGTCCCGGCCCACAGCTCGGCGCCGTAGCCCTCGGCGAGGCGATAGAGGCGGCACACCTCGCTGAGGCCGCCCACCCGGTGGACCTTGATGTTCCACACGCGAGGCCCCTCGAGCTCGACGATTTGCCGCGCCGCGCGCGCGTCGCGCAGGGTCTCGTCCAGACACACCGGCGTCCTGAGGGCTCGGGCCAGCTTCGCGTGGCCCACCAGCTCGTCCGGCGCGAGCGGCTGCTCGATGAAGAGCAACCCGGCGTCGTCCAGTGCGTGGAGGTTGGCCTCGTGCGCCGGCCACTCGTAGGCCCCGTTTGCGTCCACGGTC
Source organism: uncultured Gemmatimonadaceae bacterium (assembly GCA_964629425.1). Lineage (GTDB taxonomy): Bacteria > Gemmatimonadota > Gemmatimonadetes > Gemmatimonadales > GWC2-71-9 > CAZVSO01. The sequence continues at coordinate 19,214 of CAZVSO010000034.1, forward strand.
AGGGGCAGGTCGGCGCCGGCCAGGCCGTCGCGCGCCGCGCGCACCGCGGCGGTATCCCACCCGGGAGCGACCTTGATCTTCACGCGACGATAGCCGCGCTCCACGGCGCCGGCGACCCAGCGGGTGAGCACGCCGGGGTCGCGTCCGGGGGGGATGCCGAGCGCGACACCACACGCGACGCTCGCCGCTGGTCGCACGCCGAGCCGCTCGCCCAGGAGGGCCGCGAGCCCCGTCCCGCGGGCGTGGGCCTCGAGATCCCAGGCGGCGGTCTCCACCGCGGCACGGGCGAACCAGTTGCCGCGCACGCCGTCGCGCAGCGCCGCGTCGAGCGCCTCCGGCGACTCGAACGATTTCCCCGTCACGCGGGGGATCAGCACGCGCGCGAGAAGGTCACCGGCACCCGCCAGCGTCTCCTCGGAGTAGAACGGCAGCGCGAACGGCGGGCACTCGCCGTAGCCCGTGTGCCCCGCGTCGTCGCGCAGCACCACGATCAGCGAGCGTCGCTCGGTGATCGTGCCGCCCGAGATGACGAACGGCTCGACCAGCGGGAGGGTCAGCTCGTAGAGCTCAGTGCGCTCGATGCGCATGCGCGACCACGTCGAGAAATCGCAGCTCGCCGCCGCGGCGCTCGACCGCTCCCCGCGCCTCGAGCTGCAGAAGCGCCGCGATCAATCCGTCGCGCGGATCGAGCACCAGCGCGTGCAGCGCTCGCTGGGTGCGCGAGCCGGCCGTGGCCGGGTACTCGGCAAGCGGCAGCTGGAAAAAGGTGTGGAGCTGAACCGACTCGCACCCGCGGCGCGCGTATTCCAGGATCATGCGGCCGGAGCCGATGTTGCCGGTGCCGGTCAG